>NZ_JH980292.1:2762778-3136020 GCF_000314005.1 Spirulina subsalsa PCC 9445
TCTATCTCGACGAGTTAGAAGGAGTACAGGAACGTCTAGGAGTGAGTATAATTCAGTTAGTGGTGGAAGAAGAAGGCCAAGCGATGGAACTGGCACAAAGACTAATTCAGCAAACCCAAGAGGTATTAGACACCAGTCCCATTCAGCGAGATATTATTGACTTAATTGAAACAATTGTTGTGTACAAATTACCCCAACTGAGTCGAGAGGAGATAGCAGAAATGTTAGGATTAACGGATTTAAAACAAACTCGTTTCTATCAAGAAGCTTTTGAAGAAGGCCGCCAAGAAGGTCGTCAGGAAGGTCGTCAAGAAGGTCGTCAGGAAGGTCGTCAGGAAGGTTGGCAAGAAGGGATGGAACAAGGGATTGAACAGGGGGTGGAACAAGCTCAAAGAAACTTAATTCAACGTCTCTTGAGTCGTGGTCAAAGTCCATCGGAAATTGCTGCGTTACTGGATTTACCTGTGGAAAGAGTCCAGCAACTTCTGTAATATTTTGGCTCGAAAGGTCAAGACAGAAGATAAGGGAATTATTCCCGACATTAGGTTAAGGATGGGCATCAAGGGGAAATCAGGGGTTTCCAGTGATGGGTCAAGTAACTAGGTGTATCCCTGTTCGCCATTGAGATTCCGCTTTTCCGTTCTCCAGTCCGAGACACCCTACACCAGTGAACAGGGAGAAATCAAGGAGGAGTGAATGGAAACCATAGGGAATTGTGCTTATTCCCTATTATCACCCTACTTATGACTTGATTACTCCCCCTCTTTTTTGGGTCACTGATGCACTCTATTGAGGAGGACGGGGAAAAGGGGTTTCAACAAAACCGAGTTCAAAGAGTTGCTGATAAGCTTTTTTGCCCAATTCAGTGGTGGGGTTTTGCGATCGCACAATCTGAATCAACAACGGCACAGACAAATCTGGCTTATTTTGAGCGCGATGGACTAAGGCCAATTGGTAGGTCGCCTGATCTCGCAACTGGGCGGTATTCAGAGCATTTCTCCGGTGAGACTCTGACATCCGGTTATCAATCCCCGAAAAGGTCGAAGAAAGCTGTTGATAAAAATTAGACAGTTGGTTAAAGACTTGGCGCGCTTCTTGGAGTCTTTGGGCAGCTAAATCATAGTTTTGGTTGCCCACCGCTCGACTAGCTTCATCTAATAACCGTTGTCCCCCCGGAATACTTAGAAGACTGGTGCTTTGTTGTAGGGGGCGTAACCCATCGGAGGGCGTAAAATTGGGGTCAATATCGCCATCTTCTAAAGGGACTTGAGCTTGTGCCGCAGTGGGCAGAATCATCCCCGCGAGGAGGGCGCACAGCAGAAGTTGAAGGTTGAAGCGGCGAACCGTTCCGAAAAATAGCATTGAATAACCTCTTAGGCCAAGGCCGCAAAACACAACACAATCACGACAGGAAACAACTCCTGTCTGTTGGCATACGATTTTAGCACTCTGTTGGAACAATTGGGGAATTGGTGGGGGGAATCGGGAGTCGGGAGTCGGGAGGCGGGAATCGGTGTAGGGGCGCAATGCTTGCGCCCTAGGGAGTCGGGAAAAGGCAATAGTCAAGAGTTTTGGCTATTCACTAGCCACTATTCCCTGCTCCCCTGCTCCCCCTCCCCCCTCTCCCCTCTCCCCCTCCCCCCCTCTCCCCCTCTCCCCCTCCCCCCCTCTCCCCCTCTCCCCCGTTCCCTGTTCCCTGTTCAAGACATCCCCTATAATTAGGCTGAAACTCCTAGCCCCACTTTAACGGGGTTAGATGAGATATCTCATCGTTCTCAATCAGACACCATGACTAACCCGGAAGAGGTAGAAGTTTCTCCCAGTCCCACTGGGGTAGTTGAAGCGAAAATCGGTCTAATTTTACAACGGGGGGGGGAAGAGTTACCCCTGCTGAAAGTGGGCGATCGCTTTACCCTCGCGCTCAAGACTAAGGAAATCCCCCCAGCCTTTCAACAGTGGCGTTTGAGAGCGATTCCCCCCAGCGAATTATGGGAGGTGCGAGTGACCCCCCAAGCCCTAGAGGAACAACTCGCCCTCGCTCGGCAACATCCCGAGGTGGCTTTTGCCAGTCATGTCTACCAACTCCAACAGAGTCCCGAAACCTTACTCTATTTGAGTCGGGAAATCACCCTGCAATTTCGGGACTCCCTGACCGAAACGGAACAACAAGCCATTGCCGATAGTTGGGGACTCGACCGCCAAGAAGCCATCCCCGGCATCCCCAACACCTTTATTTATTTCCTCACCCCCACCTCCCCAGAAAACCCCCTCAAACTCGCCAATCGCTTAAGCGCCCATCCTGACATCCTCACCGCAGAACCGAATGTGATTTTGCAACAGGCGGCCTATTATCGTCCCCAAGAAGAACATTACAGCGAACAATGGTACTTATTTCACCAAGGGGGCAATCAATTAGCGGTTAATTCTCATATTGAGATCGAGAAAGCTTGGGATATTACCCGGGGGGTGCGTTCGGTAGTGGTGGCTGTTGCCGATGATGCCATTGACCTGAATCATCCCGACTTTCAAGGCAAGGGAAAAATTGTCGCCCCCTATGACTTCAAAGATCAGGACTTTTTACCCATCCCCGGCAACCGCCAAGAAAGTCACGGCACAGCCTGCGCGGGAATTGCGGTAGCGGAGGAAAATGGGACAGGAATTATCGGCGTGGCCCCGAACTGCGCTCTGATGCCCTTGCGGACGACGGGCTATTTAGATGATCGGTCGATTGAGCAGTTATTTAACTGGGCGGTGGAGAAAAAAGCTGATGTGATCTCCTGTAGTTGGGGGGCGGCGGTGGTTCACTTTCCCCTCTCCCTACGGCAACGGGCGACCTTGCACCGGGCGGCGACCCAAGGGCGAGACGGCAAGGGCTGCGTGATTGTCTTTGCGGCGGGCAATGCTAACCGTCCGGTACAGGGGAAAATCTATGAGCGAGACTGGCCAAATAATTTACTCAATGGGCCGACGGATTGGTTAAGTGGTTTTGCGGCTCATCCAGATGTGATTGCGGTGTCGGCTTCGACCAGCTTGAATAAGAAGGCGGCTTATAGTAATTGGGGGGAACATATTTCAGTCTGCGCGCCTAGTAATAATGCCCCGCCGGGGATGTGGTTTCAACAGACGGGGTTTGTGCAAACGGCGCCGAGAGTGACAACGTGGTTGCCGGGACGGGGAATTTTTACCACAGATTTATTGGGAGATTTGGGCTATGATTCGGGGGATTTTACCCGTAGTTTTGGCGGCACGTCCAGCGCTTGCCCGGTGGTGGCTGGGGTGGCGGCTTTGATGCTATCGGTTAACCCTGACTTAACCGCCCAACAGGTGAAGCAACTGTTGCAGAATAGCACCGATAAGATTGTAGACCGCGATCGCGACCCCCAACTAGGGTTACAACTGGGGACGTACAATCAACAAGGTCATTCTCAATGGTTTGGTTACGGGAAAGTGAACGCTTTTCGGGCAGTGCAGGCCGCCCAACAACAACAGGCCCAAGGGGGGAGGACGGGTTCTATACAAACCTTAGAATTACGGCAAAATCAGCCCCTCACTATCCCCGATCATGATCCTCGGGGGGGGGTGAGTGCGATCGCCTTCAATCAAACCGGACAGGTGGAACAGGTGGAGGTACAACTGGAACTCAGACACCAGTTTCTGGGGGATTTGGAGGTTTATCTGCTCCCCCCCACGGGAGAAACCTTACTTTTACAAAATCGCAGTCTGGGCAACCAAACTCTGTTACGCGCCACGTATAATTCCCTCAATACTCCCCTCCTCCAGCGTCTTAGGGGACGGTCTGGGCGAGGCAATTGGCAACTCTGGATCATCGATCATGCCCCGGGGGATACTGGGCAGTTGTGGAGTTGGGGGTTAAAAATTAGTTTACTCCTCTAATCCCCTTAAATTGATAATTAATCCAGTAACACCCACGGCTTCCGCGTCGTGTCTCCCAACGAGAAAGGACTAGAAACAATGTTAAAGTGGCTCAAAAATCTCTCCCAACAACTGAACCCCCAAATCCATATGCACCCGGAGGATGGGTCGGAGGCGACTGAGGATGTGGTGGAGGAATCGACTCAACCCTTAACCGATAAGGATTATGAGTTTTTGTTTACCCAACTCTTAGAAGGGGTAGGACATGGTTGGCAACCGATTCGCGTTCAACGGTTTTTTGAAGCCCTCGAAAGTCGCGGCACCATTGAACAATGGGTGGAGTGGCTACAACGCTATGGGGCGAAAATATTGGCCGCTTCTAACTCAAATCCCGATTTAGCTAGACGTTTGGTTGCCTTGGGTGAAGTGACGCGATCGCTCCCGAAATACCAAAAAGTCGGCGAGACGGCTGGGGGAATTGGTCGCCTCTTAGTGGCACGAGAGAGTAAAGGTGATAGTGACACTTGGCAGTATAGCGATCCCCCAGTTTATCGCGCCCAACCGGATCCCCCAGCCCCCACGCCTCCCCCCTCGGAACCGGAAACAGTGTTACCGCCCCCCCCCAGCAGTGGGATTCCCCCTCTCAACCCCCAAACCATCCCCACCGGGGACAATCGCACGATTACCCTGGATGAATTGTTAGTGCGACTGCAACAGGATGAGAATTTAGTGCAACAGGTCGCCCAGCGTTTGGGGTTACAGTCGAATGATCCCCAAGAGATTATTCAGGAGTTGGTGCGGCAAATTAATCAACGCAATGCCGCTCAAGGAATCACCGCGCCCTCACCGCCCCCGGTGTCGAGTAATGATGCCGCTGAGGCCGCCTTTAATCAAGGGGTGCAGTTTTACGAGTTGGGGAGTTTTGAACAGGCGATCGCGGCTTGGGAAAAGGCCATTGAGTTAAAACCCGACTACTATCAAGCGTGGGGCAATCGAGGGCTAGGGTTAAAAAACCTCAGTCGCTATTCCGAGGCCATCGAGTCTTATGATCGGGCGATTGGCTTAAAACCGGACTTTCATAAGGCTTGGTATAATCGCGGTCTGGCCTTGGATGAGTTGGGGCGCTATGAAGAAGCGATCGCCTCCTACGACCAAGTATTACAAATCAAGGGCGATTTCCATAAAGCCTGGTACAGTCGCGGCAACAGTTTAGACAATATTGGACGCTATGAGGAAGCCGTAGCCTGTTATGACCGCGCCATTGACTTAAAATCCGACTTTTATAAAGCCTGGTCGAGTCGGGGCAATGCCCAGAAAAGTCGGGGGATGTATGAAGAAGCCATCATGAGTTATGACGGGGCGCTACGGCTGAAATTAGATGATCCCGAAATCTGGTATAACCGAGGTCTGGCACTCGCTGCACTGGGACGGGAACAAGAAGCGATCGCCAGTTATGAAAAAGCCCTCGAATTGCGCCCCAATGATCACGCCGTCCTCTGGAGTCGGGGGGATGCTAAAGCCGATTTAGGGCTATGGGAACAAGCCCTCGCCGATTATGACCGAGTAATTGCCGTTAATCCTAACTTTGCCGCCGTTTGGTGTAGTCGGGGGAATGTGCTGCAAACCTTGGGGCGTAACGATGAGGCCTTGATGTCTTATGATCAGGCGATCGCGCAAAATAAAACCCTCACCGAAGCTTGGTATGGTCGCGCCAACACCCTCTATCAATGGCAACGCTACCCCGAAGCCCTTGATAGTTACAACCACGCCCTCTCCTGTGAACCTAACTTTGATCTCGCCTGGAAAGGGCGCGCCCTCACCCTCCTCGCCCTCAACCGCCCCGAGGAAGCCATTGGCTGTTTTGACCGTTGTCTACAACTAGCCGGGGAAGAGTGGGAAATCTGGTCAGGGCGCAGTCGGGCGGCCAAACGCTCCGGAGAGGCCGACCTGTTGTTAATGGCCCTTAGCCCCGTAGTGCAGAATGACCCCCGCTTAAACCTCCGAGGCTACGAGGGACAATTGGCCAACTTAGAACGTGGTCTAAGCGCCCTTTCCCCCGACTTATACCCCGAAGCTTGGGGTCAACTGCAACGACAAATTGCCCTCGCCCACTACCACCAAGCCCTAGAAGAAGAAAAACCCCAAGGTTTATGGCAAACCGCCTTAAACTGTAGTAATGAAGCCTTAGATGTTTTAACCCCCGAAGCCTTCCCCCTACTCACCTTGCAACTCTGGCAAGAGCAAATTCAAACCCATCTCTGCTTAGAACAGTTAAAACAAGCCGAAGCGGTTCATCAAAAGGCTTTATCCCTGCAACAAACCCTGCTCACCAGTGGAAACCTCAACCCAGAGCAGCAAAAGCAACTGAGCTTGAAACTAGCGGGATTAAACGCCTTAGCGGTGGATCTAGCCCTGCAAAACGGGGAATTTAAACAAGCCCTCGAAGCCGCCGAAACCAGCCGCCACTGGGTTCTCTCCTGGTTGCTGGATCGTCCTGAATGGCGGCAAACCCGCTTAAACTGGGAAGCCATGCAGCGTCTAATCCCCCCCCAAACTGCTCTACTCTATTGGCATATTAGCCCCAATACCCTCACCACCTTTATCTTAAAACCCAATGCCCCAGAACCCCTTGTCGTGGGACATACGCCCAATGTGGTCTTAAATGTGGTCTTGAGTCCCTCCCTACGTTCTCGGGTGGAGTCCGCCAAAGCCGACAGCGAGGCCTCCCTTGATTTATTATTGGAACTGTTAGGATTAGGGGAAGAACCCCGCCGCAAAGCCAGTAAACCCGACAAAACCCCCCAACAAAAAGAACGCACCCAAGAGAATGTAGACGAGTACACCGCCGCCCGCAAACGGTTAATGCGCCTCAAAGAGTGGTTAGGGGTATGGGATAAAGCCCAGCAGGACTTAGAACATTTTGCCGATCAACTACCTGCTTGTTTAGAAAGCCTGCAAGAGATCCTGCAAGTTCCCGAAATTTGGGACGAATTAGAGGACGAATCCATTGACCAAATCATCTTAATTCCCCATCAAGACTTACACCGTCTCCCCCTAACGGCCTTATTGGGAGAGCGCGTCACTGTGACCACCCTTCCGAGTTTACAACTGGGGGAACTGGTCGCCGACCTTGCCCCGGAATCCCCCACCGACGATTTAGCGGATCCGTGGTTAAAAGGGGAAGACTTCGGGACTGACCCCCCCAGTTCAACCCTTCCTCTCCTGTGCCTAGAATGCCCTACAGCCCCGCCCGGAAGCAATCGAACCCATATTACTCAATCGGGCTTAGAAGCCGCTCTATTGGGGGTTATTGTGGGGAATATGCAGCGTTTAGATCCCACCTCAATCAGTCAACGGCAAAGTTTAGAGGCCATTGGGGCGGGACAAGGTTTATTACACCTCCTCGCCCACACCACCTATAACACCGTCAATCCTCTCCAATCTACCCTAGTCCTGCAAGGGTCAGAACGGCTCACCCTACGCCAACTCTCCTCCCTCCCCCTCTCCCGTTATCCCCTCGTCACCTTGGGCGCCGTCGAGATTCCCGTGACAGGATACCCGGAAGACAGCCCCGACTACGGCGGAATTGCTACCATTCTCAATAGCCAAGGGGTGAAGGCTGTCCTCCGTCCCCTCTGGTCGGTTGATCCCACCGTGCGGTTATTATTCATGGTGGAGTTCTACCGACGCATCGCCCGCCGTCAAACGGCCGCCGTCGCTCTCCAACAAACCCAACAGTGGTTACGCCATTTAACCGTTCGTCAATTAGTGCAATGGTACTTAGACCGAGCGCAGGAATTGGAAACCTATCCCCAATCTCTATCGGAAGAGTTAGTCACTGCCGCCCGTCAACGCCAAGAAACCTTAAATCAAGGCAATGGGGATCTAACTCCTTATGCTCATCCTTATTACTGGGCAGCTTTCACCTTATCTGGAAATTCGTAACAGGCTTGTCAGACTTGAAACTACATCTAAGGATAGGTTATCAAGAAAGCAACAGCCCTTTTTCTAGTGGATGTCAACCAAATCATGAGTGAAATGAACTCGAATATCCTTGAAGATGTGCAAATTCCTCGCGAAGTGCGAGTCACCCAACTGCAAAACTTAATTGACACCTTGCGAATTGCTGAGGAAATTGCGACCAAAGGTTACTTAATCAGCAGTTCTGAATTAGCTGACCTGATGGACGTGAATGCTAGTGCTGTCACGAGTCGTGGGGATCACTGGTCTTGGCGAAATTGGGTAATTTCAAGAGTCCGCAGAGAAGGGAATCAAATTCTCTGGCAATTAGAACGGGTAGATTAAACAACAGGGAACGGGGAACGGGGAACGGGCAGCAGGGGAGCAGGGGAGAATTGATAATTATTCCCTATCACCTATTCCCGATTCCCGATTCCCGATTCCCGATTCCCGATTCCCGACTCCCGACTCCCTGTTCCCTGTTCCCTATTTCGTAATGCTTACTAGCCTCCTTTGGATTCTGCTCATGGGCTTTTTTGTCGGTCAAATTGCCCGACGTTTAAAAGCACCGCCCCTATTTGGGATGATTCTGGCGGGGATTATCTTAGGGCCAGAAGTGGCTAATGTTCTCACATCAGAAATACTGGAATCGGCTCAGTCCCTGCGGATTATCGCGGTCATGATCATCTTGATGAAGGCCGGGTTAGGATTAGACTGGGAAAAACTGGCTCAACAAGGTAGCGTGGCCATTCGCTTAGGCTTTCTCCCTGCCACTTTTGAAGCGGTTGTAGTTGCGATCGCCTCTATCTTCCTCTTTCAACTAGACTGGATGACTGGACTCCTGCTAGGCTGTGTCGTAGGGGCAGAATCCCCCGCCGTCATTGTCCCCGGAATGTTACGTCTCAAAAGTCTAGGCTGGGGTGTCAGTAAAGGCATCCCCGACACCATTCTAACCGGAAGTGCCGTCTCCGATGTCTTACTCCTCCTGCTGTTTAACCTCCTGCTCAATTTCCTCTCCCAAGGCATGGACACCGGAATCACCCTCCCCGGTGGCCTGACCTTAAACGCGCTGGAATTACTCCCCCTGCAAGTCATCAGTCAAATTGCTGTCGGTATTGGTTTAGGATTTTGTGCCGCCCGTTGGCTTATTTCCCTGTTAGTGCGGCAAAACTGGACTCAAAATAGTGTACAGGATACCCTCGTTGTGGCCGGAATTGCCCTGCTTTTGGTCGTGACGGCCGAACAAATCCCCCTCTTTTCCGGTTATATGGCCGTCATGTCAACAGGTTATTTTTTACTGGAATTCGATGCTCCCCTAGCCCGAGAAATTCGTAAAGGTTTTGATGGATTATGGATTGGGGCAGAAATTATCCTCTTTGTCCTCATGGGGGCTAGTGTGCAACTCTCCGTCTTGGGTGATGTATTACTGCCCGGATTGCTACTCCTCGCCATTGGTACCTTAATCGGACGGGGGTTAGGCTGGTATCTTTCTACATTAGGCAGTAATTGGACTCCCTCAGAGCGACTGTTTTTATTAGCTGGAAATTCGGCTAAGGCCACTGTCCAGGCGGCTATTGGGGCGATTCCCCTCGCCTATGGTATCGCGGGAGGGGAGATTATTCTAGCGATCGCCGCCCTGTCCATCTTAGTGACTGCCCCCCTCGGTGCTTGGGCAATTCCCACCTTTGCCCCCAAACTCCTCCAAAAAGGGGAAGTAGACCCCACCAAAGTTAATATCAGCCGCCCCGTGCGTTTACTGGTCGCCGTAGACACTTCCCCCCTCTCCCATCCCATTATGGTTAAAGCGGCCGACCTCGCCCGACGGGGCAACAGTGAGGTCATTGTGTTGCACGTCCTTTGTACCGATGACCCCCTAGGACTGGATAACCTGAGACAAAGCGCCCGACAAGTCTTCGCCGATATTCGCCATAGATTCATCACAGTCACCGGGTCAATTTCTGAAGAAATTGTCCGCACCGCTCAACAGTACCAAGTGGATGAAATTATCATGGGCAAACGAGGAAAACGGAGTTTATCGGAGCAAATTTTAGTGAATTCCGTCTCCCAAGCCATTTTAGAAACGGCCGCTATCCCTGTGATTATCGTTACTCCACCTTACGTTCTGCAATGACCGCATAAAAGGGATCTTGTCCTCCCATGCCCAACATTTGGAGGAAACTGGGCAGTTCAGAACGTTGAATAATCACCTCCGGTTCAGTGAACCCAGAAATCGCTTTAAGATAAGCCTTAACTAAGGCCACCCGTCCCATTTCGCTATTATCCCGCCAAGCGGCGATCGCCTTTTGATAAAACATCCGGTTAGAAAAGCTGATAATCAACAATCCCCCCGGTTTGAGAAGGCGACAAATTTCACTTAAAACAATCTCGGGATACTGTAAATACTGCACCGACACACAGATTAACACCGCGTCAAATTCCCCATCGGAAAAGGGCAATTGAGGGGTACTGTTCAAATTCTGCACAACATAATGATTCAGTCGCGGATTTTTCCTCAACTCCTCCTCATTCATCCCGTGACCTTCAACATGGGCAAATTCCACCTCATCCGGCAGATGAGACACCCAACTACTCATCAAGTCCAGAACGCGACTGTTGGGTTTTAAGCGTTCCCGATAAAGTTGGGTCAGTTGGTCAATGAAATGATCATCAACATGAGTCACAAAGCGAGGGACAGAATAGAAAAACCCATCATCCCCATTATCGTATTTCGTCCGTGCTTCCGGTTTCAACAACATAGTTCACAGGCATTTCTAGGATCTCCACTCCATAGGATAAAGGAAAGAGACAGTGAATTGTCCCCAGTTCCCCCCCCCCTCCCAAAAACAGGATATCCGGAATCCTCAATTTTTGGTCTGTAGCTTCTCCTCAAACCACTCTTACCCAGTTTAAATAGGGCGTGCTGAATAACTCTGCTCGTGGGGCTAGGGAACAGGGGGGAGTCAGAAAAAGGCAACCTTTTTTGATTCTTTATCTCTAAAACCTTGCACTTTCTCGCTCCCAATCGAAAGTCCTAGTCACAGTGCTTAGAGGGATATTCAGCAGACACTAAATAAGTCATAACACAGTTTAACCTCTTCTCTTCTGCCCCTGTCCCGGCAATTGTTGCCGTCCCATTCAATCATCAAAGGTCATGAAAAAAGCTCAATGGCTAATCATTCTCCTAGTCCTAGCTCTCCTAATTCTTGCCTTCCTTCAGCCTTCCTTAGCCCTCTTAAGCGGTATTGTTATCACTTGTATTTTATCCTATCAATACCCGCGAATCGCCTTTATTGCCTTGCTGATATATCTTCCTTTTTCTGGGACAATCACTTATCAACTTTTAGGCGGTCATCCCGCCAGTACATTCTTTAAAGATTTTCTTTACTTTCCTGCCTTAATCGGTTTAATTCAATTTCACCAAAAAGAAACCAATCCTGTCAGTATTTCCAAGCCCCTACGATGGTCAATTATCTTGGTCTTTTGCTTCGGTTTATTAACCCTAATCACCGTCAATTTAGCCCAGCAAGTTTTACCCGTGGCTCAGGACGGAATCCCTATCCTAATGGGATTAATCGGCTTAAAAACTTGGATTGGCTACATCCCCCTAATTGGGGTTGGTTCTCTACTCTTGCGCCAGACTAAAGACCTGCATTTTTTCAGCCGTTTATTTGTCCTCCTCGCCCTGATTTGCTCCGGACTCGCTATCATCCAGTATGGGTTACTCGTGACCGGAATTTGTGAAGGGACCAGAGGATTAGTCGATCCAGACCTTTTCAAGGCTACTCTTGAGGCTAAATGCTTTGTCGGTGGCACAGTTGCCTTTAATCCTGAACATAATATCATCCGTTTACCCGGGACTTTTACCTCCCCTTGGCATTGGTCTTGGTTTTTAATTTCCAGTGCGTTTATGGTTGCTGCTACCGCTTGGTGTGACCCCAATAAACATTGGAGAAAAATCGGATTTTTGACCTTGACTTTTCTGGTTTTATCTAGTATAATATCGGGGCAAGATTTAGCTATCAAACTTGTTCCGACTATTGGTATTTTGTCTTACTTTGTAATTCATCCTGATTGGAAGCAAAACCCAAAAAACCTTCAAGGTTTTGGGATTTTTGCCGTTGTTTTTATTGTGGTTAGTTCTATTCTTTTATCCGCCGAGTTTGTCGCGGCTCAATTTAATTGGGTATTGACTCAAAATCCGGGATTCTTGGGGAATGGTTTGGGGAGTGCTACCAACGCGGCGCGAATTTTTGGCCCCACAGACCTGATCGAAACCTTTTATCCCAAAATGCTGTTCGAGGCGGGACTGTTGGGAGTGGTGAGTTTTCTAGGGGTGGTGGTGACGTTAAGCTGGGTTGTGTTTCACCAAGGGCGATCGCTTTTAGATCCCAAACTCCAAGGATACGCCCTCCTGATTTGGCTTTTCGTCCTCCTCGTAAGTTATAACCAATACTGGTATCCGCTAGATACCGATCCCGTTAATATTTATTATTGGTTATGGGCAGGAATGGCACTCAAGTTGCCTCTCCTAAAGCCCTAATGGTTTCCTGATTACTGTTACCACTGTGTCCTCCTTCCTCTTCGACCGTGAAATGATGCGGCGCTGTTTGCAACTGGCGCGGAAAGCCCTCGGGAAAACCGCCCCCAACCCCCTCGTTGGCTGTGTGATCACCCAAGGAGGGAAAATCGTCGGGCAAGGATTTCATCCCAAAGCCGGAGAACCCCACGCTGAAGTGTTTGCCCTCCGTGCCGCCGGAGAACAAGCCCGAGGCGCTACCCTCTACGTCAACCTAGAACCCTGTAACCACCAAGGCCGCACCCCCCCCTGTACCCAAGCCATCCTACAAGCGGGAATCCGTAAAGTCGTGGTCGGGATGATTGACCCAGACCCTCGCGTTTCTGGAACCGGGGTAGAAACCCTCCAACAAGCCGGCCTAGAGGTCATCGTTGGAGTAGAAGAAGCCGCCTGTCAGAAACTCAATGAGGCCTTTATTCACCGCATCCTCTATCAGCGCCCCTTGGGGATTCTCAAGTATGCCATGACCCTAGACGGGAAAATTGCCACCACCACCGGACATAGTGCTTGGGTAACAGGAGAAAAAGCCCGTCATCTTGTCCACCAACAGCGCGCCATTGCCGACGCGGTAATTGTCGGGGGAAACACCGTCCGCCAAGATAACCCCCACCTCACCAGTCACGGCGTTTCAGACCGAAACCCCCTACGAGTCATTATCAGTCCCAGTTTTAATCTGCCCCCCATTGCTCACCTCTGGGACACAGAAACCGCCCCCACCCTGATCTTTACCCAAGAAGGTGCTAATCTTCCCTTACAGGCTCAATTAAGCCAACAAGGAGTAGAAATTGAAGCCTTGCCCCAACTGACCCTAGATGCCGTGATAGAGTCTCTCTATCATCGGGGATTATCCCAAATCTTTTGGGAATGTGGGGGAGTCCTAGCCGCCCAAGCTATTCAAGCCAAAGCTGTGCAGAAGGTGATGGCCTTCATTGCCCCTAAAATCATCGGTGGCACTACCGCCCCCTCTCCCGTAGGGGATTTAGGATTCACCCAAATGACGGAGGCTCTCCCCCTAAAAGAATTGGTCATCACGTCCCTTGATGGCGATTTATTAGTTGAGGGCTATCTCGATTTTCCATAAATAGTAAGAGATGGGGTATAGGGGGAATTAAGCATTATTCCCTCTTACCTCTTGCCTTTTCCCCATTCCCGACTCCCTATTCCCCCATCCTGATTTGTGTCTAAACAGTTTAAAAATCCCCCGTTTGAGTATATTTACTCCCCTAACTTCCCCGAAATTCTGGAATCGTTAAATATTTCCTTGTTCATTTCCACCTATCAAGTGGGCAAGTTGATTGTGGTTCGTTCACAAAATGGTTATTTAAGTACCTTACTCCGCAATTTTAAACACCTCATGGGGCTAGCGCTCAATCAACATTGTCTAGCCTTGGGAACCAAACGAGAAATCTGGTTTTTGCCCAATGTTCCGGGGATTGCTCACAAAATTAATCCCCCAGAACAATATGATGGCTGTTTTGTGCCGCGTAAGTCCCACATTACCGGAGATATTCGAGTGCATGAGTTGGCATGGGTGGGGGAGGAATTATGGTTTGTTAATACTCGCTTTTCTTGCCTTTGTACCCTCGAAGATTACTATAATTTTGTCCCGCGATGGCAGCCCCCTTTTATTACGGAATTAGTCCCTGAAGATCGCTGTCATTTAAATGGCTTGGCTGTGGTGAATTCTAAGCCCCAGTATGTGACGTTTTTTCAGGTGAGTAATGTGGCGGGGGAATGGCGTAAAAACAGGAAGAATGGGGGCTGTGTGATGGATATTGAGAGCGGAGATGTGCTGAATCAAAGTTTCTCTATGCCCCATTCTCCACGGGTTTATAACAATCGTTTATGGGTTTTAAATTCAGGCTATGGGGAGTTAGTGGTTATTGACGAAAAAAGCGGGGAAAAAATCTCGGTGGTTCAGTTACCGGGTTTTACAAGAGGATTGACTTTTTGCGGAAATTATGCTTTTATTGGGCTGTCTCAAATTCGCGAAAAAAAGACGTTTGGGGGTTTACCGATTGAGCAGCAGAATCAACCGTTACAATGTGCGGTTTGGGTGGTGGATATTGTAACGGGGAAGGCGGTAGCTTCTTTAAAGTTTGTGTCGGGCTGTACGGAGTTATTTGATGTGCAGGTTTTGCCGAATATTCCCTATCCGACGGTGGTCGGTTTTCAGAAGAATACGTTAAATAAGATTTTTATTTTTTGAGCCATAGAGGATTAAATGGGGCTTGCTGAACAAGTCGGTTAATCGGGAAGAGGCACTCTTGCAAGAGTTTTGGCTATTCACTAGCCACGATTCACTATTCCCCCTCCCCCCCTCCTGTTCCCTGTTCCCTGATGCAGCAAGCCCTACTAGGATTTCGAGAATTCTGAAGCAACAATCATGGAACCGATGCCTTGATTGGTAAAGACTTCTAATAGGAGGGCGTGGGGAACTCGGCCGTCGAGGATGTGGGCGGCATGAACACCTTGGGCAAGCGATCGCACACAACAATTCACTTTCGGGATCATCCCCCCAGCCACAATCCCGTCATTAATCAATTCTCGGGCTTGTTGGATATCTAACTTAGCGATTAAGGTAGACGGATCCTTATAATCCCGTAAAATGCCCGCCGTATCCGTCAGCAGAATCAATTTTTCAGCCCCCAAAGCGGCCGCAATTTCCCCCGCGACTGTATCGGCATTAATATTATAAGCTTGTCCGTTTTGGTCTACCGCAACGCTGGAAATCACCGGAACATAGCCCCCCTTGAGCAGGGTTTCAATGACGCGGGTATCAACACTACTCACCTCACCGACAAAACCAACATCCGCGCTATTATCCACCGGACGGGCGGTGATCAAGTTACCATCTTTCCCACATAAACCTACGGCCGCCCCCCCCGCTTGATTAATCAGGGCGACAATTTCCTTGTTCACTCGACCGACTAAAACCATTTCCACTACTTCCATCGTGTCGGCATCGGTGACGCGCAAACCATCTTTAAATTGGGGTTCAATCTTCAATTTTCCCAGCCAACTGTTGATTTCTGGACCCCCTCCGTGAACGACAATGGGGCGAGCGCCGACACAAGAGAGAAACACAATATCCCGCATGACCTGATCTTTCAAGCTAGAATCCTTCATGGCCGCCCCCCCATACTTAATCACAATCGTCCGTCCGGCAAATTGTTGAATGTAGGGGAGGGCTTCACTCAAGACACGGACGCGAGTATTGGCGGGATCTTGATTCAACAGGTTCTCACTACTCATGAATGGCTTGCCTCAATGAATAAACTGGGTTTATGTACCATCATTAAGGGACAAACCCCCCAAACCCGAGAACGTTCAGATAGATTTAACAAAAATGTTGCGGAATTCCCCTTCCTCGCTTGCTCGGGGTGGGATAGCAACCCAGCAATATACTGAGCGACAGCGAATCCATGCTAAGATAAATGTATCTTGACCACTAACTCCCAAAGCGAAAACCAAGCTAAAAAGGGCTGTGTTGCAAGAGAAAATTTGGGTCTTAGGAACTAGGACTTCTGCCTGGGGAGGGAAGATAAGACTCGCTATATTTCGGTATAGAAAGCACTTCCCATTGAATCAGGAAGCTCCATCCTCGCGCCTAGGCAGGGTGGGGTAGTTCACCTAATGAGGGCTTGATCTTCTGTCTCCTGTTTTGTGGGGGTCATCTATTGTCCCTTGCTTATGGGATCTCGTGCCCTTTGACACTCCCAGGCCTAAAGGCGTGGGGATTCTACATTCACGGACTCACCGTTAGACAGCAGGCTTGCGCCAACCGCCCAAGAGGGCAAATCTCCTGTAGCGTAAGTTCCAGTATGCCCTACCGTACTGAGTCCTAGTCTCAAAATATTGATGGCCGCATTGATATCTCTGTCTTCCACATACCCACCTTCCACATACCCACAATGAGGACAAACATGGGTTCTAGTAGACAAAGATTTTTTCACGTTATCGCCACAGCTAGAGCATTTTTGACTCGTGTTATGGGGAGGGACTGCAACAGTTACCTTCCCATATTTATGGCCAAAATATTCTAACCAACTGCGAAAAGTGTACCAACCTGCATCACTAATTGATTTCGCTAGATGTCTTTGTTGTCCATCCAGTAGCGTAAGCACTTGTTTTGAACGAATTGGCTAGTACGAATGGCTTCATCTATCGCTTGATATTGCTTGTCTTTCCCTTTGACTTTGAACTCGTATACAATCATGGCATGAACCACTTGAACTTACCTTATGTTAGCACACAAAGCATAAAGTCGTCCTAAAGGACGAGGTTTTAAACCCATGTTTTCGATAAGCAGAGGTCAACGTTGTTATCCCAGCCCTTCCTCAAGCCAATCTGACTATGAACCCAAATCCATCCCCATCTGCATCTAAGACTGGTCAATCTACTCTCGGGACTGCGGCCGCTTCTTCTCTCGGCAAAGCCCAAAACTATAAAAAACTTTTGGCTTTGGTGTTGGAGTGGACGGATAAGGAACCGTTTCTGACCCAGATCCTGTTTAAGCTGATGATGGAGGAGAAGACCACACCAAAAACGGGACAGGAGGAGGTGTGGATGGAAAATTTAGTGCGATCGCGAGTCCTCCACAACTGGGAACAAAACCCCCGTCTCAAACCCCTCTGGTCGATTCGCGATCGCCTACTCAAAAGCAAGGACAAAAAGCGCAGTCTCCAACTCCTGAAATTTTATAAGCAAGTCTTTCAAGAAGAGGGAGTTTTCGCCAATACTGGGTCAGAACAAAAAGAACTCCGCCTCTTGGGTTTAATCGCCAAGCAACAAGGGAAACTGAAAGTTCATAATAAAATCTATGAACTTATTTTCAGTGAAGAATGGGTCGATCAAGCCATTGAAACGCTGGAAAATGACCTAGAACCCAGCGAAGAAGATTATTTGCGCATCTTCACACAACTGGAGCGCAAACTATTCGGTTCTCAAGTCGATATTATCCGCCAAATTGAACAGGGCAATGATGATCAAGAAGTCACCCAACCCCTCTATGAAGTCCTGCGAGATGTGACGACCAATGTAGGAGAATTAGTCGGGTCTGACCGTACCAGCATCTTTTTACTGAATGAAGAAAAAACCGAATTGTGGTCTTTAGTAGCTGAAGATGAAAGCGGGCATTTTTTAGATATTCATGTGCGGATGGGGGAAGGAATTACCGGATTAGTGGCTAAAAATAAACAGGTGATCCACATTCCTGATCATGTCTATGAAGATCCACGCTCCCAATTAGTGAAAGAATTTGATAAAAAATATAATTACCATACCCAAAATATCCTAGCTTTTCCCATTTTAAATGATGAGCAAGAAGTCATCGCTGTTGTTCAACTGCTAAATAAACTCAAAAAACGACAACAAGATATTGAAGGCTTTACTCATCTAGATTTAGAACGTCTTGCTAAATGTGTTCTACCCATTCGTCGCATTTTAGAAACCTGTCAATCTTGTTATGAGTCCATTAAGAAAGCCCAAGCTACGGCGGCTTTAAGACAAGCGACACGCTCGTTAGATCAGGTTAATTTAGACACCCAAATGATTTTAGAACGGGTGATGAATGCGGCGAAAAAACTGCTCAATGCCGATCGCAGTACCCTGTGGTTAGTCGATGAAGAAAAGGGGGATTTATGGACAGAAATTCCCGGAGATGGCAAGATTAGATGTCCCATCGGCACGGGATTTGTGGGACAAGTGGCACAAAGTCGCCAAGCGATGATTATTCCCTATGATTTATATGATGACCCTAATGCAGAAAATGCTAAGAAAACGGATGAACATACCCACTATCGGACTTGTAGTTTGCTTTGTATGCCAGTGTTAAGTCCCAGTGGCAAGTTATTAGGGGTGACGCAATTAGTGAACAAACGGAAAGCCGGGGCAACGGGAGAATATGATAAGTCTCTCTTTCCGGCTGTTCCTCCTTTTTTTAAGGCCAGTTTTGATAAAAATGACCGCCATTCTATGCAGATTTTTAACGAACGGGTGGGGGCAATTCTTCAGTTTGCTAAAACCCATGAGAAGTTAAAAGAATCGGCGAAGCTTGAACCGCAAGCGGCAGTTTTACAAACCTTGAATTTGTTTTCCAATGTTTTAGATAATGGCTCAGAACAAGGGTATGAGACGGTTTACACGCTTATTAAGCAGTTATCCCATTCTCTAAAACGTCAACTTAAAGCAGAATTTTGCCACATTTTTATGTTGAGTGTGGATCAACAGGATCTCTGGTTGTTTTATAGAGAAGCACAAACGGAGTTAGTCAAAACGATCATTTTAACGACTCAACAAGGAATTGCTGTTAAGGTATTAACGGCTAAGGAAGCAAAGAAAAGTAATAAAGCGGGACAAATTCGCGATCAATTAGTGCGAGTGGGATTGAGTTCTAAACAGGTGGGAGACTTAAAGAGTGTTTTATTATTCCCCTTGGTGGATGGTTCGGGAAATGCTGTGGCCTTAATTCGTTTGTTAAATAAAATAGATTATCCTGATGGGTTTACGGCGGAAGATGTTGATTTTCTGAAACAAAAATCGCGGGATGTTTTACCGATTCTGCAAGGGTTTCAGTCTTTTTCTTCCAGTTTGTAAGGGCGAGTTTTGAGAGGCTCATTATCAGTTCACTTGCCGATTTAAAGTGCCAAAGAATAAAATGGATATTAGGCCCGAAGATCGACCGAAGGTGAAAGCCGAATGTTTGCGCCTTTTGGTCACGTTGCGGTTAGATCCGGCGCGGACTCAGTTGATTTCTGGCTTTATCGATAGTTATTTGAGGCTCAATGAAGCAGAGCAAGCTTTATTCACCCAAGAATTGGGGGCATTTGAACCACAAGAACAGGAGGGCGTGATGGAAATTGTAACCAGTTGGATGGAACAAGGTATTGAACGGGGTATTGAGCAAGGTATGGCACAAGCTCAACGAGAGGCGATCGCACGCATGGTTGAACGCCGCTTTTCCGTAGCAGAAATTGCCGATATTGTCAACCTCCCCCCAGAGAGAGTCGAAGCGATTATCAACAGTCTAGGCAAATAGGAAAAACCTCCCCCCGGATTCAGGAGAAGCTAGAATTCCTTCCGGCTAGAGGTTTCTTGAGAACGGAGAGGGAGGGATTCGAACCCTCGAATGAGTTACCCCATTACAGCATTTCCAGTGCTGCGCCTTCGACCACTCGGCCACCTCTCCAAAGGTGTCGCGATTTACAATCATAGCGGGTCAGTTGATCAAAAAGCAACCCCTGAAGCAAAAAAAATCCAACACCCCCATCCTTTAGCGTCCGGTTCAGGGTAGGGTAGAAGGAGTAATGCGTTAGGTCTGTGAGTCATGACCCAGTTTCATACCGTAGTAATCCGCGATCGCCAACAAAACAAAGAATATCTTCTGCGCGTCCCGGAGGATGAGTACATCCTCCAAAGCGCCGAAGAGCAAAACATCACCCTCCCCTTCTCCTGTCGGAATGGGGCTTGTACGACCTGCGCCGTGAGAATCTGTTCCGGGGAAATCCATCAACCCGAAGCGATGGGACTTTCTCCAGAATTGCGCGATCGCGGTTATGCCCTCCTCTGCGTCAGTTATGCCCGCTCCGACCTCGAAGTAGAAACCCAAGATGAAGATGAAGTCTATGAACTCCAATTCGGGCGCTACTTCGGCAAAAAAAATAAAGTCCGCTTTGGGCTGCCCCTCGACGACGACTAACCCCCCATGTTTCGTCTCCCCCCCCTCCCCCGTTGGTGTATTCTCCTCCTGAGTCTCAGCCTCCTCCCCCTGTTGCTCAGTTGCCAAGCCCCACCCCCCAGCCAACGCATCCCCGCCCAAGTCCAGCGCGTCGTCAGTGGGCAAACCCTCGAAGTCCTCCTCACAGGAACCAACAGCCCCCAACAAATCCGCGTCCGCTTGATCGGCCTAAGTACCCCCGACCTCAGCCAGGAGCCTTGGGGATCCCAAGCCCAAACCACCCTAGCCACTTGGCTCCAAGACAGCCCCACCATTGACCTTGAATGGGATCGCCAACCCCAAGACCCCTTTCAGCGTTACTTGGCCTATGTGTGGAAGGGTGGGATATTAATAAATGAACAACTCCTCAGCCAAGGATACGCCCTGCTGGATACCCATGCCCCCAACACCAAATATCAAGAACGCTTAGAACAAGCCCAACGTTACGCCCGACTCATGGGCAACGGGATCTGGAATCCTCAAAACCCCCTGCGAATCACCCCCCAAGAAGCCCGACAACAAAATCAAATCCCCCATCGGGATCGGTAATCCTCCAAATTGGGCAATCTAACCTTAACCCCTTGTCTTGTTGCTAACTCCCCCATGAATCCCTCCCCTAGAGAACTCAAACACCTACTAACCATTGCCAGCGAAGCCGCCCTGAGTGCTGGAGTCATCCTGCAAGATCACTGGGGCAACATCCAAATCATCGAAGAAAAAGGACGGGCTGGGGATTTAGTCACAGAAGTTGATAAAAAATCCGAAGCCACCATTCTCGCCATCCTGAACGAACAAGTCCCCGATCATGGCATTCTCGCCGAAGAATCCGGTATTTTGGGCAATGCCAACAGTCCTTATCTTTGGGCCATTGACCCCCTTGATGGCACCACCAACTATGCTCATAGTTATCCCCTCTCCTCCGTGTCCGTCGGCCTATTATTTAACGGAGTCCCCATCCTCGGCGCAATCTATGATCCTTACAGTCAACTGCTCTATCGCGCCGCCAAAGGACTCGGCGCCACCTGTAATCATCGCCCGATTAAAGTCTCCTCAACCCCCAACCTCAACCGAAGTTTATTAGTCACCGGGTTTGCTTATGATCGTCGGGAAACCACCGATCAGAACTATGCCGAATTTTGTTATCTCACCCACATCACCCAAGGGGTGAGACGGGGCGGTTCCGCCTCCCTCGATTTAGCCCATCTGGCATCCGGGCGACTTGATGGCTATTGGGAACGTGGCCTCAAACCTTGGGATTTAGCGGCTGGAGTGGTGCTAGTGGAAGAAGCGGGGGGAACAGTCACCGCCTATGATCAAAGCCCCTTAGACATCAATTCCGGGCGCATCTTGGCCACCAATGGACACCTTCATCAAGCCCTCAGTCAAGCCCTCTTAAATACTCCTCCCATCAGTACCTGGGCCAACCTAGAACAAATGCAACAGATTACCAGTCTGTAACAGTTGGGAAAAACGCTCCTCAGCGTTAACAAAATCCCCGGAATTTGAGACATACTATAAGAAATCCAGTCCTCACTCGCAAAAATTATGCCGTTCAATATTCAACGCGGACTCTTCAAGTTAGACATTACCGATCACTACGCCATTCTCGGGTTGCCCGTTACCATTGATACTAAGGTTATCCGTAAACGCTACCTGAAAATTGCCCAAAGTCTCCATCCTGACACCTCTAAAGTGGCTAATGATCAGGAACGTCAACTCGCCAGTGAAATTCTGTCTAAATGGGTCAATCCAGCCTACGAAATATTAAAAGGCAAAGGTCGCAATGAGTATCAATTAGTGTTATCCCAAACGGGAAAACGGTTAGCCAGTGAAGGGGGGAAAATTAACGTAGAAAGTGAAGTAGCCCAGAAACTTTTACAAGCCAGTAGTAATATTGATACAGCCTATCAAACAGTTGTCCAAGCCTTAGCCGCTAAACAATATGATGAAGTGGGCAAAGTTGCTGAGATTGTGGGGCAATTGAGCGAACTTAATTTAGTGTATCTCCTGCGCAAACAAGGCCAAGGAGTCCGGGAAGCGTCGGCTGCGGCTCCAAGTCCGGGTTCTACCTCTACGACTGGGGGGAAACCTTCTCCATCAGCCACCCGCAGCGCCCCACCCCCAACCTCCGAACGCAAAACCTCTCCGGTAGATGGTTGTGTCCGTCGCGCTCAGGAATATATTGCCAAAAACAATTACTCTAAAGCGATTTTGGAACTGCGGGACGGTTTGA
Organism: Spirulina subsalsa PCC 9445; assembly: GCF_000314005.1. Taxonomy (NCBI): domain Bacteria; kingdom Bacillati; phylum Cyanobacteriota; class Cyanophyceae; order Spirulinales; family Spirulinaceae; genus Spirulina; species Spirulina subsalsa. The sequence continues at coordinate 2,785,138 of NZ_JH980292.1, forward strand.
AATTAGATCCCAATAGTAGTAGTTGTCATGGTTTAATGGGTTGGGCTTATTTGAAACAAAATCAAGTGAGTATGGCGAAAGTTCATATCGCCAAGGCCCTACAATCTAATCCTAATGATCCCATTGCCCAAAAAGGTCAAAAAGCATTGGCTCAACTGGGACAGAAAATTACCCCAGCCCAATCGGCATCGAGTTCCGGTTCATCCAGTAGTGATAGTAAAGCCACTAAGCCTAAATCTGGGGGCGGTGGAATGTTTGGTGGGTTGTTTGGCGGTAAGAAAAAATAACGCTTAAAGCACAAGAGAGATTTTATGAGGATTCATCAACCTCCGGCGGGAACCCGAGATATATTGCCCTTAGAAGTGGCTCAAAAACGTTGGATTGCCGATCGGATTCAGGCGGTTTTTCACCAGTGGGGTTATCAACGGATTATTACCTCAACTTTGGAGTGGGTGGACGCTTTGACGGCTGGGGGAGCGATTCACCCCTCAACGGTGATTCAGGTGGAAAATACGACTGGGGGACGTTTGGGGCTGCGTCCAGAGTTAACGGCTTCGATTGCCCGGGCAGCTGCCACACGGATGGCGGGGGATGTGTTTCCTCAACGATTGTATTACAACGCGAATGTGTTTCGCCGCACGCCAGGGGGGAATCACGGGCGACAGGTGGAGTTTTTCCAGACGGGGGTGGAATTACTCCGGGCGGGGGGAACTCGGGCGGATAGTGAAATTTTGCTCTTGTTGGTGGACTGTTTGGGTAGTTTGGGGCTGGAGGATTGTTCTGTGATTTTAGGGGAGGCAAGTTTAACGCGATCGCTCCTCAATCTCTTTCCTCCTTCAGATCAAGACCGGGTGCGGGCTTGCATCGCCCATTTAGACCGCGTTGGCTTAACTCGTTTAGGCTTATCTCCGGAGTTGGAACAACTGGCTTTATTATTATTTGACCTGCGGGGGGAACCTCGGGCAGTCCTGCAAAAAGTAAGCCATTTAAACCTTGATGAACAAGGTCAACAGATTATTCATAATTTAAAAAATCTGATTGAGCGAGTAGAAGAAAGTGCCAGCACGCATTTTTCCTTGATTTTAGATTTAAGCTTAATCCAAACTATTGATTACTACACAGGCATTGTTTTTGAAGTGGTTTATGTTCAAGATCAACAGTCTCGTGTTTTGGGTAAAGGGGGACGGTATGACCAACTTTTGGGGTTATACCATCCCCAAGGAGAAAGCGCTCCGGGCATCGGTTTTGCCCTGAATTTAGAGGAGGTTTATAGTTGTTTATTGGATTCTGAACAACTGCCTCGCAGCGCCCCTCAAATTGATTGGTTGGTGATTCCCAGTAATGACCAAGCGGAAAAAGCGGCTTTTGACTATGCTCAAAAATTGCGTCAATCAGAACATTTAGTGCGGGTTGAATTAGAGTTAGGAGGACGTTCCTCTGATGAGATTCGTCAATATGCCAGAATGTGTAATATTAATCGTTTAGCTTGGATTCAAGTAGACGGTAAACCGGAGATTGAACTGTTAGGAAACGTTGAGAATTAAGTATTGATTATTGATTATGCCTCATACCATTGTGACTGAAGTTTGCGAAGGAGTGGCTGATTGTGTCAGCGCTTGTCCCGTAGCCTGTATTCATCCGGGGCCGGGTAAAAATATGAAAGGAACCGATTGGTATTGGATTGATTTTGAGACTTGTATTGATTGTGGGATTTGTTTACAAGTCTGTCCGGTGGAGGGGGCAATTTTGCCCGAGGAGCGCCCAGAATTGCAGAAAATCAAGGCTTAGGTTGGGGTTTGCTGAATAAAACTGGACGGTAGAGGGAACGGGGAGTCGGGAGTCGGGAGTCGGTGTAGGGGCGCAATGCTTGCGCCTTAGGGAATCGGGAGTCGGGAATAGTCAAGAGTTTTGGCTATTCCCCTGCTCCCCTGCTCCCCTGTTCCCTGATTAACAAACCCTAATTAGGGTCTGCTGAATAACACCAGATGCTAGGCTCAACAAGGGAACAGGGAACTCTTAACAGGGAACAGATCATCTAAAACTGGCACGATTGCCTATTCCCGACTCCCGACTCCCGATTCCCGAACTCTCGGACTTATTCAGCAAACCCTAATTATTCAATGCTGAGAATCCAAGTCCCGACATAACGGGGGAGGGGAACATCTCCGGGGCTTAAAACGCGACCGTGGAAGTAGAACGTTCCTCCAAAGAAGGGATTTCTCACGTTGGAGAGGCGGATTTCGATGGCGTTTTGAGATTCAATGGGTTCAGCCAGATAAATTTGTACGACGCGATTATCTTGATCCCAAACCACCTCAGAAACACTAGCCGAGCGAGAAAAGTTGTTCCCGTAGGCCACCTCAACGCGGTCTGTGTCGAAGCGTCCGGTGAAGTAGTCGGGATAGGCGATCGCAATTTGAGCCACCCCTAACTCAACTCGATTGGCGGGGATGCGCAAACGGTAGCGATCGCGCTGATTCCGGGTTCCGCCAAAATCCAGACGGTAGTTTAAAATATCCCTTTGATTTTCAACTCCACTAAAAATCGTTAAACCGGGGTTGGTTTGGGCAACCGTTGCCCCCGGCAAAGCCCCCAAGAGGCAACCAGCTACCGCGAGGGCGGGCAAAAATCGGCGTTTAGAACGTTTGGTAAATAACATAGGCTTGAACATAGGGACTAAATGATCTAACAATTGGGCGGTTTCGTTACAAAACATTAAACTTTGTAACGTGAATCGATCCGACTATAACAAATGTTCGTCCCATCTGACGACTTCTCCGCCGGGGATTGTTCCCCAAGGGGGATCTCCTCACGGGATCAGAGCCATAACAATCCCCACCAGCGCACCAATTAATAAAATTAAGCCACTAAGCGAACTAATTCCGAAGCCGGGGCCGCGTTTTTCGGCGGCTTGGTAGTAACCCCAAGCGTATAACGCCCGCCCCACAATCCAGAGGATGCCCAAACCCGCGCCCCAGATGGGGCTAACGTAGAGGCAAAATAACCACAAACCGGGCAGAAAGAGAACAAGTTGTTCTAGGGTGTTTTGCTGAACCCGCAGAACCCGTTCAAAGTTTGGATCTCCTGACATGGCGGGGGGTTTGACTTCATATTTGAAGCGGGCGCGCCCTACGTTCAGGGTGACAACAAAGTAGAGAATCAGGGCTAAAACGGTGACAAGGCTGGGGAGAACTAAAAGATTGTCCATGATTGTGGGGGAGTTGAACCGTGAGGGTATTGTAGATCAAACCGTTGTTTCTTGCCTATGGGCTGTTTCCGGTTCTCTGATAACAAGTTGGGAAAAAGGAGTAAGCTAGAGAAGAAAGGGAAACGAGGCATAAGGTGCAATGTTGCCGGGTTTTCGGGTTCCCGCTCTCTGACCAATCTTTTTTTCGCTTACGAGTTGCTCTGGTTTGGGCATCTGTTGTCCGTGCCGAAAATCCATCTTCTCCCATAACAGGGGGAAATGGGGGACAGTAGGATGTGAGAGATCACATTCTGTTGAGGGCGAATATCACCGACTAAATCGGTTAACTATTGGATGCTAAGTCCTATACGCAAGGGCTAAATTATGAACTGCAAATCCTATGGTTGCCTCTATCAAACTGTCTACCAATCTCTCTGTTATCCTATCCCAGACTCACCCTGCCAGTGAGATGAATCTTCCCCACAATTCTCCTCCCCCCCCTCCGAGTCAAAGTTTTAGTCAGACGATTATTCAATTGTTGCTACAAGACTCGACGGCGGAAATGAAATTGAATCAAATTGCACAACAAGTCGCCTGTTGTACTCAGGCTGATAGTTGTTTGATCTTGTCCCGAGTGGGGGAGAGGATGTCTGTGTTGCAAGGATTTTGGGCGGTTGATGGGTCTTCTACAGAACTCTTGCTCACTCAATTACAGTCTGTGGCCACCCTTGAAGAGGATTTGAGGGGAGGGGGGGAGTCTCACCATTGGATTATGGGGGTGAGTCCTTTTGAGCGTTGTTTTCGCCTCAAAATTCCTCAAGGGGGATGGGTGATTTTGGGCTATTTGGATCTGCCCTTACATCCCTTGCTGACGGTACAGGATCAACAGTCAATTGCGGAGGGGGTGGCGATCGCATTTTCTCAACTCCAACTTCAACAACAGGTTCAAATCGGCAACCAATACCAGAGTTTACTTAATCCCCTTGCCCATGCCTTAAACCGCACATCGGACTGGGAAGATTCTGTGACTACCGCTTTGGCGGAATTAGCCCAAACCCTAGGCATTGACCGCAGTTTTGCCCTGATGCTGAAGGCGAATAACCCCCTCTACAAAACCCGCAGTCATCAAAAATTGCCTTCAGATGCTCGGGCGACTTTGTTGGGACAATGGCATAATAACAACCTCCCCCCTCTAGAATTACCGGAGAGTTTTTGGTTGACAGATTCGCCCCTTTGTGCTAGCGCGTGGAAAGCTTTTCCTGAAGTGCATGGGGTGACGGAAGTTTCCCCAAGTTTGTCCTCGGATGGGAACGAAATTGATCAAATTCTCTTCCCCTTGGATCAAGTTTGTTCTTGGTTAGTGATTCCGTTGGTGGGGGTCAATAATCGGGGCAAATCTTCGGCCTTAATTTTGGGCTTTCTGGTGTTTCAATCTGTCCAAAAACGAGTTTGGCAGCCCCATGAATTGGAGTTAGCCAGTTGGGTGACTACTCAACTGAGTACGGCGATGTTGCACAATATTACGTTGCAGAAAGTGCAGTTGTTGGTGAAGGATCGGACGGAGCAATTAGAAAGAAGTTTAGATGTGCAAGCTAAACTCTATGAAAAAACCCGCCAACAGTTGGCACAATTGCGGGAGTTAATTGAGCTAAAAGATACGTTTTTAGATGCGGTTAGTCATGAACTACGAACGCCTTTAACCATTATGAAAGTGGCGATTCAGATGTTGCGTCAGGCAGATTTACCCCTGCCACTTCAGGAAAAATATTTGAATGTTTTGGATCAAGAATGGCAACGAGAACATAATCTAATTCAAGATTTATTGGCGTTACAAAGGCTGGAATCTCATCAGCAGGAAATTCGGGTACAGCGCCTCTATTTAAGGGATATTTTGAATCCGTTAGATGAAGAGTTTAAGGAAACTTGGGCGAGTAAGAAGTTAAAAACGGAAATTAGTTATACCACGATTCCGGTTGTGGATGAATCCAGTAATCACCCCGTTTTGTTGTATTCGGATTTGGAGAGTTTACAGCGTATTTTAGGGGAGTTGCTGACCAATGCAGGAAAATATTCCGAGAAAGGGACGACGGTAAAAATTGAGGTTTGTCAGGAAGTCGCGGCAACGGGCGATCGCATTATGATCCGAGTCACTAACTTTGGGGAGGCGATCGCACCGGAAGATCAACCCCATATTTTTGAAAAATTTACCCGAGGTCAAGGCATGACAGATAATGCCGTCCGGGGGACTGGATTGGGATTAGCATTAGTGAAAAGCTTAGTCGAACATCTCCACGGAACTATTGAAGTGGAGAGTCATTCCGGGCAAGATGGGGACTTGGGAGAAACTTGTTTTACCCTAACCCTTCCCCAATTCCCAGAAAGCCATTAATCTAGAGGGTTGGGAGAAGCAATAGGAGACAAGGCCCCCTTGTTCCGACCGTGCATCCTCCATTCGCTTTTCTCGTACCCTGTTTTTCCCTTCCCCATGAGTGCATCCTCTTCCCTGCAACCTTGGCAACGTCGCAAATATTCGCCCTTTCGCCGTCAAATGGATGTTTTTGGCGCGACAGGCCGCTTTTTAACTCGCTTGTGGTGGGATAATTTTCTGGGACGCAATACCCCAGAATGTCGTCGGCAGCAAGGGCGAAAGCTGGTCAATCAGTTGTTACGCTTAGGGCCAACGTTTATCAAAATTGGTCAGGCGCTGTCCACTCGATCCGATTTAATCCCTCTGGAATATACCGAGGCACTGGGGGAATTACAGGATCGGGTGCCGGAATTTGATCCCAATGAGGCGATCGCAGTCATTGAATCAGAATTGGGGGGATCTATCCATACCCTGTTTCGGGAGTTTGACCGTTTCCCCTTAGCGGCCGCTAGTTTGGGTCAAGTTCACCGCGCTACCCTCCACACGGGGGAATTAGTCGTCGTGAAGGTACAACGGCCGGGATTAGAGGAGTTATTTAACCTCGATTTTGAAGTTATTCATCGTTTAGTGCGTATTTTAAACCGTTATGTTCCCGCCGTGCGTAAGTATGATTTAGAGGCATTATATAACGAGTTTTTTGGGCTACTTTATCAAGAAATTGATTATATTCATGAGGGGAAAAATGCCGAGCGGTTTCGGGAAAATTTTGCAGAACAGCCTCATATTTTAGTGCCTAAAGTCTATTGGCGTTATACATCCCGACGGGTGTTAACTTTAGAATATTTACCGGGAATTAAAATTGATGATCGTCAGACGATAGAGGCTTGTGATATTAACCCGGATCAACTCATTCAGGCGGGGATTACCTGTTATTTACAACAACTGTTAAAAGATGGGTTTTTTCAGTCAGATCCTCACCCCGGCAATATGGCCGTTAGTCAAGATGGTCACTTAATTTTTTACGACTTCGGCACTATGGCAGAAGTCAAATCTATGGCACAGGATCAGATGCTTAACACCTTTTTTGCGGTAATGAAAAAGGATACGGAAGGGGTAGTGAGTAGTTTGGTTTATATGGGGTTATTAGAGCCAAAACCGGATATGACTCCAGTTAAGCGTTTAGTGTCTTTTGTTTTAGATCAATTTCGGGAAAAACCCATTGATTTAAAAGCCTTTGAGCAGATGGGTAGTGAAGTATATGCCATGTTTGAGCAACAGCCTTTTCGCTTGCCTGCCCAGATGATGTTTATTATTAAGTCGGTGACAACGTTAGATGGGATTGCCCGGGCGTTAAATCCCCAATATAATTTATTAGCCGCCAGTACCCCATTCCTAAAAGAATTAACCCAATCTGCCCGTAAAGGGAGTTTAGTTCAACAGTTAGCCCAACAGACGAAATCCTATATTCGCTATCGTTTAACGCGGCCGAGTGAAGCGGAACGGGCGATCGCACAATTAGAAAACCGCATCGAACAGGGAGAGTTACAATTTAGGGTACGCACAGAAGCGAGCGATCGCATTCTCAAACGGATATATCTAGCCATCAAGTCCCTGATTTACGCCTGTATGACCGGATTTAGCCTACTCTGCGGTACCTTGTTATTATTGGGGAATTATCCCAACTGGGCCATCGTTTTATTCAGTTTAGCCAGTTTTTGTTTTTTCCTCCTCTTACGTTCTCTCAGTCGTTTAGCAGTGCGAGAACGTTTAGATAAGTTAGTAGAAAAATAATATTATCTGGCCGCCCCGAATAGTAGCGAAACCCAACACCCCCCCCTGTAAGTTGTATGAAGCAACAGCGAAACCCAACAAATTTGGATTATCCTGAACAGTGAGATAACACCCAATAGACTTTTAAAACAGACAGTTTCAGCGCCTATGTTAAGACTTAATCAAAGCCATCTCACTAAATTAGAAACCTGTCCCCGGCAATTTCAACATAGCATTTTAGAACAATTTCTCTCCCCCGTTGCCCCCGACTTACAAGAAAAAGCCGAATGGGGGAAACATTTTCACCTATTAATGCAGCAACAAGAATTAGGACTCCCCCTTTCCCCCTTATTAGAACAAGAACAGGAAATGGGCGCCTCAGTAATCTCCCTCTTAAATGCAACCCATGAGCGCCGTTTAAACCATCCCCAACACTGGCAAGAAGCCGAACACGCCAGAACCTTAAACTTTGAGGATTTTTTATTAACGGTGGTGTATGACTTACTAATTACCCAACCCAATCAAGGGGAAATCTACGACTGGAAAACCTATCCCAAACCCAAAAAACACCAGCTTCTCGCCCAACAATGGCAAACAAAACTTTATTTGTTCGTCCTCGCCGAAACCTCCCATTATCAACCAGAACAGTTATCAATGACCTACTGGTTTGTTCAGTCAAAAACGGCATCTTCATCCCCTGATAAAACCGCCATTCAATCAGCACGAATTGCCTACAATGTCAAGCAACATGAAACCATTCGCCAGCAGTTAAAAACCTTATTAAACCAGCTAAAACAGGATTTAGAAAACTACGAAAGGCAAAATATTCCCTTTCCCCAAGTGGCGGAAGAAAAAGGAATCTGTCCCCGGTGTCTTTTTGCCCATCGTTGTCAACGAAATGCCGTTTCTGTTCAAGGGAACTCCTCCAGAGAATCCCCGTTAGTGGATTTAGATCAAATTGCTGAACTGCCTATCTAGTAGGCTGGGAAAATTGCGTTAAACTGGGACAAGAAGACTATTGACCGTTGTTACAAAACTTAACCCTTCATTCGGGGAGGATTAGTCCGTTATGCAGATTATTGGAATTATTCTATTAGTCGCCTATGGTGTGGGAATTTGGAAGTTTTGGCAGGGGTATAACCGGACAAACTTCCAGCCGGGGTTAATCAACCGTTTGGGATTATCCTTATTGTGGCCGGTGTTGTTGCCTGTGAATCGTTCCTATCGGCAGAACTTTCAAAAGGCTTTAAAAGGGCGTTAAGGGGGTGGAAGGATTGTCTTCCTTCGGCGAAGCCTTGGGACGGAAGGGCGGCCGAATGATGGTAAAATGGGGCATTTCTGGCAAATGAAACAAAGACGATTATTATGGCTGATCCATTAACTCCGGCAGTAAGCGATCGCATTTGTAAACACATGAACAAAGATCATGGGGATGCGGTGCGCTTTTATGCTCAAACTTTCGGCAATGCACCCAACACAGAAACCGCAGAAATGCTCTCCATTGATGCTGAGGGGATGAATTTAAACGCTTCCATTGAGGGGGAAATTGTTCCCTTACGCATCCCCTTTGATCACACTCTAACTGATTCAGACGATGCACACCGTACTTTAGTGGCCATGTTAAAGCGAGATTAAGCGAAGCAGCAATAGGGGTGTCGAGAAGAGGCACTCTTGCAATAGGTGGGAATCGTGATGAGTCATCCGTCTCGTGTCATGGCTTTGCCGTGACGCGGGTATTGCGTGGCTCTGCTGCTTGGAATGGAGGCAGAGCCTTCAAGATGGCGTTACTTGGCAGAGCCAAGTAATGAGGGGGAAAGTGATCTGTTTTAAGTTTCAAGTTTCAAGTTTCAATACCTAATAGGCATTATAGACCATTTCAAGAAGAGTACGGCAAGACCTGAAACGCAGACACGACGCGCGTTTCAATACCTAATAGGCATTATAGACCATTTCAAGCGGGCGTCTCCCAGCTATATTGGGTGTGATGTTATGTTTCAATACCTAATAGGCATTATAGACCATTTCAAGGAGAAACAATCCAGGACAACTTCCTCGTCCTCACGTTTCAATACCTAATAGGCATTATAGACCATTTCAAGTGCGTTCGGCGCAGCCGGACGAACCGGGAGTTGGGTTTCAATACCTAATAGGCATTATAGACCATTTCAAGAAGGGGCTATAGGCTTCTATTTCCCCCATTGGGGTTTCAATACCTAATAGGCATTATAGACCATTTCAAGCCAATATTTACAGCAACAGCAGGAGAAAGAATAGGTTTCAATACCTAATAGGCATTATAGACCATTTCAAGGGGATCAAGAGGAATTCTTGAGCGAATTCCATTATGTTTCAATACCTAATAGGCATTATAGACCATTTCAAGAAAGATTTAGAGAGTTCGTCAGAGCCAAGAGTCTCGTACTCAATGATGTTTCAATACCTAATAGGCATTATAGATCATTTCAAGTTCCGCAACCGTTTGCAAAAGCGGGATCTGGAAATTCTGAAGGTTTCAATACCTAATAGGCATTATAGATCATTTCAAGACCAAGGCAAAAGAGGACAACGGCAAGCCTTATCAGTTTCAATACCTAATAGGCATTATAGATCATTTCAAGCCTGCATGGGTGTGCCAGCTTTCGCTCATATGCAAGTTTCAATACCTAATAGGCATTATAGATCATTTCAAGACGCCATCGCCTATGTGGCGATCTCTGTATGCGTTTCAATACCTAATAGGCATTATAGATCATTTCAAGGCCTGTCCAGGTCGCGCTGGAGTTCATCCTTTTGGTTTCAATACCTAATAGGCATTATAGATCATTTCAAGAGTTTGCCCTGACCGCACCTGCAACTATCCCCCTGTTTCAATACCTAATAGGCATTATAGATCATTTCAAGATATATAGGGGGCAATTGGGAAGCAGAAAATACAGTTTCAATACCTAATAGGCATTATAGATCATTTCAAGAGCAGTCTGTTACTTTCAATTGCAGGATGGCTCCTGTTTCAATACCTAATAGGCATTATAGATCATTTCAAGCTTACAGAATTGAGTGTATGGTCGGAAATTTAGATCCGTTTCAATACCTAATAGGCATTATAGATCATTTCAAGTTTGTATGACGATTTGAATCAAGCGATTCAATTAAGTAATCGTTTCAATACCTAATAGGCATTATAGATCATTTCAAGTTTTACTCGCAGATGAACTTAAGTGGGAGTTAAAAGGTTTCAATACCTAATAGGCATTATAGATCATTTCAAGTCCGAGGATTGGGTAGCAGGCCCGTTAATTGTTGTTTCAATACCTAATAGGCATTATAGATCATTTCAAGAGTATTCGCTAGGCGGGAGTAGATGATTTCAATGTTTCAATACCTAATAGGCATTATAGATCATTTCAAGCTCGGGGGACGTTCTGGTGCGGATATGTTGCGGTACACCCTGTTTCAATACCTAATAGGCATTATAGATCATTTCAAGTCACCCACGTTATCATCGCTGATGGAAATGGGTTTCAATACCTAATAGGCATTATAGATCATTTCAAGCATACCCGTTTTAGTGCTAGCTCCAAAATAGGTAGTTTCAATACCTAATAGGCATTATAGATCATTTCAAGAGAACGCTTCTTATAAACGCGCTCATTGACCGCGTTTCAATACCTAATAGGCATTATAGATCATTTCAAGTAGCCTCATAAGGATATCCCGCAATCTCTCCGGAGTTTCAATACCTAATAGGCATTATAGATCATTTCAAGTCGGGCTGAAATCGGCGGACGATTGCAATTCTTTAGTTTCAATACCTAATAGGCATTATAGATCATTTCAAGCCTCATCTCACTGAGGGAAATTTTCCCGGTGAGAAGTTCGTTTCAATACCTAATAGGCATTATAGATCATTTCAAGAACAGCAAGCCCTAGGGGTTTTTTCAAAACTGTTGTTTCAATACCTAATAGGCATTATAGATCATTTCAAGGGCACATTAGACGAGCGAGAAGCCGCCGTTCAACGGTTTCAATACCTAATAGGCATTATAGATCATTTCAAGGAGCCAGTTTCAAGGGAGTGATTGCCACGTTGTCCAGGTTTCAATACCTAATAGGCATTATAGATCATTTCAAGCCGGAGTCCCCTCCCGAAGCACGAACACTGTACTAAGTTTCAATACCTAATAGGCATTATAGATCATTTCAAGACTTTGGCGGCATATTCACCTAGAATGAGTCATCGGTTTCAATACCTAATAGGCATTATAGATCATTTCAAGTTATTTTATCCTTAAGGCAATAGCTAACAAAGCAGACGTTTCAATACCTAATAGGCATTATAGATCATTTCAAGCCGGGAGACTGTGGAGAACCCGGGGAGGAATGCCCCAGTGTTTCAATACCTAATAGGCATTATAGATCATTTCAAGCATGTTCGTGGCGGTAAGGTCGGGGTAGTCTTCGTTTCAATACCTAATAGGCATTATAGATCATTTCAAGTTGTCCTCGTCCCTCAAATTTAAAGACATCCGTAATCCGGATGTTTCAATACCTAATAGGCATTATAGATCATTTCAAGAAGTAGACAAACAAAGCACGATAAAAGCGGTAGTTTCAATACCTAATAGGCATTATAGATCATTTCAAGCAATTGCTATAAGTGCGATTATTGTCATTCCCATTGTTTCAATACCTAATAGGCATTATAGATCATTTCAAGCCCTCCGAGCCGAGGGATACCGCGTTGTTAACCACTTTGTTTCAATACCTAATAGGCATTATAGATCATTTCAAGGTCACAGGGCGGGAGAGAGGATGGAGGGATAGATGTTTCAATACCTAATAGGCATTATAGATCATTTCAAGTTTGAATTGTCCTGCGATGTCACAGGTAAAGCAAGCATCTGTTTCAATACCTAATAGGCATTATAGATCATTTCAAGGCTTCGTTCGCGATTCTTACGCCCTTGGTTTTTCTGGTTTCAATACCTAATAGGCATTATAGATCATTTCAAGGTTAGATAAGCGTGGAGAGACTTCCCGCCGGAGTGGTTTCAATACCTAATAGGCATTATAGATCATTTCAAGAGGTGATTTGGATCTGGCAGGCATGGAGTCAGTTTCAATACCTAATAGGCATTATAGATCATTTCAAGGATGGCAGGGGTTTTGAGGAGTTTATAGAAAAGTGTTGTTTCAATACCTAATAGGCATTATAGATCATTTCAAGTTGGCAATTGTACAATTTCAGCTTTCCCCTCAGGTTTCAATACCTAATAGGCATTATAGATCATTTCAAGACCCCTGATGAGTGGTGGGGATTGCGATCGCCTTGTTTCAATACCTAATAGGCATTATAGATCATTTCAAGTTCAAGCTTACTGGCAAGCCTTAACAGTTGTGTGTTTGTTTCAATACCTAATAGGCATTATAGATCATTTCAAGTCACCATCCCGAAATACGGTGGTGTCAGCCACGTTTCAATACCTAATAGGCATTATAGATCATTTCAAGTGGAGTACATCTACAACTACTTGTTCCGTTGAAGTTTCAATACCTAATAGGCATTATAGATCATTTCAAGTCAGGACTTCTTCCGGTCTGCCGTTTCTCCGGCACACTGGTTTCAATACCTAATAGGCATTATAGATCATTTCAAGGCACAGATGCAAACATTCTCCCGGCGGCGGGGGACTATGTTTCAATACCTAATAGGCATTATAGATCATTTCAAGTCCAGACCGCACAGGCGGAGGGGCAAATCTCATCAGGTTTCAATACCTAATAGGCATTATAGATCATTTCAAGCTCGAATGAATACCCACTTGAGTATTAATATCTGTTTCAATACCTAATAGGCATTATAGATCATTTCAAGGAGAGGTGGGGAAATGGGATTCCCACTGTAAAGGTTTCAATACCTAATAGGCATTATAGATCATTTCAAGCGCCCTCGCCTCGGGTTCTGTGCCGCCCCAGTAGAGGGTTTCAATACCTAATAGGCATTATAGATCATTTCAAGGACTCTGGGGCAGAATCAATCGCCCATCCGAGAATGGTTTCAATACCTAATAGGCATTATAGATCATTTCAAGGAAGTGGAGGAGAGCGCGGCATCCTTGAGATTTGCGTTTCAATACCTAATAGGCATTATAGATCATTTCAAGTCCGGTCGATGCTGTCCAGGTTGGGGCAAGCGGCGTTTCAATACCTAATAGGCATTATAGATCATTTCAAGCGATTTGGTTCTGCCCAGACGAGGGACAAACCTGCGTTTCAATACCTAATAGGCATTATAGATCATTTCAAGATGCAAGCACAGATGGACGAACTCCAGAAGGCCCTTGTTTCAATACCTAATAGGCATTATAGATCATTTCAAGTATACTGCTAATTTTTGGAGTTTTACCTCCACCCAGTTTCAATACCTAATAGGCATTATAGATCATTTCAAGCCTGAAAAATAAGTAGGGAATGGAAAAACTAAAAGTTTCAATACCTAATAGGCATTATAGATCATTTCAAGGAAAATAATCTTCAACCGCCAAAGGGCCTTCAGTTAGTTTCAATACCTAATAGGCATTATAGATCATTTCAAGAAAGCTTTGGTTATTGGTTCTTCTTCCCCTTCTTGTTTCAATACCTAATAGGCATTATAGATCATTTCAAGGCGACGCACTCAGTTTGATTCAAGAAACCATCGAAATTCTGGTTTCAATACCTAATAGGCATTATAGATCATTTCAAGAGCGGCACTCCGAAACCGTGACCTTGTGGGACTTTCCCGCCTCACTTGCGCGACACCCACAAAAATAATATAACACCGTCCTCCCAAAAAAGCAACAAATCCCTGAAACCCTTGCCCTGTAAGGTGCGCGACACCTTCAACTGAACAAACCCCCTCTAACCCAATCCCCCCAACGCTTTCAGCCCACAGTTGCCCAAGCGCAAAAAAAACACCCACCCCGTCGCGCAAATTCAGGGAAACAATCCTTGAAAATTCCCCCCTCCCGATGCTCTTAACGTCTAACGTTCCCCCTTAACTGGTCAGCCTTGGTGCTCCTCCAACTCCCCCAGAGGATCACTCGGCAACACCGGAGCGCTATCCACCTCCGGGAGACTAGACTCCGCATCAGAAGCTGCTTTTTCCTCCGACTTCGCCAGACTCTCCTCCTCCTCCTCCGACACCGTAGGCGCAACAGGGGGGGGAGTCACTGGAGGAGACGGCACCGGGGGCGACTCCGTAGAGGCCGATTCTAACTTAATATTGCGCACTCGGCGAATGGGTAAATTGGCAATTAGGGAAGTCATACGATGGTCACTTTGTAGGGAAAACTCCGACTCCCCCGTTTCAATTTCCACATAACGCGCCACCACTTCCAGAATTTCCTTCCGCATCGCCTCCACCGTTTCACGACTGAGATCCGCCCGATCATGGGCAATCACTAACTTGAGACGCTGTTTTGCTGCTGTCCGACTGTTGACATCGCCCCGCCAGTTCAGGAGTTTACCAAAAAATTTGTAAAGCATAGCCGAGTTAGGTTGAGTAGTACACACAGGATTACAGAAGCCAAAATTACCCTCGGAAGAAGCGACGAATCCGAGAAAAAATGTTTTCTTGGGCGGCCATGAGGTCTAAAAAAGGAACTCGTTCACCGTCAATACGTCGGGCGATATTCTGGAAAGCAATTCCCGGCAGGGTGTTGGCTTTCTCCAATAGGATCGGTTCTCCCTTATTGCTAGAAACAATAATCTGCTCGTCATCGGGAATAATGCCAATGAGTGGAATCGCCAGAATTTCCAACACATCATCAACGCTCATCATGTCATTACTTTGTACCATCTGGGGCTTGATACGGTTGACAATCAGGTTAATTTTGCGAATGTCGTTGGCTTCGAGTAAACCAATCACCCGATCCGCATCTCGCACCGCCGCCACCTCTGGAGTCGTGACCACAATCGCCTCCTGTGCCGCAGAAATGGCGTTGCGAAAGCCCATTTCAATCCCGGCAGGTGAATCTACCAAAATAAATTCAAAGGCCTTGCTGAGGGCATAGAGAAGGGTTCTCATTTGATCCGGGGTGACGGCCTCCTTAGTGCGGTTTTGAGCCGCCGGGAGTAATACTAAACCGGGCTGACGTTTATCCTTGACTAAAGCTTGTTCTAACCGACAGTGGCCTGCGATCGCCTCCACAGCCGTATAAACCACACGATTTTCTAAACCCAGCAAGAGGTCAAGGTTACGCAGCCCGAAATCCGCATCCACTAAGGCCACCGTATGGCCTCGCTTGGCAATGGCTGTCCCTAAGTTAGCTGTAATCGTGCTTTTTCCTACCCCTCCCTTGCCGGAGGTAATAACAATAATGCGACTCATTCTCTAGGTAATTCTCTAGGTAGTGGGTGATTCCATCAGCCATCTTCAAAGGGAATGGCTGTGTCTATCGGTTTATTTTGAGCCATTTTCTCCCTTTTCTAACCAACTATTTTCTGAAAAAGAAAAAATATGAGTCTTAAAGAAGTGAAACGCCCGGGCTAAACGAATGCCCGAAGGGGTAATATAGGCGATTTCGGGATAAAACTCATCTAAAGGCGTTTCCGGAGGACGTGCGATCGCCTCCGCAATTCGGAGTTGAGTCGCTTCCATTTGCAACGCGAAAATCTGACAAGCCCGATTCCCTTGAGATCCCGCATGGGCAATTCCCCGCAAACGGCCTAACACTAGAATATCCCCTGCCGCCACAATGGTACTCCCCGGATTCGTATCTCCCAACACTACCACCGTCCCCGGATGTTGAATTTCCACCCCAGAACGCACCGTAGACTTGAGATAGAGCGGTTCCGCCCAATTTTCCGCCGAAGTCTGCACCACAGGACTCACCGGAGTAGGAGGGGGGGGGGTTTCCTGATCCACCGAATACCCCGCCGTCGCTGCCGCTACCGCCGTTTGACGGCGACTGGTACTCACACGGCGCAATTCCAGTTTCGCACTCCCCAAAGCCTGAGCAATTTCCTGTAACTGCCGCAGATCCAGAAGTTGATCCGCCGCCAACAAATGGACATCCGTCCCCGCTTGCCAGAAATTCTCACTACTATTTAAGCGATGTTTGAGTTGATCCCATAATTCTGACCAATCCAACTTAACCGAACTCACCTGGGTACTCGGAAGGATGACCTTTACCACCTCCCCCTCCCGAGTTAAGCGGATTTGCTCCCGAGGATCCACTAACACAATCCCCCCAGTGCCTTTTTCCTCTTCCCCATCGGATTCTGGGGGTGCTGTTTCGGGTGGCCGTGTTGCTCCTTTGAGCGGTTTCACAGACTCAGACACCACTAGGGGTTCTATCCCCTTCGGCAGTGTTGCTCCTTGGGGCAATTCCACGGCCTCAGACACCACTAGGGATTCTCTCTCCTTGGGTACTGTTGCACCTTGGGGCGCTTCTCCTGCTTCAGAAAGAGTGACCGTTTCAGCCAGCACCTCTTGATCCCGATCTTCCACCCCCTCGGCAGAGTTGCCCGGTGAGTCCAGTTTTGCCTCTTCAGGAGGAGATGAACTATCCCGGATAGCTTCTGAATTTTCTAAGATGCCAGTCTCTTCTAGCAGGGTGACTAATTCCTCCAATTCAGCATCTAGCTCACTATCAGCAATGATGTTTTTTCCTTTCTCCTCATCAGTCATCGAAAAAATGGGGACTAAACCCCGTCCTTCAGAACGGCTTTATATTGTCCGATTATAGATCCCCCGCGCAAAACCCACGCCATTTACTGTTACTTCCAGTCTTGGCAAGTATCGCAGAGAAAAGAATCCGCAATCGCCTCCTCGAATCCATAGGGACATTGTTCAGGAAACGTTTTCACGGGTAAATCGGTTTCTCGTAACGCTAAATCAACTCCCGCTTCAAATCCATCTCCTAACGCATCTGGGAGGCGAGACTTTAAGCTAGGATTGTGGGTCAGATGACGCTTAATCCCTCGGCGTTGTTCTCGTATGGTTAAAAACCAGCTACGAGAGCGTTTTTCCGGCTGATATTCCCACTTGAGGAGATGCCCTAACAAGACAGTCAGACGACTGACTAATTCTCGGTATTCCTGCCTCCCCAAACTTTCTAATTCCTCCTGTAAGTGTTGCCAATCTAGGGCGGATACTTCCCGTTTCGCCAGTACCTCGGCTTGCCACTGGGTCCAACCATAAAAATCTTGTTCGTATTGTGAAACCCGTTGAGAATTCATAATTAATATACGGAGCGGCGGGAGGGGGAGGCCGGATTACGGGGTAACAAGCAGGCGTTCTGCTTCTTCGAGGTTGGTTTGGGCTGCGGTGAAGTCGGGATCGAGTTCGATTGCCCGTTGGAAGGCGGCGATCGCATCTTCTAGTTTCCCTTGTTCGAGCAGGGCACGACCGAGATCGAAGTGAGCAATGACACTATTAGGGTTGAGTTCGACTACCCGTTGGTAGGAGGCGATCGCCTCTTCTAGTTCCCCTTGCGCTCCCAGGAGATCACCGAGAAGGGAGTGAGCAAAAGCATAATTGGGGTCTAGTTCGATTGCCCGTTGCAAGGCGGCGATCGCATCTTCTGGTTTCCCTTGATCTCTCAGGACATGACCGAGAAGGGAGTGAGCAAAAGCATGATTGGGGTCTAGTTCGATGACCCGTTGGTAGGAAGCGATCGCCTCTTCTAGTTCCCCTTCGAGACGCAGGGCATTACCGAGATTGTAGTGAGCGACGGCTAAATTAGGGTCTAGTTCGATTGCCCGTTGGAAGGCGGCGATCGCATCTTCTGGTTCCCCTTGCAAATACAGGGCATTACCAAGATTGTAGTAAGCCATAGCACTATTGGGGTCTAGTTCGATTCCCCGTTGGTAGAAGGCGATCGCCTCTTCTGGTTTCTCTTGTGATATCAGAACAGCGCTGAAATAGAAGTGAGCCATAGCATGATTAGGATCTAGCTCGATTGCCCGTTGGAAGGAGGCGATGGCTTCTTCTGGTTTCTCTTGTTCCAGCAAGGCAAGACCGAGATAGGGGTGAACCTCCGCATTATTGGGTTCTAGTTCGATTGCCCGTTGGAAGGAGGCGATGGCTTCTTCTGGTTTCTCTTGTTCCAGCAAGGCAAGACCGAGATAGAAGTGAGCCTCAGCATTATTGGGTTCTAGTTGGATAGCTTGGCGAAACATCCTTTCTGCTTCCACATATCGCCCCTCCGACCAAGCCGCATCAGCCCTCTGCAAAAACTGATCAAGCGTCTGAGCCATCACCCTCTGGGGGGCAAACACCAACGACACAGCCAAAATCAACCCAACGAACTTGCGATTGACCATAAAAAACGATCTCATCTGAACCAATTCCCTTAGTCTAACCCACCTTTCCAAAAGCCGCCAGAATCAAAACCAACAAGGCTTATAGTCATTTCCCTGCATACTATCTACTGAAGAGGTAACGGATAGGGACATTGCTGCGGCACTGGTTGTTGAGCAACGTGGACTTGCAGCCTGGGGGGGGGTCAAGCTGCCTGGGGAGGAAGAGGTTATTGCTACGCAACGCTTCGCGTTCGCGAAGCGTTGCGTAGCAAACGCGAACGGGGATGTCCCTAAAAAGACATCTAGAGCCTCCCGTAGAAGCAGGAAAACCTCATAGTAATATGGGGAAGCCCGCACCGTACCCCTAGGGTCGGTGTCGGGAGGATGTCACGGCAAGATAGATCCTAGGTGTTGATGGCTTCAGATTCCGCCAACCTCGGCACAATCTCCCCTAACATTTCTAACAAAGAACAACGCCTTCCTATCCCCCAACCCTTCTCCCACCATCCCCACACAGCACCGGGAGACTGCCACAAGTTTAAATGCTCCACAGGAGGATCCGCATAAAAGGATTCATCCCCCCGCCCCAAGAGTCCTGAACTCCAATGGGTAAAATGATCATGACTCACCCGATAAAAGGGGAAACGCCCTAAACGCGGCACACCCCAACCATCCCACGCCATCACCCCGTTAACCTTGCCGCCCCGGCATTCCCACTCCTGCGCCGCCATCATCCCTCCCACTGCCCCCGCACTGAAGGCAATCACCCCCAGCGCTGGACTCGCTGAGGGAGGATAGGGTAGAACTTGCTCTATAAATTGGAGGGTATGCCATCCCGAATAGGGCGGATAGGTCGGAGGTACGAGGTGAACATCCCCTGACCCATAAGCGCCCAAGGTGTCTAAAAATTGGTCTGTCAGGTCGGGAGAATGGACTCCCGGACAAATAATTAGGGTCATGGGGAGTCGGGAGTCGGGAATCGGGAATCGGGAATCGGGAATCGGGTGTCGGGAATCGGGTGTCGGGAATCGGGTGTCGGGTGTCGGGAATCGGGTGTCGGGAATCGGGAATCGGGAATCGGGTGTCGGGAGTCGGGAATCGGGTGTCGGGAATCGGGTGTCGGGAATCGGGTGTCGGGAGTCGGGAATCGGGAGTCGGGAATCGGGTGTCGGGAATCGGGTGTCGGGTGTCGGGAGTTGGGAATCGGGAGTTGGGAGTCGGGAGTTGGGAGTCGGTGTAGGGGCGCAAGCATTGCGCCCTAGGGAGTCGGGAAAAGACAATAGTCAAGAGTTTTGGCTATTCACTACCCACTATTCCCCTGCTCCCCCTCTCCCCTGCTCCCCTGCTCCCCTGCTCCCCCTCTCCCCCTCTCCCCCTCTCCCCCCGTTCCCCGTTCCCCGTTCCCTATGCCCCTATTCCCACTCAATGGTTCCGGGGGGTTTAGAGGTGATATCATACACCACGCGGTTAACCCCTTTAACCTCATTGACAATGCGGTTAGAAATAGCTTCTAACAGGTCATAGGGCGCACGGGACCAGTCGGCAGTCATGCCATCTTCACTGGAGACACAACGCACGACTACCGGATGGGCATAGGTTCGTTGATCCCCCATCACTCCCACACTGTGAATGGGTAACAACACGGCGAAGGCCTGCCAGAAGTCATCATATACATCCCACTTGCGGATCTCATCCCGCACAACAAAATCCGCATCTCGGAGAATATTTAACCGTTCGGCGGTTACTTCGCCAATGATGCGAATGGCTAAACCGGGGCCCGGGAAGGGGTGACGACGGACAATTTCTGGGGGTAAACCAATAGTACGGGCGAGTTGGCGCACTTCGTCTTTAAAGAGTTTGCGCAGGGGTTCCACCAGCTTAAATTGTAGGTCTTCAGGTAAACCGCCGACGTTGTGATGGCTTTTGATTTTTACGGCGACTCGTTCCCCGGTTTGGGGGTCTACGTTGGTGTCGGCGGACTCAATCACGTCGGGGTAGAGTGTGCCTTGGGCGAGATAGTCAAAAGGGCCTAAGCGCCGGGATTCTTCTTCAAAGACGCGGATAAATTCGTGACCAATGCGACGGCGTTTTTCTTCGGGGTCTGTGATGCCGACCAGTTTTTCTAAGAAACGATCACGGGCGTTGACGTACTCGACGTTAATATGAAACCGTTCGTTGAAGATTTCCATTAAGCGTTCGGGTTCCCCTTTGCGCATAAACCCCTGATCGATAAACATACAGGTGAGTTGGTCGCCAATGGCTTGATGGAGGAGGAAGGCGAGGGTGGAGGAGTCTACACCGCCGGAAAGGGCGAGGAGAACTCGTTTATCGCCCACTTTGGCGCGAACTTCCCGGATGGATTCTTCTAAAAAGGCTTCGGTGGTCCAGGTGGGTTCGCAGTCGCAGATATGATAGACGAAGTTGCGAATTAGGGCGATGCCATCGACGGAGTGGACGACTTCGGGGTGGAATTGGACTCCGTAGAGTTGCCGTTTGTGGTGGGCGATCGCCGCACAAGGAGTATTATCGGTATGAGCCAGAACCTCAAAGCCTTGGGGTAGGTTTGTGCAAGAGTCTCCATGACTCATCCACATGGTAGACCCATCCTCAACGTTGGTTAGTAGGTCGGTGGGGTCGTCAATAAAGAGGGAGGCTTTGCCATATTCGGCTTGTTTCGCCCGTTCAACGCTGCCCCCCAGTTGTTTCACCATTAACTGCATTCCGTAACATACCCCTAAAATGGGAATGCCTAAATCCCAGATTGCGCTATCACATTGGGGAGCATAGGGATCATAGACGGAACTGGGGCCGCCGGATAAAATAATCCCCCGAGGACTCAGTTGACGCAACTGTTCGGCTGTGGTGCGGTAGGAAAGCACTTCGGAATACACTTGAGTTTCCCGAATCCGTCGGGCAATCAGTTCGGAATATTGGGAACCAAAATCCAGAATGACAATCATTTGGCGATTGAGTTTTTCTGGGGCGGACTCTGAAGGCAAAGTCTCGGTCGGATTGGGGGTCATGGATTCAATTTGAGTCGTCATTCGATCTGATGTTTAGCAACAAGATTGAGAGGATAAAATCGCACCCTGAGTGGTGCCATTCAGGATGAGTCAAGTTGAAAGCGAAGCGGGCAACCTTTGAGGAGTTGCCGGACTCTCGGATACAAACTTATCAAGCCAAAAAATTAAAACAAAAAAACTAAAGAGGTCGCTATTGCCCGCAACGGTAGGGAAATAAGCCAGTCAAATAAAAATTTAAATTTCGAGGAAAATAAAAAACGGACGATTCAAGCAATTCTAGCACAATTGGGATAAAAGCGTTGTGCCGTAAGCACTTTTCACAATTACAGTGCGATCGCGCCGAAAGAGCAAACAACCGACGCGCAAGGGGTTGTTACTGTGTTGTCTGACATACTCTTGTGAACGTTGATCTATAGCTTCGGCTAGGCGTTCATAGACCCCTTGGGCTTGTCCCCGTTGTTCTAGCCCTTGCAGGACTTGTTCGGCCGTCTCACAGTCTAGGATGGCTTGCAAATCGGCCAGGGGTAAACCCGCTTTAACCCCAAACGCGGTGAGAATTTCTAATCGTCCATCGGCTAAATGGTGGTGGGTGTGGAAAATTCCCCCAGCGAGTTTTAGAAGTTTGCCATGATAGCCAAAGAGTAACACCGACTCCACTCCAGCCTCCGCGGCCGTAACGAGGAGGGAGCCTAACCAGTTGGCAGTTTTAACGAGGCGATCGCCCTCAATCCCCATCCTCTGTGCCAAGTCTAGCCCATTCTCCCCCACACAAAAAACCAACGTCTTAAACTGTTCCGCTTTTTGTTGCAATTGGCTTTGATAGTCCGCCAACTGCTCCGGAGAGGTCAGAGGTTGACTAATCCCCGTCGTTCCCAGTAACGATAACCCCTCCACCACCCCAAAAGCAGCATTAGAAGTCCGTCGGGCCAACTTCCGCCCTTCGGGTAAAATCACCTGAATGGTAATCGCCCAATCTGGATCTAACTCCCGTTGTAGATTTTCCCGTAACAGTTCCTGGGCGTAGCGATAAATAGCCGCCCGCCCGTCCTCTTGGGTAATTTTGCCCAAACCTTCCCCTCCTTGAATCTGAATCGCCTCCTCCCCTACTTCTCGCCTCCGTCGTTCGACTAAAGCCCAAATAGGGGTATGACGGGTTAAATCGAGATTATCTCCGGGATCACTGCGGGTAATGGCGAGGGCGCGATTTTCCCCCAACGGGGCTACTTGTTCCACCTCAATGGTCACTCGTTGGGGAGGCTTAATCAGGTCAATCTCAACGGATGCAAGGGTGTTTAACTTGTTGGACTCTTGAAGGCAGCGTAGGGCTGCCACAGCCGAAGCACAAGCGAAAACAGGAAGGGTATAGCCAGAGTGAGTCATTAATCAGTAATTCAGTAATCAGTAATCAGTAATAGGTTGTGCTGTTGCTGCACCCAAGCCACGGAGGGCTGGCTTTTTTGGCCTAGAGTTTTTGGGATGGCTAGCCTCAACGACCTTGAAAAAGGCCCTTAAATCCCTCCCGTCGCTCATGGGGAGATTCGGGAGTAATATAGCCCCATAAACTCTCCCAATAGAAGAAAGAAACCCCAGTAAAACCTTGTTGTCTAACGATCTCCACTTGCTCAATAATTTGCCCAATGGGAATGGGTTTGGTTAACACGCCGCTCAAAATGGCTACACTGACCGGAATCCGTTCACGCGCATAATTAATGGCATCTTGATGCAGTTCATTAATGAACTTGTCGGGATCACTGCGATACACTTGTAAAACCAGTTGATCGACAAAGCCATTTTTTACCCAATCTCGCCAATTTTGTAAATATTTGTAGTAAGCAAAACTTTGAGAGTGGGGGGACAGGGATACAATGCAATCGGGTTTAATAGCTTTCACCGATTTATAAATGTCTCCCATAAAGGCTGTAATCTTATTAGCACGCCACCCCATCCAACGAGGATCATAGGGATCGCTGGGGGGCAATTGACCGTTATTTTCCTGTTGATAAAGGGCGATAGTGTAGGGGTCATAACCCATTTCGACGGGCATTCCAAAATGATCGTCAAATTGAATGCCATCAATGTCATAATTTTCGACGACTTCTAAGACCATGCCTTTAATAAAGGCCTGAACTTCGGGATGAAAGGGATTTAGCCATTCTTGGGGGATGTAACGGCGAGTATTTAACCACTGTAAGAGGGGGGAGGCTTGTTCTGATTCGGCGGCTAAGTCGTCATCATAACCGATGGAACGATGATCTTGGGTTTGGGTTAACCAATCGGGGTGTCGTTTGGCTAACAGGGAACGCCGGGGAGTCATTAAACCGTATTCAAACCAAGGGAGGACTTTAAAATCCCGTTGGTGGCCTTGTTGGATGATTTGGGCTAGGACATCTTGGCCGAAGTGCATTAGGGTTAAAAGGGGGAGTTGGGCGTTTCCGGTTTCTTGATGAGCAATGGCGCTGGGATAGAAGGTATATCCGCGATTCCAGACGACGGGGTAAAGGGTATTGAAGTTAAATTGGGCGAGTCCTTGGATGGCGCGCTGTATACCCCAGGGTAGAAATAATACTCCACTGGCAACGTTGGTTAACCAAACGCCGCGCATTTCTCCTTGTCGGGTGATGGAGGCGACAGTGGGAGTTGTGGGGAAGGGCGATCGCAAAAAAAACACCATTAATGCTAGGGTGATCAGCAAAATCCCGAAATTCTGGCGGCGATC
This sequence comes from Spirulina subsalsa PCC 9445, assembly GCF_000314005.1. NCBI lineage: Bacteria > Bacillati > Cyanobacteriota > Cyanophyceae > Spirulinales > Spirulinaceae > Spirulina > Spirulina subsalsa. Next base: position 2,809,491 of record NZ_JH980292.1, read on the forward strand.
GCCTTTAAATCGTCTCATGAATGTACTCATCTGCTAGGAAAATTTCCCCCCCATGACATCTGATGGGGTGATTGGGTGGAGGGAAACCCAGTCCCCAAGGTCATGACACCCCTCAAACAAGCTAGCCCATCTTGACGAGATTTGAAAGTTACGCGAAACTTACAAATTATTGATGTAGCCTCTCCTGTGATCTTTAAACTTTGTTAAAATCTAACAACTTTTAATGCGATCGCTCAAGATAGTTGAGTAATAGCATTAACCCGCGAGTGCTTCCGCCTCGTCCCCCTACTCTAACTTCAGATGGAGGTTTTCCTAGAGACAAACCATGAACATGGAAACTCTAGAGTTTATCATTTACCCCGACGGTCGGGTACAAGAAAAAGCCACAGGCATTGTGGGAGCGTCTTGTACTGAAGTAACAGCAGCAATTGAAGCCCAATTAGGCATCGTGCTGTCGAGTGAAAAAACCTCGGAATATTATGCTCAAGAACAGCGCCAGTCTGCCAGCGCAACCAATCACCAACAAAATTGGAGTGATTGGTAATCGGTTAATCAAGGGGGTTTGTTCCAACCCTTGAATCTGAAAACAGTTCTAAACTTGTTTTACGTTTTGAAAACTTTTGTAAATCTAATGGCCATAGGTTAGACAAAATATGTCTCATTTCAGCAACATTAAAACACAAATTCGCAATCTTTCTTCTTTACAAGCGGCTCTTTCTGATTTAGGAGTAGCTTGGAAATCGGGCCCTTCGACGGTGAGGGGATATCAAGGACAAACCCGCACAGCTGAGGTGGTTGTTGAGCAAAGCAATGACTATGATATTGGCTTTAGTTGGAATGGTCAAGAATACGAATTAGTCGCTGATTTGCAATACTGGCAACAACCTTTATCGGTGGAAGGGTTTTTGAAGCGTTTAACTCAACAGTATGCCTATCATACGGTGGTGAGTGAAGCGACGAAACAAGGCTTTCAAATTGCAGAACAACAAAAGAATACAGACGGTTCTCTCCGTCTAGTTGTCCAACGCTGGAGTGCCTAATGGCTGATTTTGAACCTACTCCTGAACGGTCTGGTTTTGAACCAGAATTGGGGGGCATTTTTCGGGATGCTCCTGAACGCACGGGTTTTGAACCGGAGTTAGGGGGGGAATTACGGCAGAAAGGGGTTTATGTAGACGAGATTACTTGTATTGGCTGTAAGCATTGTGTCCATGTTGCGCCGAATACGTTCTATCTTGAGCCGGATTATGGGCGATCGCGGGTGATGAGTCAAGAGGGTGATCCGGAGGCCTTAATTGATGAGGCCATTGAGACTTGTCCGGTGGACTGCATCCATTGGGTGGATTATACCCACCTCAAGGAGTTAGAAGCCCAGCGCAAGTATCAAGTGGTGAAGCACTTAGGGTTCCCCAATCATGGCGCGAATGCTAAACCTGCGAAGTCTAAACCCCGTCCATCTTGATCAATTTTTTTGCAATTGATTCACTTCATCGAGTTTGAGAGAGGCTATAAATAGCCTCTTTTTCTTGATATTATCTCTCTTCTGTCACTGAATCGCTTAAAAGCTCATTTAGACGAAGATGTTAATCCAAATTGGGAGGATAGAGAATTAATTATGCGGTTATCTCCTCTTTTTGATCAACAGTTAGAAGCGGCCAAACTATCGGGTTTGGAACAAGGTCTAGAACGGGGTCTAGCACAGGGTCTAGAACGGGGTGAACGTCTGGTTGTGGAGAATTTGCTTCAGTTTCGTTTTGGAGCAGTTGATGCTGAGTTAGCCGAAATTATAGAGGCTATCTTGAGTTTGCCCGCTTCAGAATTTACCCCCTTGTTAATGCAGTTATCTCGGCAAGAATTGATTGAGCGTTTTGGTGGCGCATCTCCCCGTTGAATTGAGTCTCAATCCATGAAAATGGGGCGTTTCTTCCTTGAATGGGTTGTGGGGGATTCGTGGCTCCGGTTTTACCAATACCCCCGCAGAACGAGCCGGACTAAGACGGGGTGACGTAATTTTAGAAGTAGATGGTTAACGAGTCACCAGAGGGGTAGAAATTCAGAACAAATTTAATAAACCCGAGGAAGGCGCTGTTTAAACCCGCAGAGAATTTCCCAAGAAATGGTATTTGTTTTATCAGCCCACTCTTCGGCCGTAATCACTTCTGAACCATCTCGCCCGATGAGGGTGGCAATTTCCCCCGCTTGTAAGTCGGGGATGGCAGAGACATCTAACATCAGTTGATCCATCGTAACAGCCCCGATTTGAGGGACTCGGCGGCCGCGGAGTAACACGTCCATCTGGTTGGTTAAGGCACGGGGTACACCGTCGGCGTAACCAATCCCGACGACGGCAATTTGTAAGGGGCGATCGCACACAAAACGCCGTCCGTAACTCACACTACTCTGGGGGGGGATGGTTTTAACTTGGGTAATGCGCGCTTTAATCGCGAGGGCGGGGTTTAAGGCCAGTTTGTGCCGCAGGTGGGACTCTGGATATAACCCATAGATCGCTAAACCCACCCGCACTAAATCGTAGTGATAGCAGGAATCAGTGAGGGTAGCGGCAGAGTTGGCGATGTGTAGCATGGGGGGGATGAGGTGGTTTTGTTGCCATTGGGCGATCGCCTCTTTAAACCGTTGATGCTGTAATTCCATAAAACTGGGGTCAGGATCATCCGCCGTGGCAAAATGGGAGTAACAACTCGCTAAGTGTAAGTGGGGCAGTTGGCGCACAAATTGGACAAATTCCAGCGCTTCAGTCCAAGCGGTGCCTAAACGGGACATTCCGGTATCGATGTTTAAATGGACGGGTAAATCATGCCCCAGTTGCTGTAAGGTGTCGGAGAAAATCAAGGCCTGTTGAGGGCTGCAAAGGGTAGGTTGGAGTTGATACTGCACCACCGCTTTAATCTCTTCTAGGCTGTTAATAGCCCCTAAAACTAAAATAGGGGCTTGAATCCCAGCCTCTCGCAGGGTAATTCCTTCTTGAGAGGTGGCCACAGCAAACCAGTCCGCCCCCGCTTGTAAAGCGGTTTTAGCCGTCATGACGGCCCCGTGACCATAACCATCCGCTTTAATCACGGCCATCAGTTGGGTGTGGGGTTTTAAAAAGCGTTTGATTTGCCGGACATTATCGGCCAAGGTGGTGAGATTAATTTCTACCCAAGCGCGTTGATATTCCGCTTGGCTGACGGTTAATTTTTGGGGGGATGGATAACTTAACACCATAGGTTCACTCCTCTACACTCACGACAACATCCCACGCTCTGGGTTTTGCGTCCTTGGGGGATGTTTCATTGCTATACAGGATAACCTGTTCAGTTTCTGGATGGGGGGTGAGGTAAATTCTGAGGGGGGTTTTATCGGCCTTGGATGAAGAAACCTAGCAGTCCCCCAGCGAGGACGAGCCAGACTGAATTAATCTTGAAACGGAAGACGGCGATCGCACTCCCTAAACTCAGGATGAGGCTGAACCCATCAATCAGGGCGGTTTGCCCTAAACTGTAGGTGACACCAACCATTAACCCTAATGAGGCCCCATTCACCCCATCAAGAAAACCACCCGCCCAGGGGGATTGTCTTAATTTTGTCACCCAAGGATTGACCATCCGCACTAACAGGAACGCGGGGCAAAAGATGCCAACGGTGGCGGCAATGGCTCCCATATTTCCCGCTAATAAATAACCGATAAAGGTGGCGGTTGTGGAGAGGGGGCCGGGGGTTAATTGTCCAATAGCAACGGCATCTAAAAGCTGTTCAGAGGTGAGCCATTGGTGATGATCAATAACTTCCCGTTGTAGAAAGGCGAGTAATACATAACCACTGCCATAGAGGACAAAACCAATTTTTAAAAAGAGTAGAAAAACCTGTAGCCCATTAATAGTTTTATCGGGGTCGGGGGGACTATTAACGAAGGTGAGGAGGGGGAAAAGGGGGAATAGCCCCAATCTAGGTTTTTTGCCCCAGAAAGGAGGCTGAGATTCTCTGGCTTTAATAACCATTACAATCACTCCAATTCCTAACAGGGCAACGACTTCATTAAAGCCTGTAAAATAGGCGAAAATTGCCCCCAAACTTCCTAAAATAGTGGGGACATCTTTAATGGCTTTTTTCCCTAAATTCCAGAAGGCTTGTAGGACAATGGCAATAATAACGGGTTTAATGCCGTAGAGAATAGATTGCCCTTGGGGGATATTTTGGGAGTGAGTATAGAGAATGGCTAACCCCCAAACCATAAGCATAGCCGGTAAAATAAAGCAAGTCCCCGCTAAAATTAATCCCCGCCATCCGGCTTGTTCGTAGCCAATATGAATGGTTAATTCTGTGGAATTCGGCCCAGGAATCAAATTAGTAAAACCGATGAGATCCAGCAACCTTTCACGGGTCACCCATTGGCGACGTTCTACTATTTCTTGGTCGATCATGGCAATATGGGCAGCCGGACCGCCAAAGGCAATGGTTCCTAAACGAAGAAAGACAAGGGCTAAGTCTTTTAAGGGGGCTTTTACAGGTTGGGAGATTTTGCTTGAATCGGTCATGATTACAGTTGCTATATTTAGGGCTTGCTGAAAAAAACAAACCCTAGAATTATCTCTCTTCTGTCAGATCCGGTTCAAACCCTGATTCTCTCGTTGGCTGTGATGGCGAAGATTCGTTAAAATCTTCTGGAATAACAGAAGAGAGATACAGTAGACCGTAGACATCAACTGCCCCACCCACAAGGGGATGGGGTTCTCCGGGCTATCTTTATCAAATGGGTCAATGAAAGCGATTAAACCGAAAGCCTAGGACTCCCGATGGGTGCAGTTTTGGCGGTTGCGGCGGGCGATTTGTTGACGCAGGAGGACGGCTAAGGGAGAGCGCAGAATGCCTTCTTGTTCCAGTAAGTAGAGGGTTTCTAGTTCGCTCAGACGGGTGACGCGCTCGATGAGGGACTGTTGACGCTGACGGGCGAGGTCGGGGGTGTATTTGGCGACGGTTTCTAGTTGCTGGGTGGCAATGACGCTATCTTCTTGGTAGGTGTTGGCACAACGTTCTACTAGGTCGGCGCGTAGGTCGGTGTCCGCTTGGAGTTGGCGTAGGGTTTGGGCGATTTGGGCGCAAACATGGGCGATCGCCAGATCGGCCTCATATTTGGCATCGGCGACGGTTTGACGCTGTTTTTGCAGCAGTTGGGGACGGAACAGAAGCCACCCCAGCACCCGATACAGCCACCGTTGCCAAGATGTTTCGCTGGGACGGACGGAGAAGAAGGGCGGGGGCATAAATCCGGCCTGGATGGCATCGTGTTTGAGCAAAATCCGCAGTTCTAATTTATCGAGGGCAAATTCTGAGAGTAACCCCCCCTCATACAGTTGTTGATACCCAGCCCGTTCGAGGGTGAGGGTATAGAGCCAAAGGGTTTCGGGGATTTGTAGGAGATGACGGCGATCGCCCCATAAACTCTCTAACGCCTGAGATCCTTGATACACCCCCTCATTGTAGTTCTGGGTAAAGTGTTGAATCACCGCCGGGTCAAGGGTGGGAATGCCCTTGAGCAAAGGGATTTGATTGAGAGCCGCCCGTTGACTGGTCAGCAGAGCCTGAGCTTTTTCGATTTGCTTTAATAAACGGGGAGATTGTAACTCATGTTGTCGAATCACCCAACCCAGAAGCGGGGGGAAGAGCAGAAACCGAACCAAACTCACCGCAACAACCACAAGCTGAATCACATCACGCTCTTCTAAGGTAGGGGGAAGATTGAGAGCGAGTAAGAAACCGACAGAACTGGGGAGTCCCGTTGTAATCAGTAGGGTTTGTTGGGGAAAGGCGATCGCACTTAAATCCCGCAGCTTATTCAACCCCCCGAAAAACCCCCACAACAGCAAGGCACGCAAAACCAACAGGAACACCACCCCACAAACCCCCACCCAGAGCCACCCCAACCCAGACCATCCCTCAACCACCCGCCACCCCAGCGCCAACGTCACCCCAGCCCGGGCAAAATTCCCCCCATAGTGCCAGAGACTGTGTAAATATTCCCGATGGGACGGCGCGAGATTTTGGGCTAATCCCTGTTGAGTCACCAACCCCCCACAGGCCACCCCCAAAGCACCCGCCCCCGTTCCCCCCAACTCTCCGAGGGTATAACCCCCATAAACCAAAAACAACGACAACAGCGCCATCGTCCAAGGTTGCTCCTTCGTGCGCAAAAACAGCGCCGTCAGCAACACCCCCCCCCAAATCCCCCCAGCAATGCCCAAGACCAGCACTTGAGCCAACCCTAGCCCCGTCGCCCCCGTCAACGCCTCCAACCCCTCCCCCCTGAGCAACAACGGCAACAACAGAATCAGCGTCAGTTGATTATATAACCCTTCTCCCTGCGCCACCGTCTGGACTTGGTGGGGCGTATCCAGACGCTTTAACCGCTCCAACAGTCCCGTGGGATCCGTCGCCATGACCAACCCCCCTAAGACCAGAGCAGGAGTCAGATTAAACCCCGTCAACTGCGCCAAAATGACCCCAAACAGCCCCGTTGAGAGCAGAAACCCTACAATCGCCCAGATTAGGGTGGGAAAGCGATATTGGCGAAAAAACGAGCCATTGAGAGTAAACGCCGTTTGGAAGACGAGGGGGGGTAAACAGAGCCAGAGCAGAAGATGGGGGCTAAATGAGGGAGTCAGCCCTAGGTCAGGTTGCCACAGAGTAAACCCCCCTAACCCCAAGCCAAGCCCCAAAAACAGCACCCGAAACCCTAACGGAAATCGGCGGCAAACCATCGCCACAACCATCCCTAGAAAGAATAAACCCAGCCAGAGCAGGGGAGGAGTGAATAGAGTAGACAGATTCATAGGGGCAATAAAAAGAGGACTCTATCTGTATCAAACCAGATAAAATCCCTTTGCATTTCACAATTTAACAACCTTTAGGCTGTGGTGGCCTCAAAAGTATTTTTCCTTAAGTTTCCGCTTCCGTCGCCGTAGCGGGAATCATTTTGATATCCGTCGCTAATCCCAAGAATTGCAGGAGGCGAATGGTCATCCAAGTGATATCAAGTTCCCACCACTTCAAACCATGACGGGCAGAATATTGATAAGCGTGATGGTTATTGTGCCAACCTTCACCGTAAGTCACTAAAGCCACCCACCAACAGTTCCGAGATTTGTCATCAGAATCATAGGTTCTGTAGCCGAATTTGTGAGTTGCACTGTTCACAAACCAAGTGCAGTGGAACACAAAGACGAGGCGGAAGAAAATCCCCCAAACCACATAAGACCAGCCACCCAAGGCAAAGAGAATCAGGCCTAAAACCACCTGAACCAGTACAAAGTATTGATCGAAGAATTTATAAACTGGGTCGTCTTTAATATCTTTGGTAAAACGGGGAATATGTTCATGAGCGGGGATTTTATAGAACATCCAGCCTAAATGACTCCAGAAGAACCCTAAACTAGAATCATGGGGATCTAAATCCCGGTCGGAGTGTAAATGGTGGATGCGGTGTAACCCCACCCAGTCAATCACGCCCCCTTGACAGGCCAAAGCACCACAGAAAACAAAGAAATACTCCACCAGTTTGGGCGCTTTAAAGCTCCGATGACTCACCAGACGATGCCACCCTAGAGTAATTCCCAGACCCCCTGTAATCCAGTGGAGCAAAAGAACTACACCTATCGCTGACCAGCTAAAATTTCCGGGCAGCAGGGCAAACAACGCAAAAAAATGGATGAATGCCATATAGGAGATATTCTTCCAGTTAAGCGGAAGCTTATTCGATGTCGCAGCAGTCATGTATGAACCTAAAAAAAATTAACAAAGTAGCCTTATCCTATCGAAGATTAAATGGTTTATTCTAAGAATTCAGACAAATTTCACGCTTTATTAAGGAATGAACAGCAGAGAATTGCTGAATGACGCAGAAAAGGCACTCCTTCCGATTTTTCACCGAATTGATGCGCAGGTCAAGCAAAACCTAGAAAAAGTTTTGATGGCCTTTCGCCAGCACCGGGTCGGCCCCCATCACTTCGCGGGGGTGAATGGCTACGGACACGATGATTTAGGCCGTGCTACCCTCGATCAAGTTTTCGCCCAGGTCATGGGGGCGGAGGCGGCGGCGGTGCGGTTACAATTTGTCTCGGGGACTCATGCGATCGCCTGTGCTTTATTCGGGGTTCTGCGGCCGGGGGATGAGATGTTGGCGGTGGCGGGCGCGCCCTACGATACCCTAGAGGAGGTGATTGGTCTTCGGGGGTCGGGTCAGGGGTCTTTAGGGGAATTTGGCATTGAGTACCGTCAGCTAGAGTTAACCCCCACAGGTGAGATTGACTGGCAGGCGCTGGGGCATTCGGTGCAGGAGAAAACCCGTTTAGTTCTCATTCAGCGCTCCTGCGGCTATTCGTGGCGGAAGAGTTTGTCGTTATCAGATATTGAGAAAATTGTCAAGGTAGTTAAGGCACAAAATCCCGAAACGGTGTGTTTTGTGGATAATTGCTATGGGGAATTTATCGAAACCCAAGAGCCGACGGGGGTAGGGGCGGATTTGATGGCCGGGTCTTTGATTAAGAATCCGGGGGGAACGATTGTGCCGACGGGGGGCTATGTGGCGGGACGGGAGGAGTGGGTAGAGGCGGCCACCTGTCGGTTAACGGCGCCGGGGATTGGCAGTTCTGGGGGGGCGACGTTTGATCTGAATCGTCTGTTGTTTCAGGGGTTATTTTTAGCGCCCCAAATGGTGGGGGAGGCGATGAAGGGAACCCATTTGGTGGCCTATGTGTTTGATCAGTTGGGCTATGAGGTGAATCCGGGGCCGTTAGAACCCCGTCGAGATGTGATTCAAGCCATCCGTTTGGGTTCACCGGATAAGCTGATTGCCTTCTGTAAGGCGATTCAACGCCTTTCTCCCGTGGGGTCTTACCTAGAACCGGTGGCGGCGGCCATGCCGGGGTATGAGAGCGATTTAGTGATGGCTGGGGGAACGTTCGTGGATGGCAGTACCTCGGAATTTTCGGCGGATGGGCCGTTGCGAGAACCCTATATTGCTTTTTGTCAGGGGGGGACTCATTGGACTCATGTTGCTCTGGCGTTGGAAGCGGCGATCGCAGCGCTTAATCCGGAGTGACTCCCTAACTAGGGCTGAATAAGTCCGAGAGTTGGGGAGTCGGGAATCGGGAATAGGGAATAGGGAGTCGGGAGTCGGGAGTCGGGAGTCGGGAGTCGGGAGTCGGGAATCGGGAGTCGGGAATCGGGAATCGGGAATCGGGAGTCGGGAATCGGGAATAGGGAATAGGGAGTCGGGAGTCGGGAGTCGGGAATCGGGAGTCGGGAGTCGGGAGTCGGGAGTCGGGAGTCGGGAGTCGGGAGTCGGGAGTCGGGAATCGGGAGTCGGGAATCGGGAGTCGGGAGTCGGGAGTCGGGAATCGGGAGTCGGGAGTCGGAAGTAATGTCATTGCGTTTGCTGCGCAACGCTTCGCGAACGCGTAGCGTTCCGAAGGAAGGTACGAAGCAATCTAGTCAGGAGTCAGGAGATTGCCTCTCCCCCTCTCTCCCTATTCCCTGTTCCCCGTTTCCCTATTCCCTATTCCCTAGCCCCACGAGCAAAGTTATTCAGCAGACCCTAACTATATAACGAGGGTTTAATCAATGCCGGAACAATGCGATCGCAGGCCATTCTCCCTCCCGATAAATTCCGCGCCACTGGACCCAATTGTAAGGCCGCCCATCCTCCCATAACAAAAATATTGCTCTTCCCCCAGCGTAAATGGTCATCCAACACAGGTAAACCCCGAATAAGGGGCAGTGGGGCAAAATCCTGTAGAGTTTTCAGCAGGGGGTGTTGGGCGACATCCCATTGAGTCCCCGTGGCACACCAAAGGCGATCGCATTTCAAGGTCTGACCATCATCACAGGTAATCTGCCACTGTTGCCCCGACTCTACAAGATCCACAATTTGGCAATTTTCCCGTAACTGTAACAGACCTTGCTTTTGGGCTTGACGGAGTTGGGTCATCATTTCCGGGGTGAGAGATCCCCCATTGCGGGCGCTTTGGATCATCTGCCAACGAGTCTCCCAGTCTCTCTCCTCCCAGAAGGTTTTAAGGGACTTGGGCCCTAACCAACTGGGATCCGCATCAAACAGTTTAACCTGCATTTTCCGACGGTGGATTAGGGTGACAGTGGCTCCTCGGGTCGTTGCACCTACCGCTAAATGGCCGGCCGTCAGTCCTCCCCCCACAATCACCACCTGTTCCCCCCTCAAAGATAACCCCCTTAAATCCACCTCTTGGGCGCTACAGAGACGTTCGCCCCTGTGATTTTCCGCCCAACTGGGCCACTGGGGAACACTAGGCCCGGTGGCCAACACCACCCGACGGGCAATCACCGACTCCCCCGATCCACTATGGAGTTGGTACAAACTGGATTTGCGCCCTTTGAGGGGTTCAATGGCCTCAATTTTTTGCGGGATCACTTGTTCTTCCAGTTGCCAGCGTTTAATCACATCTTGACAAAACTGTTGGAAGAGTTCCCGACTCGGACGATCATAGGGGGGGTAAAAATGCTCCGGTCGAGTTTCGGCAAAATGGCGCAGGGCGTAAGGATTGGGGTCTGGGTGATGAACGGCAGGCGATCGCAAATAGGGAATATCTAAGGCCTCAAACTGCTGCTGCCACACCTTCAGCCACTGCCCACTGGGATCAAAAATCTTTAAACGCGATCGCCACTTCGGCCGCTTTTTCAACAAATGCGTCGCCAACATTAAACCATGAGGGCCGGCTCCAATTATCGCAATATCAAGGGGTCGAGTCATTACCGAACAAGTCATAATCGGATTTTTTCGCCAATGGGTTGGAAAATAGAACGCTATAATCTAGAATGATAATCGTTCTCATTTTAACCTCACAATGACCCTATCCCCACCCAAACTTTCTTCTCCGATCTTCCGAAGACCGCGACGTTTAAGGCAGAGTGACGGATTGCGGCGTTTAGTGCGAGAAAACCACCTGCAACTGGATGATTTAATCTACCCAGTCTTTGTTATGGAAGGAGAGAATCAACAAGTCGAAGTTCCTTCAATGCCCGGAATATACCGCTATAGCTTAGATTTGTTATTAGAGGAACTAGCCAGCGTGCAGGAATTGGGACTGAGTGCGATCGCCCTTTTTCCCCTCATCCCTGAACACCAAAAAAACAACCAAGGCAGCGAAAGTTATAATCCCGACGGCCTCATCCCCCGTGCTATCCGTGCCATAAAACAGGCATTTCCTGACCTGATTGTTATTACCGATGTCGCCTTAGACCCTTATAGTGATCAAGGACACGACGGCATCGTTGACGAAAACGGGAAAATCCTCAACGATGAAACCGTTGCCGTTTTAATCAAACAATCCCTCGTCCAAGCAGAAGCAGGCGCTGATCTTGTCGCCCCCTCAGACATGATGGACGGACGCATTGGAGCCATTCGGAAAGCCCTCGACGGTGCCGAATACATCCAGACAGGCATCTTAGCCTATAGTGCTAAATACGCCTCAGCCTACTACGGCCCCTTTCGAGATGCCCTCGACTCCGCCCCCAAATTTGGCGATAAAAAAACCTATCAAATGGACATCGCCAACAGTCGAGAAGCCCTCAAAGAAGTCATTCTAGATCGAGCAGAAGGGGCTGATATTATCATGGTCAAACCTGCCCTTGCCTACCTTGATATTATTACCCGCATTAAACCCTATACCTACACCCCCATTGCGGCCTATAACGTCAGTGGAGAATATGCCATGATTAAAGCCGCCGCTCAACGGGGATGGGTCGATGAAAAGACCATTGTTTTAGAGACTTTAACCAGCATTAAACGGGCTGGGGCTGACCTTATTTTAACCTATTTTGCTAAACAAGTTGCTGAATTGGGAATAGGTAACGGGGAACGGGTAACGGGTAATAGGGAATGGGGAATAGGTAATAAATAATGGGTAATAGGTAATAGGTAATAGACATCTCCCCCTCTCCCCTGCTCCCCTGCTCCCCTGCTCCCCCCTGTTCCCTGTTTCCCAGTTCAATCAGTCTAACAATTATAAACCTTAACCAACTCCTAACCATGAATCAAAGAGTACAAGAAATAGAAGTCGCCAACCTCCCTAAACAAGGATTGCCTGTTACCATTATTACAGGCTTCTTAGGCAGTGGAAAAACCACCCTGCTTAATCATATCCTAAACAATCGCCAAAACTTGAAAGTGGCCGTCCTCGTCAACGAATTTGGCGACATTAATATTGATAGTCAATTGCTCGTTTCCTTAGAAGATGATAAAATAGAACTGAGTAATGGCTGTATTTGTTGCACCATAAACGAGGGTTTAGTAGAAGCCGTTTATAAAATCTTAGAAAAAGAAGACGTTGATTATTTGGTCATTGAAACGACAGGCGTTGCTGACCCTCTGCCGATTTTATTAACCTTTTTAGGCACAGAATTGAGAGACTTAACCCATCTCGATTCAATCATTACAATAGTTGATGCAGAAACCTTTGACTTGAATCACTTTGGCAGTGAAGCCGCCATAAATCAACTGATTTATGGTGATATTATTTTGTTAAATAAAACCGACCTTGTTTCAGCCCAAAAACTGTTAGAATTAGAAGGCTTTATCCGGCAAAACAAAAACGCGGCTCGGATTTTAAATTGTCAGTATGGCAAAGTTCCCTTACCCCTGATTTTAGATGTGGGATACAATGACCCAGAACAGTATGCAGTCTTTCTAGAAGATCATAGTCCTGCTAGTCATGATCATCATGAACATGAGCATCATGATCATAAACATCATGAACATGACCATCATCACACCAGTCACCACCTTGATAATGATGGTTTTGTCGCCATTTCTTTCCAGAGTACCCGTCCTCTTTCCATCGAGAAATTCCAAGAATTTTTAGATGAAATTCCCGAAACCGTTTTCCGAGCAAAAGGCATCTTGTGGTTTGTTGAAAGTGAACAAAAGCACATTTTCCAACTGAGTGGAAAGCGGTTCATGATTGATGCTGACTTTTGGCACGATGAAAAGCGGTCGAATCAACTTATTTTAATTGGTCGTAACCTAGAAAAAGAGCGTTTACTTCAAGGATTAGAACAATGTCACGCCCTCCCGGAAGCAATAACCGCTCTCTAGGTTGAGTGAAGCACCAACGCAATCTAACAAAACAATTGAAAGACTTGTACATTTTGCGAAACACCCTTATATTCATCAATTGATGATGGCACAATTACAACAACAATCTCCCGGCTTATATTTAGTCTCTGGTCCGGCTGGGAGCGGAAAAACTTACTGGATTAATCAACAATTGCACCAACAACCAGAGATTAAGGTTTATGGTGCGCCCGGTCAAAGTTCGTGGTGTCTAGACTTTGCCTATCTTGAGAGTAAAATCACAGGAAAATGGCAAAATCTCAACACAGGAAACCTAGCGGAAATTGAAAGATGGGCGTTACAATCTCCAGTGTATCTAGAACTAGGGTTTCATTTAGATTTACAAGCCTTACCATCTTTTTCTATTCCCTGTTATAAGGTGGCCGTTTTGCCCAGTGGTTTAGCGATGAGTGAGTGGCATTTCTGGGCGGATGATTTGGTGTTAGGAGTAGGGGCAATGACTCCCCAAATGCCCTCCCAAATCCAGAAATCCGATCTAACGGGGGAAGTCTTTGATCCGGCCAGTTTAGAGGTGGTTTGGTATGAATTAACTCACGGTGCTTATGGAGAAGTGCAACGGGCGAAGGGGATTTTTAATGTTGTCGATGGGCACTCATTTTGGTTTAGTTTTGTGGTGGGTCAAGAGAGCTATTATGAGGAGCTAAACCGCCCTCTGTGTTTGGATGGTCGTCCGGGGGGATTGAGTGGGATTGAGGTGTTCGGTCAAAATCTGGATACAGAGGCGATCGCATCTAATCTCGCTGCCAGTTGTTTAAATGACCAACTCCTGAGCCACTATCAAGCCCAATACCGCAATCATACCCCCAATTACGAGGTCGTCTCATGAAAATTGCAGTTCTCTCTTGTATTCACGGCAACTACGAAGCTCTCAACGCCGTATTATCGGATTTAGACCAGCACAAAGCCGAAAAAATCTACTGTTTAGGGGATTTAGTGGGCTATGGCCCCTATCCGAACGCCGTAGTAGAAATGATCCGCTCCCTAGATATTCCCACCTGCCAAGGCTGTTGGGATGAGGATATTGTAGAAGGATTGAATGCTTGTGAGTGTAGCTATCCCTCCCTATTGGCTGAACAACGGGGTAAACTCGCCCATGAATGGACGAATGAGCGCATCTATCCTGAAGTGCGGGAATATCTCGCCCAACTCCCCCTAACGTTGCGCGAGGGAGACTTATGTTTTACTCACGGCAGTCCCCAAAACCAACATGAGTATCTTTTACCGGAAATGAATGCCTTTGCGGCCTTAGAGCGTGTGCTATCAACGGGGGCGAATATCCTGTTTTGTGGTCATACCCATGTTCCCTATATTCGCACCTTAGAAGCGGGATCTATTCGCTTGCGAGTGCAATCTGAGGGGGAAAGTGCAGAGGAAACGGTGGTTAATACTCCCCTGCGACGGATTGTGAATGTGGGGTCAGTGGGAGAACCGCGTCATGGGCGCCCTAATGCCACTTATGTCCTCTATGACACTATAACGGATCACGTCGAGTTAAGAGAAGTGGAGTATGACTATCAAAAAACCTGCGCGGCTATTATTGAACAAGGTTTACCGCCGATTTTTGCTTGGCGTTTAGCGCGGGGATTGGAGTTTGCCGAACGGGCCGATGATCCCAGTCATATTTGCGAACGTTAGGGAGAACTTGATGTGATGATGTGGGCAATTTTAACTGGGATTGAGGGCAATTTAGCGGCCTATGAGGCGGTTTTACGGCATCTGAAGCGGCAATCGGTGGAGATTGAAGCCCTGTATATTCTGGGGGATGTACTGGGCTTACAGGGGCCTGTGGAGGCTCTTCTAGAGCGTTTACAGTCGCCCCAAGGGGGGGAACCCACGCCCCAAATTTGTGCAGGTTTTTGGGAGGATCAGTATCTTCAGATGCAGGGGTGGGGGGGTGGACAACCGGAAGCGGCTTTGAGTCGCTATGGGACTGATGTTCTGATGGCGTTACAGGAAAGGGTGCCTCGGTCTTGTTTGGATTGGTTGCGATCGCTCCCCTTTGGCTTTTTTGAACTAGATTGCTTACTCGTCCACGGCAGCAGCGTTAGCGTTACCGATGAACTTTCCCCCCAAACCCCCCCTTGGCAGTTACTGGATTATTTGGTGCGAGTCGATGCGAATTTCCTCTTTTGTGGTCGTCTAGGTCAGTTTTTTAGGGTAGAACTCCAAAATAGTCAACTCTCCGCCCAAGTCACTACTTTAGATCAACCCCTCATTGAACAAAAAGCCACCTCTTCCCCCCGTCAGATTATCGGAGTGGGAAGCGTGGGACGGGTTTCAGGAATAGCTCATTCTTTGTTGTTCAGTCCCACCACAGGACAGATTTGCCCTCAAACCGTAGAGTACACGCCCAAGCCGATCTCTCCCTGATTTAACCATCCTTGATTGACCAATTTTCGCTAGAGAGTTCTTGGATAATACCGAAATCAGATTCGTTGCAAGTGAGAAGGGTGGCATTTTGAACCAGAGCAATGGCAGCAATTTTCAAGTCCATATTGCCCAAACGAGGGTAGGCCTTGCGGAGGCGTTGATGCTCCAATGCGGCGGGATAATCAAAAGGCAAAATAGGAATGAAACAATAGTCCTTTGCTGTTTTTTGCAGTCCTTCATAAGCGATGATTTGTTGCTCAACTGTTTTCGCTTGGGAGAGAAAATTAAGTCTACCTCTGATTTGTTCTTCATAAGTGATGACGGTGACGGCCATTTGAATAGTCTCAATGGTGGCTATTTTCGCCAGAATCCGTTGACCGGGTTCACCATTACGTTGAATCAGACTCAGATGATCAGTATCGAGAATATACATCGGATGGGGCTAACTTTATTGGGCAGTTTTGCGCCATTCTTGTCCGAGTTGAATCACGGTTTCAAAGGTGGGGTCATTGGCATGACTCCCGGCAATGCGTTCCCACCAAGGTTGTTGTAGAGAGGGGACGGTGGCTAACACTTGTTTAAGGCGAGTCAGTTCGAGTTCCAAACGGGTGACTCGTGCTTCAATGGCCTGGGGCTGATTTTGAGTGGGTTGTCCAGTCATAGTCAGGGGTGATTTTTCAGGTTGGGGGAGTCTGTTCGATTAGTATAACTCATCTTTTTAGGGAAGAAATCCCACTCGTTACGATTCCCTCTCCCCCTCTCCCTGATTCAGCAAGCCCTATTTCGTCAGAAAACACAGTAGAATTGCTGTTTTTGAGGGAGGATCTGGCACAATGAGACATCATGGTTCGCACTGCTATGCCCATTGTTTCTGAAAGCCTCAAAGAGAGAGCATCATGACCAGCAAAATCCCAGAGGATGCGTTCTCGGTGGTTTCCGTCCACGGAATCATCACCGTTAAAATCCCACCCCGTCTCAGTATTCTAGAAGCGGTGGCCTTTACCACGACTTGTCAAGGTTTGGTGCAACAAGAACCTCCTCCCCAAAAAATTCAACTCGATTGTGGCGACACCCATTTTATTGATAGTAGCGGGGTGGGGGCTTTGGTCAAAGTGCTGAAGACCTGCCGCGAACAAAGTGTAGTGTTAAGTTTACAAGGGGTTCATCCGTCGGTGAAGACGGTGTTAGAAATGACGGGACTCCATGAAGTTTTAACTATTGATTCCTATTTAGAACGCCCCGTCGAGGCCTCGAAACAACGGGCAGATAACCGTCCCCCGGAAACTCATCCCTCGGTGCGATCGCCCATAAAACGCTTGATTGATATTGTGGGGAGTCTAGTCGGACTAGGGATTACAGCCCTTTTGTTTATTCCCATTGCGATCGCCATTAAACGAGATAGTCCCGGTCCGATCTTCTTTGGTCAAGTGCGCTGTGGGTGGTTAGGCCGTCGTTTTCGCATCTGGAAATTTCGTTCCATGTGTAGTGATGCGGAAGCTATGAAAAATCGAGTGAAGAATGAAGCATCAGGGGCATTTTTCAAAAACGAGAATGATTTTCGGGTAACGAAGGTCGGGCGCTTTTTAAGACGAACCAGCTTAGATGAACTTCCCCAATTTTGGAACGTCTTAAGAGGAGAAATGAGTTTAGTCGGAACTCGCCCCCCCACCCCCGATGAGGTGGAACGCTATCAAGTTCCTGAATGGCAACGTCTGGACGTGAAACCGGGAATGACAGGGGAATGGCAGGTGAACGGACGCTCCAAAATTCGCAATTTTGAGGACGTGATTCAACTTGACCTGCGCTATCAACGCAACTGGAGTCTACTCTATGACATTCAATTGATTTTAAAAACCATTCTGATTTTATTTCGTAAGAATAGTGGTGCAGTTTAATTTCATTCGTAATTCAACGGGTCGAGGGAGGCGCAAGGGCGCTTCATTATCGTCTGTGCAGAAAGAACACCCCATTCAACAATTACATCTCCGTTTTAATACAGATTTGCAGGAATTAGCCCGCTTATTGTCCCAGTTGGAACTCCTGCTCTGTCCCTATTTGCCGGAGGAGATTTTCTGGCAATGTCAAACGGCGATCGCAGAAGGATTTACCAATGCCGTTCGCCATGCTCATCATAATCTACCCCCCACCACCCCCATTGATTTAGAGGTTAAGGTGTTACGGCACAGTGTAGAAATCCAGCTTTGGGACTGTGGCGCTCCCTTTGATTTGGCTGGGAAACTTGCCCAAATTCGCCAAAATCCCGAAGATTGGACCCAAGATCATGGACGGGGATTGTGTTGGATGGCGGAGTTCATGGATGAGTTGCGCTACATTCGCGTTCTGGGTCAAAAAAATGAACCCTATCCTGAACGGAATTGTCTCATCATGCGTCGTCAGTGGAGGGGTAGGGGGTAGGGCAATCTTCACGGCACGGGTCAAGATTACCCATTCCCGATTCCCCAGACACGAGGAATGAGGGGGCGACGCTGCATCTGCTCCCCAGAGTCCTCTGAGAGGCCTCGTAAATGGTGCCAGAGGCGAATAAATGCACTTTTGACCTCCTGAGTCGATCGACCCCGATAACGGCAGTAGAGGCCTTGATTTTGGGTTTGGGTGAGGCCGATTTCACTGTGGGGGGCGGGGGGGCAAAGATGACGTAGGGCGACCCAATGTTCTGAGGTAATAGGACTCCCCAGCCACAAGAAACTCCCCATAATGGGACATCCTGCTAAAGCGTGGGGACTTTCTACCGTTTCAAGACTGCCAGGAAGCCATTGGCGGTCAATCCAGAGGGGTTTTCCCCCTTGCCAGATTTCTGTGCGCGATCGCCAATTCCCCCGCAAAAAACGTTCCCCCCGTGCTGTCCGTCCAAAACGGGTAATTTCCCAACCGCAAAACCTGGCCCCCCAATCCAAATTTACCCGCAATTCCTGACGATATTCTGCCCCCTCAAAGACAATACTTTCCTGGGGCAACCATTCTAAATAAGCCCCCCGTCCAAGCTCAACCTCAAGGCACTGGGTGGCTGTTTCCCCCAAACTCCCATAGATTTTCTGCGCGGCCGCCGTCGTCATTAACACCTGACTGTCGGGCTGTAACTCCACCCGTTGGGTCAGTTGATCCCCCCCCACAATGCCCCCAGCCGTGTGTAACGCCACCGTATGGCAAATTTGACCCCCTTCCGGGTAAAACGGGCGTTGTACCTTCAGAGGGGCTTGATTGTGTTGATATTTCAGTTGGGTTCTACCCCCCTGAAAATGGTAGATCAAATGTAGTTTCCCGTGCCAAGGCGATCGCATTAAAAACTCCAACTCTAGACACGATTATAAGGAAGTTGAGACAGGATTCGTGCCATCGCACAAGTCCCAGTAACTCCAGCAAAGGTTAATCCCGCTCCCACAAACCCACTGAGCAACAAAAACCAGGGGGAAACTAAAGCACCTAAAATTGTTCCCGTTAGCACGAGAGATCCGGCAATAATTTGTACTTGCCGCATGATACTAATAGGCGCTTTTTTGTTAATAAAGGTGGGATAACCTTGTTGTTTCCAGTTGTTTAGTCCCCCTTCAAGATGACTCACCTTTTCAAACCCAGCCATAAAAAGTTTTTGGGCGGCTTGACTGGAACGGTTGCCACTTTGACAATACAAAACTAATTGTTTTTGAGCATCTTGGGGGATACGATCGGCCTCAAAACTAGATAAAGAGACTCGTACTGCTCCCTGAATCCGTTCCCCAGCAAATTCTGACGGTTCCCGCACATCAATGAGATAGATTTTATCTTGTTCTAACGCCTCGTATAAGGTGGCGGGGTCTAAATTCCGTAAACGATTTTGGATGTTAGTCATGGTTAATAAACTCCTAAAAGGTTGCAAAATGAATTAACGTTGGTTGAGTTCTTTCCACTCTTGCAACGCGAAGAAGGGAACACGCAATTCTACGGGTTGTTCAAGGGTGGGAACATCGAGACGGAGGAAGTTCACCCCGGGCAGTTGGGGGATAATTTCGGTTAAGTTATACTGTCCAACGTTGGGGGAGGGAGATTGTTCGGCAAAATCATCACTGGCGCTGAATTCTTCGGACCCGGCACGCAATACTAGGGGCTGGGGATGAGTGACGGTAATGCCGGGGAATCCCACTAAACGCAGGTGAGTTAAGCTGGGTTGATCGGGTTTCACTCGTTTAAACAGCACGACTTGCCATGTTTTGCCGTTTTGATCTTGCAAGGTTTGCCGAGATTGGTAGAGCATCTGATCGGCACTTTCGGGCAGTTGGCGGATCTCGGCGATCGCAGGTTGCCCCACCATCACCAGACTTAACAACAGGATGCACCCCAGCCAAAAAAGCCGTTTCAATTGCCCTTTTATTGCACTAAATCGGCAATTAAGAGATAAAAACCCTTTAAACATCGTTTTACTCCGTTAAAGCTTGTTGTAAGGCCTGTTGCACTTCCGGCACAAAGACGGAATACATCCCGCGCAAGTCGCCAACTTGGAAATCAAAGGCTAAGTCTTGGGGGTACTTTTCCTGGACAAATTTGGGTCGGTTCTCTTTTGCCCCATGACAGGCTAAACAACTGGCCTCCACATTAATCCGTCGGAAATAGTGCATTCCCTCCTGACCTTTTACGGTGTCTTTTTGCCAAAAAGCCAATAATTCGGGATCTTCACTAAAACGGTTTAAGGCTTGCACCGCTTGGGGGGAGTCGGGTTTATGCTCCCGATTGCGGTATTTACTGGCCATTTGCTTCACTTGCCAGCCATTTTCTTGACTCAACTGTTTAGCCCGCATCCCCACAGGTTTACAGACTTCCTGCATGGTTTGGGGGGTGGGCTCCTCGCTACGACCTTCGAGGGTGGATGCCAGTCCGGAACGCATTTGATCTAAATATTCAATTTCTTGGACGACTTTGGCCAAGTTTTCGGGGAGAATATCGGCCTGGGCTACCTTGGGGAAACTGAACCCGCAGAAAAGGCATAAAATCAAACCTAAGATGAGGGCAGAAGGGAGAAAGCGCATACAACAAACCTTACTTAGAGTGTGGACAGGGGGGAGAGACTAGGATAAAGCGGGAACTTTGCCACATTGTTGATTGGCCGGCACCGCTTCCATAATCTTCTGGGGGTCGGGAAGATTTAAACTATTCATCAGTTCAATGAAAGAGTTGCGATCGCGCCCTGCTAAACGAGGATTAAATTGTTTCTCCTCCCCAACCGTTGAAACCGTTTGTCCTCGGTAGTCATGACCCGGATAAATCAGGGTTTCGTCAGGGTAAGTAAACAGGCGCTGGTTGATGGAATCGTACAGTTGACCGGGATCTCCGCTTTGGAAGTCGGTACGACCACATCCCCGAATAAACAAGGCATCCCCAGTTAATAAATGGGTGCCATTTACGCCATAGGTCATGTGACAATTCGTATGGCCAGGGGTGAAAATGGCCTCGACTTTAATAGACCCCATTTCAATCACCTCCCCATCTTTGATATGACGGTTGGCACAGGCCGCAACGGCCTGTTCTGGAACAATCCCCTGACATCCCGTTAAATCGCGCAATTTCCCGGTTCCAGTAATATGATCGGCGTGGATATGGGTTTCCAAGCAATAACGCAGGGTTAACCCCAACTCCTGAATCAATTGCAAATCCCGATCCACTTGTTCCAACACGGGATCGACTAAGATCGCTTCTTTCGTCTCCAAATCTGCGATCAGATAAGTATAGGTACTGGTTTCTGGGTCAAAGAGTTGACGGAACAGCATTTGGCGGCCTCCTCAATAGGCTAAAACAAGGTACACTTAAATGATATCTATGTTTTTCATATTTATCATACTACCATATGGTAATATGGTGTCAAGAGGAAAATCAAAATAGCTGCACATTATTGCAAAATGCTGACAACACAGGTTTCGCCAGAAGCACTTAACCGGATTGCCGAATACTTCAAGGTTTTGTCTGAAGTGAGTCGTTTGCACATCCTTTGTAGTTTGAAGTCTGGCGCAAAGAACGTAACGGAGATTATTGAAGTCACAGGACTCGGACAAGCCAATGTGTCCAAACACCTAAAAATTCTGACTCAGGTCGGTATTGTCAAGCGCCAACCTCAAGGGGTAAGTGTTTATTACGAGATCACCGATGTGAGTGTTTTCAAGTTGTGCGAGATTGTATGCGATCGCCTTTCCGTAAATTTAGAACAGCAATCCCAGCATCTCGAACATTTAGATGCCTTCAAGCGGTTGTAATAATTAGGGAACAGGGAATAGGGAATAGCCAAAACTCTTACATGAGTGCCTCTTACCCTTTCCCCACTCCCTATTCCATCTTCCCTACTGACGACGATCTAAGACATTCGCCAACAAAGCCACCGGAATCATGGGAATAGCAGGTAATGCACAAATCAGCCATTGATTCAGAGAAAGGGGAGCCGTTTCAAATAAATCATTCATCACACCCCATTGACTGAAGATAACCTGTAAAAGCACCGCACTACCGACCCCAAAGAAAATGGCCGAAGAATTCGACTCAGGACTAGGTAACTTACGCAGACGGCGGACAATTGCCACCCCTAACTGACTGATACTGAGTAAATAGACAATCCGCGCCAAAACTAGGGCTTGAATCGCCATCGTGCGCCCAATCGCAATGTCTCCCGTCGTGGATCTGGCCCACTCGAAAATCCCGAAAATCAGAATCCAGTTAAACAGGGAAATTAAGCCAATCCGTTGTAAGAGTTTCCCGGAAAGCAGGGGGGCTTTAGGATTCAAGGGGGGCTGCTGCATAACCCCTAATGATTTCGGTTCAAAAGCCAAGGGAACCGTCATGGTGACTGAATTAATCATATTCAGCCAGAGAACCTGTAGAGAGAGAATGGGCAAATCTCGCGCCAAAACCGCACTAATCAGAATCGTCATCGACTCCCCCCCATTAACCGGGAGGAGGAAGGCGATCGCCTTTTGTAAATTCTGGTACACCGTGCGTCCTTCTTCCACAGCCGCCGAGATGGAGGCAAAATTATCATCGGTGAGTAACATGGCCGAAGCTTCCCGCGCCACATCCGTTCCCGCTTTGCCCATCGCAATCCCAATGTCAGCCTGTTTCAAGGCCGGGGCATCATTCACCCCATCCCCCGTCATGGCCACCACTTCGCCCTTACTTTGCAACGCTTCCACCAGTTGCAATTTTTGGGCTGGGGCGACGCGGGCAAAAACGACCCCATCCTCCACCGCTTGGGTCAGTTGATGGTCTTCCATTTTGCCCAACTCTCGCCCTTCAAAGGCTACTACTGGCCCGGATTTACCTAATCCCATCCGTTCTGCAATAGCCTTAGCGGTGGTGATGTGATCCCCAGTAATCATCTTGACCTGAATTCCGGCCGAGTGACAAGCATGAACCGAGGCGATCGCTTCTGGACGCGGAGGGTCAATCATCCCCTGTAGCCCCAGAAACTCTAACCCTGATTCTAAATCCCCATGATCTACCGAGTGGGTTTGATTGGGGACAATTTTCCGGGCAAAAGCCAACACCCGCAACCCTTGGGCGGCCATTGTTTCTACTTCTTGTTCAATAGGTTGGGGGTCAAGGGGAACGGTTTTCCCTCGGGCATTCAAGGTCTGAGAACAACGAGGCAGTAAGGCTTCCACCGACCCTTTCACATAGATCACCCGAGGGGAGTGATCATGAAGCGTGGCCATATACTGGTATTCCGACTCAAAGGGAATACTATCCAAGCGCGGCATCAATCCCATTAACCCCGATTTACTATAGCCCATCTTTTTGGCGGCCGTAATCAGCGCCCCTTCGGTGGGATCTCCAATCACCGACCAATCATTCCCCTCTTGTTCTAAACGGGAATCATTACACAATAAACCGGCCTTGAGACATTCATCTAAGACCGGGTGATTATCAAGACCAATGGTTTGATGGGCGGGGTCATCGGTGGCCAGTAAAATATCCCCCTTGGGACTGTAACCCCCTCCGGTCACTTTATACTTTTCTCCCCCGGCATAAATCCGTTGTACGGTCATCTGGTTTTCGGTCAGGGTTCCGGTTTTGTCAGAACAAATGACCGTCGCACTGCCCAAGGTTTCCACGGCTGGCAGTTTGCGGATAATGGCATTGCGCGCCGCCATCCGATTTACCCCAATGGCGAGGGTAATGGTGACAACGGCCGGGAGTCCTTCGGGGATGGCACTAACGGCCAAAGCAACGGCCGCGTCAAACATATGCACCCAGGATTCCCCTTGTCCTAAACCGACGGCAAAGGTCAAACTGGCTAAACCGAGGATGACGTAGAGGAGGGTGTGGCTAAATTTCGCAAACTTGCGCGTTAAGGGGGTGCTGAGATTGACCTGTTTTTGTAAGGATTGGGAAATTTTACCGACTTCCGTTTGATTGGCTGTGGCCACAACAACCCCTCGCCCTTGTCCAAAGGTGACAAAACTTCCGGCGTAGGCCATATTATGGCGTTCTGCAAGGGGGGTATCTTCGGCTAAGGTGTCCGTGGCTTTTTCTACGGGGACGGATTCCCCGGTGAGGGCGGACTCATCGACTTGTAAACTCCGCACGCTGAGGAGTCGTAAGTCGGCGGGGACTTTATCTCCAGAGGCGATGAGGACAATATCCCCGGGGACTAATTCTTGAGACGGCACAGGATAGTTTTGCCCGTCACGGATGACGATGGCTTCTGTGGTGACGGCTTTGGCGAGGGAGGCGATCGCACCTTCAGCCTTGGCTTCTTGGACAAAGCCGATAATGGCGTTGATTAACGTCACCCCCCAGATCACCGTTGCATCAGTCCAAGAGTTTAACAAGGCTTTTACCAACCCCGCAATGAGGAGGATATAAAGCAAGGGTTGATTAAATTGTAAGAGAAACCGCAACCAAGCCGGTTTACCGGGTTGAAACTCCAGTTCATTGGGGCCATATTCTTCATAGCGTCGTGCCGTTTCTTCGGCAGTTAGCCCCTTTTCTAGATTGGTGTTAAATGATTCAATCACTCCTTGATCTGAGACAGCATGATAGGGGTGATTTGTAAGTTTAGGTGGCATAAGACCTCCGACTGAACCCTGTGTCTACATCATTATAGGGAACGGGGAACGGGGAACAGGGAACGGGGAATCGGGAATCGGGAATCGGGAATCGGGAGTAGGGAATCGGGAGTAGGGAATCGGGAATCGGGAGTAGGGAGTAGGGAATAGGACGAATAGACATCTCCCCCTCTCCCCCCGTTCCCCGTTCCCTAAAATAAAAGAGTTTTGGCTATTCACTAGCCACTATTGCCCTGCTCCCCCGCTCCCCTGCTCCCCTGCTCCCCTATACCCCTAATTGTTTTAAAGCTTTTTCTGCCGCTTGCTTCTCGGCGGCTTGTTTTTTGCGGCCTTGCCCCACACCGTAGACCTTCCCGGCTACACGCACCTCAATGATAAACTCCTTCGCATGATCAGGGCCGAACTCCTCCCGTAGCAGATATTCTGGGTTTTCCCCATGTTTCGCTAACGCCCACTGTTGAAACTGATTTTTAGGATCGATAAATTTGGGGCTTGGGTTTTTGGGAGAGGACTGAGTAATTTTATCGAGTCCTAATAGTAAAAAAGGCTCAACATAACGTTTCACCGCTTCAATTCCCGCCTCGCAAAAATACGCCCCAATCAGAGCTTCAAAAACATCACAGAGTAGGGCGGGATTATCTCTACCCCCTTCCTGTTCCGCCCCTCGTCCTAGGCGCATCTTCTGGCCAGCGTCCAAAAGACGAGCGAAATAGGCAAACTGTTGTTCGTTCACTAAATTGGCGCGTAAACGAGTGAGTTGAGCTTCATCGAAATGCGGATACTTATGATACAAGAATTCACCGACTATAAAGCCTAAAACCGCATCTCCCAAAAATTCGAGTCGTTCATTATGTTGTCCTGTGTGAGGATGTTCATTAATATAAGAACGATGGGTTAAGGCTTGTTTGAATAATTTTTGATCTTGAATAGGAGGAAGTTCTTGCACCATATTTAAAACAACCGTAATTTTACGGATAAAATCTTGAGAAAGAACCTGTGATCAAACTCACATAAGGATGGTGTAGTTGATCGATGACCCCAAGACGGTTACTCATCATACTAAAACTTAACGGATGAGTTGGGTTATTTTTCCAGTAAAGGAAAACCCACATAATCTTTAAGTGGCTCTGGCAAAACTTTACAGAACCTTCACCTATTAAGGTAAAAAATCCCTTTTAATAGGAATAGGTTAAACGACAGTTTACTGAGGGCATCACCTAACACCAGAGCGGTTCATCGGAGCGGAGTAGTTCGCGTTAGTCCATCTCAGACCCATGAACCTCAGACAGATGAACAGAGCGAGGGGCAACTACATCATTCTGACTCACTTCCTCAGACCTTAACAATTTCCAACAACTTTCAACAACAGCTAAACCGCAAGACGACAGGGAGATAACCATGAAAGGGACGATTAAATCTTTATTACTCAGTGCTTCGATGGCCGTTGGGATGAGCGCGATCGCAACGAGCTCCGCTCTGGCTGCATCATTAACCAACGTGCAAATCTTCGGGACAGATTATCTGGTCTATGGTGCCGATGATGCTATTACTGCCTTAACAGATGGCGATCGCTACAGCCATATTGAGTTAAACGCTGGTGATGAGAACCTCAGCACCAACACCACGGGCTTTACTGGACTATTAGGATCTAACGTCATCAGAGTAGAAGGCATTACTGACCAAGATTGGAGCAATGGTTTAGGCGCCCAGTGGTTAGCTGATTTTACAGCCGCTTATCCTACAATCGCTGGCGCGAGCTTTATGGGCGTTAATATCGGCTCTCTGATTACCAACACTGCCGCTACAGTGGTCGGACGCGCTGGCGACCCCAATATTTCCTATATGGCAAAAGATACAACAACGGGTGTGATCGAAATGGACTTAATCGGTCACTACAACATTTGGGATGCGCCTTGGGTACAACTGGCCATTAATGAGCAAGTTCAAATCCTCTCCGCCCAAACTGGAATGCCCGTCTGGATGGTGGCTATGGGCGTTAATAGTTTCATGGCTGACCTCAGACAAGCGGTTCCCCTGCTGCAAATCAGCGAAATTGCTAAAGTCACCATTGATGGTCAAGTGTCCTATGCTTATGGCTTCTCTGCCGTTCAAACTGGGGTTTTAGCCGCCGATGCAGGCATGGGTGATTCTTCCTCTCACACTGGGCGTTACACCATCGCCCTCCAAGGAACTCCTGAAGAAGAGCGGGCTGATGTTCCTGAACCTTCTCTCATGATTGGTTTAGCATTGGTTGGGGGTGCGTTTGTTGCTTCTAAACGCAAATCCTAGGATTTCTCTTCTAAAACCCTTCTCTTCTCGCTTGAGGCTGAATCAGCACCTGTTGCTTCTCTACAATCAGCCTCATCCTTGAGGAATAAGTTGCGTCTAGGTCCAAGGGAGTTCGTTCACTCCCTTTCTCCATTTTTTCCCTAACCTTCCCATCATGGGAAGGTTATTTTTTGGCTTGATTTCCCCAGGGCCTACCTCGGGCTGGCTGAAATGGATGCTCCACCACCAGAAATAATGCAATAGGAAGGACTCTAGAGTACGGGTTAGCGATAGACCTTGCCTAGATGTTCAGCGAATTCCTTCCGAATCAGCCAACTGGAAATCCTATTGATGGGGAAAATCGCTAATAAAACAACCGCCAAATGATGGATAAATTTCATCTTTTTGTTGATCAACTAAGCTATTTTACTTGACTTTATCTAAACTTTACAAATTAGCTTAGATAGTTTACGCTATCTTCATAAAAGATTCAGTAAGATTACTGAAATAAGAAAGTACAATTTTCGGTTACAGACTCCGAATATTTGAGGATATCTTAATCCACAGGTCAATAGTCCGATCTCTTGGAACAAACATCAGGAGTTTGAGCAGACCTTCGGGAGAAGTAGTCAATTCTAACAATGGTCATTGATTACCCACCCGTCACACATCCTCGGTTTACTTCCCTATCTCCCCCAGAAAATCATCGGGTGTCAGTCTAGACAAATTCACAGTCTATTTATGGGGCTTTAGTATTATGAGTATTCAAAGAATGTCTTGGACGGCTTCCCTTGCGGCAGTAATGTTAGTGGGAGGATGGCAAGGGCAAATCGCAGAAGCAGCGACTCTGATTCTCTATGATGGAGGAGCTAATAATTTGCCGAGTCAACAAGGTGAACTGGCGTTTGGGGCTTTTTATAATAGCAGTCTGCTTTCTAATGAAACTCGCTTTGTCACGCCGGGTGATGGTGGGGTTACTTTTGTGACCAATAATGTGGGGAATACGCTAGTGGGAAGTCGTTACAATGCGACCTATGCGGGTTATAGCAATTACAGTCCTTTTATGGGAATTCCTGTTAATCCGGCTTTTCCCACCTTAGACACAACGGTAGGTTTTACGCTGTCGTTTAATTTAGCGATTCAGAATGCTTTTAATCCTTCCCCGAATGAGGCGGGTTTTAGTGTGTTGGCGATCGCGGATAATGGTTGGGGAATTGAGTTAGGCTTTACCCAAAATAGTATTTTCAGCCAGTCTGGGGATTTCACGGCCTCTCAAAGTGCAGGGCATAATACCAGTGTTGCAACCCAGTATGATTTACAAATTCTCGATCAGACCTATCGCTTATTGGTCAATGGGACGGAATTGTTAATGGGACAATTACAGCAATAT
This sequence comes from Spirulina subsalsa PCC 9445, assembly GCF_000314005.1. Lineage (NCBI taxonomy): Bacteria > Bacillati > Cyanobacteriota > Cyanophyceae > Spirulinales > Spirulinaceae > Spirulina > Spirulina subsalsa. The sequence continues at coordinate 2,837,722 of NZ_JH980292.1, forward strand.
GGCCAACGCTCCAGCAATCCCTTACCTTTTAATCCCTACGCTCAAAGTAATTATCTGTTCTTGGGTGATAATAGTCCTAGCAGTCATGCTACGGTGAGGTTGTTCTCTGCACAAATCGATACAACACCCGGAACTATTGATTTTGGAGGAAGTGATGCTGACTCTGGAACTGGAGGAGGGAATGATTCCGACTCTGGAACTGGCGGAGGAAGTGATGCTGACTCTGGAACTGGAGGAGGGAATGATTCCGACTCTGGGAATGGGGGCAGTGGAGATCATGACGAGGGGGATGGGACAGATATCACGAACGGGAATGGTCATGGGGAGAACTCCGACGATACTACTAAAGTACCCGAACCTTCTGCCTTAGTGGGTTTAGGTGCGATCGCCACTTTCTGCTTACGTCAACGCTTCCAACAAAAACCTTGATTCAGCCAGCCCTAGGTAGGGCTGGCTGAATAAGTCCGAGAGTTGGGGAGTCGGGAGTCGGGAATAGGCAATCGTGCCAGTTTTAGATGATCTGTTCCCTGTTAAGAGTTCCCTGTTCCCTTGTTGAGCCTAGCATAGGCGTGTTATTCAGCAGACCCTAGGTAGATAAGCGCGACGGATTCCGCCTAAAATGCTCTTGATTCAGCCATCATAAATCAAGCCTGTGATAACAAAAGAGTCGATTTCTGTCGGAGCATTAGATTGGTTTTACCGAAAAGTCCAAGCGGAACGAGAAACGGATAAAGGACCCGTGATTCTTCTGCACGGTATCCCCTCCCAAAGCTATAGTTGGCGGTGGCTCATGCCTGCCCTTGCAGAACAGGGGATGGATGCGATCGCACCGGATTGGATTGGTCACGGATTTTCCGCTAAACCTGATAAACGGGATTTTGCCTACACCCCAGATGCTTATATACAAGCTCTGGGCGACCTTCTTGATGCTTTAGAGATTCAAACCTGTTCTATCGCGGTTCAAGGCTTTTTAGGCTCCGTTGGGCTACAATTTGCCTTGCGGAATCGCGATCGCCTAGAACGCCTCATGATCTTTAATACCCCCCTCAGTCCTAGTGCTAAACTGCCCTGGAAAATGCAGCAGTGGGGCATCCCCCTAGTGGGCGATATGTTAACCCAAGATCCCTTACTGATTGACCGCACTTTAGAGGGAGGCAGTGGGTTCCAAATTTCTGATGACGATCTCGACATCTACCGTCGCCCCTTCCTGCAAACCTCCTCCACTGGGCGTTCCCTCGTCGCCACCATCAAAAACCTCCAACTGCCCCAAGCGACGGCCGAAATTGCCGAGGGACTGAAAACCTGGACAAAACCCACCCAAATTATCTGGGGAATGCTCGATCCTTGGCTCGACAGTGCCATGGTCGAACCCTTCGCCAGTCAGTCTAATGTGGAATGGGTAAAACTGCCCGAAGCCAAACACTACCCCCAAGAACACTGGGGAGAAGAAATCGAACCGGATTTAGTAACTTTTTTGCGCCGTCAGTTCGTTTAAGGTCGCGAAACTCTGTATTCTAGTGATATCAAATCGATTGAATTCCAAAACCCATTATGAAACAGTTAAGGTCTATTCTGGCTTTGCTTTTGGTCTTAATGACCTCCTTCCTCGTCGCCTGTGGGAGTGGTGTTGCGAAAGCTCCCCCCACCTACACTCCCGAGAAAGTGGCTGAAATTGCCACCTATCTCGCCCCGGTTAAAGCGGCTAGAGAACGGATGCCCGAGTTAGGGAAACTCATTGAAAAAAAAGAATGGAATGACGTTGATTCCTTTATTCACGGTCCCCTCGGCGACTTACGCGCCAGCACCAGCGCCGTCACCCGCGCCCTGTTAACTAAAGATCAACCCCCAGCCGCAGACACGGCGAAAGAATTATTCGCCCACTTTGAACGCATTGATGAAGCCGCCCAAGGTCGCGCCTATAAGTTGGCAGTGGATGAGTATAAAGGGGCTGTGGGGGATTTTGATGCCTTTATTAACTTGATTCCCACTCAGAGTGATTCATGAGTCGAGTGGTTATTGTCGGGGGGGGGATTGTCGGAGCGGCGATCGCCTATGAGTTAAGTTTAGTGGCAGGGTTGGAGATTACCCTGTTGGAGCGCGCTGTTCCGGCATCGGGGTCTACCAACGCCGCCCTCGGCGTACTCATGGGGGCCATTAGCCAGAAAAACAAGGGCAGGGCTTGGCAATTGCGCGCCACCAGTATTCAACGCTATACTGCCCTGCTCCCCCAACTAACCGCAGAACTGGGGCAACCTATCCCCCACAATAATCAGGGAATTTTGATGCTCTGTTTTGACCCCACAGAACTCCCCCGTTGGCAAAAGCTGATTGAACAACGGGGGAGCCAAGGCTGGAGGCTGGAACTGTGGGATCAGGAGCAACTGCGCGATCGCACCCCCCAAGTTAAAACCTCTCGGGCGATCGCCGCCATCTATTCCCCCCAAGACCTACAACTTGACCCCACCGCCGTTACCCAAGCCTTCCTCACCGCCGCCCAAAATCGCGGCGTAACCTGTCAATTTGGGGTTGAAGTTCAAAATTTCTCGGCAACCGCCCCAGAAGGCGCAGAAACCCGCCAATGCCATCACGTTCAAACCACGATAGGATCTCTTGACTGTGAGTGGTTAGTCCTGGCCGCCGGATTAGGTTCAACCGCCCTCACCCAAGCCCTCGCCAGTCCCGTTGATATACGCCCCGTATTAGGACAAGCCCTACATCTGGAGTTAGATCACCCCCTCAATGACTCGTTTCAACCTGTGATCACCGGGGAAGATGTGCATATTGTCCCCGTCGGGCGTTCTCAATACTGGCTGGGGGCAACGGTGGAATTTCCCAATCATCAGGGGGAATTAGTGGCGAATCCGGTTTTATTGGAAGAAGTGCGACAACGGGCGAGTGAATTTTGTCCCGACTTAGCCACCGCCAAAATTATCCGCATTTGGTCGGGTCAGCGCCCCCGTCCCGAAGGTCGCCCAGCGCCCATTATTGAACCGCTTCAAGGGTATAGCAATGTGATTTTAGCAACGGGACATTACCGCAATGGGGTTCTTCTTGCCCCGGCTACAGCCCTAGCGGTCCGGGATTGGGTAACAGGAGAGTATGTTAATCCTAGCGTAAGCTAGAACGGCGACAGAACGCCTCTTGTTCCTCCACTAAACGCCCTGCACTGGGGGCATCCAAGGCATCCGAGAAGAAATAACCTTGAGCTAAGGAACAACCCAACTCTTGAATCTTCAAGAGTTGGGTTTCTGTTTCGATGCCTTCGGCGATCGCGTCCATGCCCAAACTCTGGGATAACATAATGATAATTCGGGCAATTTCCACACTACTGGCATTGGTTTCAATCTCCCGAATAAACGAGCGATCAATCTTTAAGGTATTTACCACCCCCTGCCGCAAATCATTTAAGCAGGAGTACCCCATACCAAAATCATCAATGCAAAGTTTAATCCGTCGTGCTTGTAATTCCACTAAGCGGGCGGCGGTGAACTCCCGGTTTTCTGTCCAAAGACGTTCCGTGACTTCTAAACTCAACCAAGCACTATCAATCCGGGTTTCCCGGCACACTTGATCAATCTGATCAATCAGATTGGGATGTAAAAATTGTTTGCGAGAACAGTTTAAATTGACAAATAACGGGAAATTTAACTGATTTTCCGCTTGCCAAGCCTTCAAACTTTGACAAACCTCCCGCAGCATCCACTCCCCAATGGGGATAATCAATCCCGTTTCCTCGGCTAATCCTAAAAAACTATCGGGGTACAATAACCCGCGCTGGGGATGTTGCCAACGTAAGAGGGCTTCAAAGCCTCGCAGATTCCCTGTACTTAAATCAACGATGGGCTGGTAGTGAATGACTAAATGACGCTCCTCAATGGCCTCCCGTAACTCTAACTCCAGTTTGAGCCGTTTCATGGCGGTTTGATACATCGTCGGGGTGAAAACCTGATAACAGCCTTTGCCCCGTTCCTTCGCCTGATAGAGGGCGGTGTCGGCATCTCGGAGAACATCATCAGGCTGTTCGTAATAAATGGGTAGGGTGTCTTTGGGGTCTTGTAAACCGGGGATGACACTACTGTAAACAATGCCAATGCTGACCCCGGTAAACACTTGATACCCGTTGAGATGGAAGGGCAAGGATAAAGACTGTTCGATGCGTTCTGCTACTTGGGTAGCAATATTAATGCTGTGGATATCTTCCAGTAAAATGGTGAACTCATCGCCCCCTAAACGGGCTACGGTATCATGGCCGCGCACACAATGTTCTAACCGACGGGCGATCGCTTTTAATAACTCGTCCCCCACTAAATGCCCTAAACTGTCGTTGACCACCTTAAACCGATCCAAGTCTAAAAACAGCACGGCAAATTTATAATCTTCCTGAGATTCGCTTAATTGGGAACGCCGTAACGCCTCACTCAATCGCATTCGGAACAATGCACGATTCGGTAAATTTGTCAAGGAATCATAAAAAGCCCGTTGATGAAGTTCTTGTTTAATTTCTTTTTCTGGGGTGATATCGACTACCATCCCCTCATAATAAAGGAGTTGACCCGTCTCATCGTGGACAGCGCGGGCATTTTCACAAATCCAGACCTTGCTGCGATCGCGCCGATAAATTTGAGACTCAAAACCGACCACCGCCCCCGTTGCCCTCATCTGCCGTACAAACTCCTGCCGTCGGCGAGGATCAACATAGAGTTGCTCCCCAATATTCGTTAGAGACTCCATTAACTCCGTCGGGGAATCATAGCCATAAATTTGCGCCAAAGCGGGATTCACACTCAGATAGTGACCATCGGCCGTACTTTGGAAAATCCCCTCTAGGGCATTCTCAAAAATACTCCGATACTTGACCTCCGCTTGGGCTAAACTCTCTTGGGCTTCCTTAATTTCCGTAATATCCCGAGACACCCAGACCACCGTTTGATCCGGTGTCGGAGAAATATTCGCTGAAAACCAGTATTCTTTCCCCTCAATGGTCAGGGAATACTCAAAATTGCGAATGGTTTTCCCCGTTGCTAATGTCTCCTGAATACAGGTCAGATAGCGATCCGCTTCAGCCCCCGGAAACACCTCCTGAATGGTTTTATTTAACAAATGCTCATAAGGTTGAACCAAAAGCGCCGCCTTCGTCCGGGCAATTTTCAAATACCGCCCCTCGCCATTAAATACCAAAATTGTGTCACTCATGGCCGAAAACAGCGCCTGTAGTTCGCTCGCTTGGGCTTGTAGAGCATCCTCACTCCGTTTCCGGTCGGTAATATCCGTAATAAAGCCCTCTAGCCCCAACAATTGCCCTTGAGGGTCATAAATCCCATGACCTTTCTCCCAGACCCATTTTTCCGCCCCAGAGCGGGTTTTAATGCGATATTCCACAATATAGGGGTGCTGGTTTTCTGCCCCCTCACGAATCGCCGCCAACACCATCGGTAGATCCTCGGGGTGAATAATCCGGTCAAAAGCATTTTGATCCGGGCGACTTAACTCCTCACTGGTATAACCCGTTAACTCACAACAGCCCTCACTTAAATAAGTCATAGACCAGTGGGGAGGATTGGGATCCGCTTGGAAGAAAATCCCCGGCATGGCATTGACTAAACGACTCAGTTGTTGCTGACTGGCGTGCAGTTGTGCTTCAATTTGTTTACGCTGCATTAACTGTCCCAGATGGTGGGTGATCCCTTCAGGTCGTTGGGCAAAGGTACTCACTAAATCCACCAAATACTGATTCCACGGTTGGATCTGTTGGCTAAAGAACACTAACACCGCAATAATTTTGCCTTCTACTAAAATCGGTACCCCAAAGCCCGTTTTAAAGCCACAGTGTTGGGCGATTTCCCCCCGTAAAAATCCTTCATCTTGGCTTAAATCTAGCGACCAGTAGGGTTTTCCCGTTAGCCAAATCCGACCGGGCAAACCAGAACCGGGTTTAAAATGATAGTTTTGGCTGACTTGGCGAAAGGTCTCGAATAGAGGAGAACAGTCTACCTTGTCCGAATTTAAGGGATGATAACAACACCAGGCCGGACTTAATTCTAAAGCCGTGTAGTCTGCATTACTGACCCAAGCCTCCCCAAAGTTCCACCCCGTCGCTTGGCAAATCTTCAGGAGAATGGTGGCGATCGCACTGTCCAAGTCCTCCGCTTCCCCAATACTCAAACAAAGACTATTGAGCAAATTCGCCTCCTCTTCCTGACTCTTGCGCTTGGTAATATCCGTAATCAACCCCTCCAGTGCAATCAATTCCCCCTGTTGAGAAAAGACCCCATTTCCCTGATCCCAGACCCATTTTTGCTGTCCCTGTCGGGTAATAATCCGATACTCCAAACTCAAAGCACTTTCTTGAGGACTCACCGACTCCAGCGCAGACCTTACCCTCTCCCGATCATCGGGGTGAATTAAATCAAACCAAGTCAGCTTACGGTGTCGGGTAAACTCTCGGGGACGATACCCGGTTAATTCCGTACAGCCATCACTGATAAACAAACAAGTCCAAAGAGGATCCCGATGAATTCGGTAAATCGTCCCCGGAATATTGCGGGTTAAACTCGATAAATCCTGTTGCCGTTCTTGTAGCGCTTTTTCAATCTGCTTGGGGTAAGTAATATCTTGAAACACCCCTAAGACCACTTCCTGACCTTGCCAATCCATCAATTGCAGCGACACCAAACCCCAAAGGGGTTTCCCATCAATCCGCCTCAATTTTAGTTCATAGTTCGTCAAAGACCGATATTGCAACAAGGCCTGAAACAACACTTGCCACGCGGCCGACTCAAAATAAAACTCTAGGCTACAGTGACCGATAACCTGCTGGGGGGTTAACCCAAACACCCCACAGAATCCCTCATTGGCGTGGAGAATAGCCCCATCTTCTACGGAAGCGACTACCACCGGAAGAGATAATGCCAGAAAGAGTTCTAACCCAAACTCAGCGTCGCAAAAGGGAGATAATGCTGAGTTAGATGTTTCACGATGCTGGGGGTTAGGGGTTAAGAGGTCGGAAGACTTCCTATGAACCGAATTCATCACAGAATTATGCCTAAATTAATTATGCTTAAGTTATATGTCACTATCTCATTCAGAACCAATTCATCAAGAGCCAATGGATTAGGATGATGTTATTCCCCCTGAAGGGTTTAGTTTGAATCCTGCCTAGTTTGAGTTGTTTTTCCGCTTAAGGTTTTGGCTTTTGCCCTAAAATTCCAGCCCCAAAACCTGTGATTCTGCATCTCCAAGATTTAGACTCCTAAACTGAAACGAACAAAAGAACTGGAAAAAACCAATGAAAACGAGTTAATTAATAGTTCATATGTACTACTCTTAGGTGATCGAGAAAATCTGAAGACCTATCTTTTAAAATGGACTTTTCTTCAAACTGGACAACTAGCCTAAACTTAGCTCTATCAAACTGGTGTAGTGATCTGTGATCTATTCCCTTACCTAAAATTAAACTCAGTTGAATCATTTTATTTTGTTACACTGAATACATTTTAACGAAACTTCAATGAACGACACGCCCTCAAAATTTAGATTATCTTGGGTCCCCTACGCTTTTTTGTTACCCGCTTTAGGGATTTTAACCTTGACGGTTTTTTTCCCGGCTTTTCAAGCATTTTCCCTTAGTTTTGCCCGTTATGAACGAATGCTGAATGACCCTCCGACTTGGATTGGTTTGGCAAATTTTGAGCGTTTGCTGGCAGACCCAGTTTTTTGGCAGACCTTACGCAATACCCTCCTTTATCTGATTGGAGTCGTTCCTATTTTAGTCTTTCTGCCCCTATTTTTAGCGGTTTTAGTGAATCAAAAGCTCCGGGGGATTCACTGGTTTAGAATGTATTTTTTTACACCCGTAGTAATTTCCATGGTCGTAGCGGGGATCGCGTGGAATGCCTTATATGACTCTAACGGGGTTTTTAATCAAATTTTACGCGCCCTCGGCTGGGAGTCTGGTATTTTGTGGTTAACAGACCCCCATTCTAATTTACCTCTATACAGCGTTATGGTCGTGACCATTTGGAAAGGATTGGGTTACTATATGGTGATTTATTTAGCTGGACTACAAGGGATTCCGGCGGAATTGTACGAAGCGGCCGCCATTGATGGTTCAGTGGGATGGCGCAAACATTGGGATATTACATTACCCTTAATGCGTCCCTATTTAGTATTAGTCGCCGTCATTTCTGCTATTTCTGCGACTAAGGTTTTTGATGAAGTGTATGTCATGACTCAAGGGGGGCCTGGAAATCGTTCTAAAACCGTGGTTTTTTATATGTATGAACAGGCCTTTCGCCATTTTGAAATTACTTACGCTTGTACCATTGGGTTAGTTCTATTTTTACTAATTTTTGGACTAGCCTTGCTCAATTTGTATCTCTCCAATCGTCAGAAAAATTACGCTAATCTGCGTTTTTAACCTTATCTTTTTACTCCTAAAATCCCATGAAACCCATACGCTGTCCCAAATGCAATGGAGCAATGGAACAAGTGATGTATGCCGAGATTGAGGTAGATCGCTGTATCCAGTGTCATGGCATTTGGTTTGATTATCGAGAGGCTGAACAGTTGAAGACTATTGAGGGATCGGAGATTTTGGATGATGGGGAGGAAGTGGTTGGCGATCGCTACGATCCCTCCGCCAAACCCCTATCCTGTCCCCGTTGCCGCACCCCCCTCCTACAAATGCTAGACATAGATCAATACAGTATTTGGTACGAAAAATGTGTTAAATGTCATGGCATTTGGCTAGATGCCGGAGAATTTAAAAAATTTAAACAGAACTTTAGCCGCAACAAAACCAGCCCATCCATCAAGCGTTTATGGGGATTTACCGCTAATGGCCCCCTCCCGAGACAGATTGACCCCTAACTCCTAACCAAACATTTGATACACTAGGGCGAGTATCCCTTTAAAATCAGCCCATGTTAGACGAAAACGCTAAAAAAACCATGTTACGCAAAATCCCCCACGGTTTATATGTCTGTGGGGTAAAAGACGGCGAAGAAATGAATGGTTTTACAGCCAGTTGGGTCATGCAAGCTTCCTTTGAACCCCCCTTAATTGTCAACTGTGTGCGACAAGATTCTGGCTCCCATGCCATGATTCAAAATAGCGGCGTTTTTGCCTTGTCCTTCCTCGAAAGTGGTCAAAAAGAAGTAGCCGCTAAATTTTTTAAACCCCAGCGTCGAGTCGGGAACAAATTAGCCGATATTGACTTTACCCTTGGTGCAGAAACAGGTTGTCCCATCCTCACCGACTCATTAGGTTATGTGGAATGTAAAGTAGTCGGATCTGTTCAAGAAGGAGATCATACCGTGTTTGTTGCCCAAGTCATTGGGGCTGGAATTCATCGGGAAGGAGATCCCTTAACCTTAGAAAGTACCGGATGGCAATATGGCGGTTAATGGGTTCTTGCCCTAAAATTAAGCCCAACCATGATAGGTTAACCCTTAAAAATCAATTCAAAATCAGGATAAATTTCCCATGCCATTGATTCAGATAAAATCCTCTGTTGTTAGTCCCGATAAGGCACAAGTGGAGTCGTTGTTAAAGAATTTATCGGCTAAATTAGCCCAACATTTAGGTAAACCCGAATCCTATGTTATGACCGCTTTTGAAAGTGATGTTCCTATGACCTTTGCAGGAACAACTGACCCGGTTTGTTATATAGAAATTAAAAGTATTGGCACAATGAGTTCTAGTCAGACCAAGAGCATGAGCCAAGACTTTTGTCAAGTGATTAGTGAAAGATTAGGCGTTCCAGTGGGGCGGATTTACATTGAATTTGCCGATGCGAAGGGCTCCATGTGGGGCTGGAATAGTGGCACATTTGGTTAAGTCAATAACCCATTCTGACACTCTCACCGCCAAGCTGCGCTGTGGCGGGAGATTCTTGTTTCAGTGAACTACCCCACCCTGCCGAGGCGCGAGGATGGAGCTTCCTGATTCAATGGGAAGTGCTTTCCATACCGAAATATAGCGAGTCTTATCTTCCCTCCCCAAGCAGAAGTCCTAGTTCCTAAGACCCAAATTTTCTCTTGCAACACAGCCCTTTTTAGCTTGGTTTTCGCTTTTGGGAGTTAGTGGTCAAGTCCATCCCCTCCCTGCAAGCGAGGAAGGGGAATTCCGCAACATTTTTGTTAAATTAGTATGAGTTCCACACTTGGGACAAGTCCATTCTCTATCTTTTAACTCATCAACTCTCGTCGTCCTTCTAGCGCCCGGGCTAAAGTCACCTCATCGGCATATTCCAAATCTCCCCCCATCGGCAAACCGAAAGCAATTTGTGTCACCTTAGTAAAAGGCTTAACTAACTGTCCCACATACAACGTCGTCGTTTCCCCTTCCACACTGGGGCTAATGGCTAGAATAACCTCCTGTATAGCGTTTTGGCTCACTCGACGCACCAAGGACTGAATATTTAACTGGTCCGGGCCGATGCCATCCATCGGGGAAATAACCCCGCCCAAGACATGGTACAGGCCGTTATACTCCCGGGTTTTTTCCAAAGCAATAACATCCCGACTATCCGCCACGACGCAAACCGTCGTTTTATCCCGATTGGGATGGCGACAAATGGGACAAACTGGCTCCGCCGAGAGATGAAAACAGACTTGACACAAACCGACACGCTTTTTCGCTTCCACTAAAGCCTGAGCGAGGGCTTCCACTTCATCCTCTGGGCGTTTGAGGATATGTAACGCTAACCGTTGGGCTGTTTTGGGGCCAACACCGGGTAAGCGTTGTAATTGTTCAATCAGACGGGCAAGGGGGGCTGTGTAAACCGTGACGAAACCTCCTTGTTATGATGGAGTCACTCTAGAGAGGAGTACAATCCTATTGTACCTGTTCATGGTTTCTATGGAAAAGGGAACGGGGAGTCGGGGGACAGCCGGGATGTGCTTCAATGGAGCCACTCATTTAGAGGGAATTAAAACTGGGAAAACATAAAGCCCAAAACAAAAATAAACAAAGCTTCAATGGAGCCACTCATTTAGAGGGAATTAAAACCGGAGTGGAAAATATACCAAGTCAGGTTTCACTCCGTGCTTCAATGGAGCCACTCATTTAGAGGGAATTAAAACGACAAACACCCAGCCTGAGCAAGCCCAACTTGTTCGCTTCAATGGAGCCACTCATTTAGAGGGAATTAAAACTTGATTAGCTCGGCGAGTAGTAAAAGCGGGTTGCCCGCTTCAATGGAGCCACTCATTTAGAGGGAATTAAAACCCTGTATGGCTGCATTAGCTGCCTGAATCTCCCCGCTTCAATGGAGCCACTCATTTAGAGGGAATTAAAACTGGAAAGTCGCAATAACAAGCGCCCTATTATGTCAGCTTCAATGGAGCCACTCATTTAGAGGGAATTAAAACAGAACCGGGCATTGGTGGCACGATTCAAGAGCGTGCTTCAATGGAGCCACTCATTTAGAGGGAATTAAAACAGCATTGGAAATGCTCTGGTCAGCCCTTCGATTGCAGCTTCAATGGAGCCACTCATTTAGAGGGAATTAAAACTTGAGCCTGCCCTGACCCCATTAATCAAAGAAGCGCTTCAATGGAGCCACTCATTTAGAGGGAATTAAAACAGCCAAACAACTCCACCATCCGAAGGGCGAGGGCTTTGCTTCAATGGAGCCACTCATTTAGAGGGAATTAAAACGACATAGGAAGGAGAGGCACGGAGCGATCCAAACTTGCTTCAATGGAGCCACTCATTTAGAGGGAATTAAAACCGAATGTTTTGGTTTCTTCCAAAGTAGAGTTTAAGGCAGCTTCAATGGAGCCACTCATTTAGAGGGAATTAAAACGAAAATCCCACCAAAAGGAGAAGAGACAAAGCAGAGCTTCAATGGAGCCACTCATTTAGAGGGAATTAAAACGCCAAATAAAATCAATCGACAAATCAGCATAGGCGCTTCAATGGAGCCACTCATTTAGAGGGAATTAAAACGCCTTGAGGATCAGACCCATCTCATCAATTAAAATGCTTCAATGGAGCCACTCATTTAGAGGGAATTAAAACCCTGCCCCCCTTGCTACAAGTTCCCGTCCCCGGGCCTGCTTCAATGGAGCCACTCATTTAGAGGGAATTAAAACCCCGGGCCTGAGCAGGTGTTTGGAGTCGATGCTGAGCTTCAATGGAGCCACTCATTTAGAGGGAATTAAAACGTTCGGATGGTCGACCCTCGGAAAAGGTTACAGGGGCTTCAATGGAGCCACTCATTTAGAGGGAATTAAAACCCGTAAATCCCGTGATGGTAGTTATACCGTTAGCTTCAATGGAGCCACTCATTTAGAGGGAATTAAAACTTTGGCGGAAGTTCACAGAAACCAGAAAATTGGTGTAATTGCTTCAATGGAGCCACTCATTTAGAGGGAATTAAAACTTTAGGTTGATTGCAGACATCAAATCATCGTAAATGCTTCAATGGAGCCACTCATTTAGAGGGAATTAAAACCCATCTCTGTTGCCTCTCGGTGACGTAATAGTGGGCTTCAATGGAGCCACTCATTTAGAGGGAATTAAAACATAAAATCCAAACAAAGAAATCTGTAAAAGTTTTTTGCTTCAATGGAGCCACTCATTTAGAGGGAATTAAAACGTGAACCAACAAAATACCACCTCCCTCCGAAGTTTAGCTTCAATGGAGCCACTCATTTAGAGGGAATTAAAACTTAATGTGATGTAAGGAAGAACGGATATAGATCTAGCTTCAATGGAGCCACTCATTTAGAGGGAATTAAAACTCAATTTCAAGTCGTCGGCAGGCAGTCCTAACTGATGCTTCAATGGAGCCACTCATTTAGAGGGAATTAAAACTCAAGCAAGCGTTAGAGTTTGCTTGGACTAAAGCGCTTCAATGGAGCCACTCATTTAGAGGGAATTAAAACTGAAGTCCCTTTTTTTAGTGGGTTTAATGCTGCAAGCTTCAATGGAGCCACTCATTTAGAGGGAATTAAAACATTTGCGGAACTTCTCCAACAAAAACTCTACAAAAGCTTCAATGGAGCCACTCATTTAGAGGGAATTAAAACTGCGGCAGTCTGAAAGTCCTGATACATAAGGTTTTCAAGGTGCAGTTGCGCGACACTCACCCAAAATAGGCGATACAAGATCATCATACCCGATTTTCCTCCTGATGAAAACCCCCGAAACCCAGACCCCATAAGACCTTGAGAAACTGCGCGACAGTCCCCCAGCACCGAAAACGCTCAAACCCAGACCCCATAAGACCTTGCCCCCCTTTTCTGCCCCCAGCCAAAAAAAACACCCACCCCGTCGCGCAAATTCCCCCTAATCCGGCCTGAATGCGGGAGTCGGGAATCGGGAATCGGGAGTCGGGAATCGGGAATCGGGAGTCGGGAATCGGGAGTCGGGAATCGGGAGTCCGGGAACTCTCCCCCCCTGTTCCCTGTTCCCTGTTCCCTGAAGAGAGGGAATCGTTGTAGGGGCGCAATGCTTGCGCCCTAGGGAGTCGGGAGTCGGGAGTCCGGGAACTCTCCCCCCTGTTCCCTGTTCCCTGAAGAGAGGGAATTGTTGTAGGGGCGCAATGCTTGCGCCCTAGGGAGTCAGGAGTCGGGAAAAAATAGCCCTTGGGATGCCCGAACGGAGCGTTACGCTCCGCTAACGCACCCTACCCACTATTCCCCCTCTCCCCGGCTCCCTAATTCAGCACACCTCAAACAAACCTAACCCAAAATGCGCCCCATAGCCCAACGCTATCGGCCCTTGCACCTCCTGCTCAAACTCAATCGTTACCCCCAAACCATAACTCACCCCCCGCGCCCCGTGGTTATTCCGACGCTGTAACCAAAAATCCGACCCATAAAACCGTTCCCCCCCAAAACGACTAGACCTCGGCCAAATTTCAACCGACTGAGGACAAGGGAACCCCATATCCTCCAACAACCATTTCACCTGTCCCTCCGCCGAATATTTCCCCCGCTTCTTACGATGATTCGGCAACACCAACGGCGTTATACTGCGCCACACCCTCCCCCGACCACATAACCCCCCAAACATCTCCGCCCCCCCTTGCTCCACCTTCCCCAAAGTCAACAACACCACCCCCAACTCAGACCCCCCACGCCCCCGCAACTTCCGCACCTTCCCCAACGTCGTCACCCCTTCCCCACTGAATCCCCCACGCACCCAAACCAACAAATGATCAATTTTCCCGTCCCCATCTGCATCCTCCGGCAAACAAAAAGCGTGTTGATGCCCTGTAAGCGGCCCCTGCTCATCTCGCCCCGAAAAAAGCGGTAAACCATCGGGATAGTTCTCCGACTTTGAGCCAGTCGTTAACGAGCGATGGAGACGCTCCCCCAAACTAATGGCCTGAGTTAAGGGCGGCAACACCGGAGCCACCAACTGAAACCGCGCCACATTGGGCAGAAATTGGCTCACATTAGAAGGACTAGAAGACTTCGACACCCGAGGGGGAATCGTCCAATAGGACACCCAACGAGCGCCCGGAATCCCATTCCACCCCTGAGCATGGAGGTCGCCAATATCTAAACTTAACGCCTCCAATAAATCTCCCGGTGCTTGCCATGACTTCTTGCCCTTCTTCGGTCGCGGCAACAACGCTAAAGCCTCCTGTAAGCCCCTTAAACCCTCCCCAGAGAGCGGCACCAACACTTTAATCTGTTCCGGCATTTTGTCCGGTTCTGGGTCTAATTCCGCCTGTTCCGGGGCTGTCGTGGGCTGTTCCGCCGGGGTATCCATCACCCCCACCTCTACCCAAGATTCCACCTCCACCCAAGATTCCGCCCGTCCCAAATAAGACAACTTCTCCGCCAGTTGAGCCAATAATTCCCGCTCCGGAGTCGATAACTCCACCCCCGGCCACCAAACCTTGAGACAATTTGACCGTTCAACTGCATAAAACGTATCAATCACCCGAGTTGTTTTATCCTTAATGGGCATATAGTGGCGAGTGTGGGCGGCCGTGTGGGGGGGCAACTGGTAACGGGGCAACACCTCCGCCAACTGGGTAAGCAACCCCAAGAGTAAAGACCGTTCTGGGGGGTCTGGTAAACGATAGTACACAGCAACCAGTCCCCGCAAAATCCGCCAAGGGGAAGGCGGCCACTCCACCACCCCCTCATTCACTTGATGATTCCACGGCGTAGCATGATACCGTCCCGCTAAAAATTTAATAGTTAAACCAATCGTCATGGGTCTATATGAGTGTTAATTGTTGAGTTGATACTTGATAATGATTCGGAAACAGGGAATAGGTGGGAGTCGGGAGTCGGGAATCGTTGTAGGGGCGCAATGCTTGCGCCCTAGGGAATCGGGAATCGTTGTAGGGGCGCAATGCTTGCGCCCTAGGGAATCGGGAATCGTTGTAGGGGCGCAATGCTTGCGCCCTAGGGAGTCGGGAATCGTTGTAGGGGCGCAATGCTTGCGCCCTAGGGAGTCGGGAATCGGTAGTAAGTCTTAATTCTCCCTCTCCCCCTCCCCCCCTGTTCCCCGTTCCCTAACCCCACCAGCAAAGTTATTCAGAAAGCCCTAGTTAACCCTAAGATTTACCGAGTTTTACAACAGTAATAGAGGGGTCAGCAAAAACCCCCTGCTTGGCTACAGTAGAGATTAACTCCGGTAAGGCCTCCGTTAAATCCTCTAAAGAAGGTAAGGAAAAAGAGTCAGGCCGGGTAACAACTAAATCACCCACACAATCTAAATCACAGGCTGTTCTGAGGCGGAGGCCTTGCTGGAGAAAAGACTGCACTTTCCACAACGCTAAGGCAATCAGAAGGTTTTCCACAGCCTCACCGAGACGATAGCCCCGAATTTGAGCCAAATCTAAACTAAAATAAGCCGTGATTTTTGCGGCCGTGTATTCCTCGCGGTGAAAGGGAATATTGCCCCCCCCTTTCTTAGCATCACCTTGGGGATTCACCCGGTCATTTTTCACCCCTCCCGATGAAACAACTTCCACATTTTCCGCCTCAATAAAGCCGGATAACGCCCGCGCTAGTTTGAAACGCCCTCCGGCTAAATCTTTCTGGGCGAGGAAAACACCATGAAGCAAAGAGTTAAAGTCATATTTAGCTAAAACAACAGCCAACTGGTGAAAATCAACGGGTTTTTCCGGGTCGATTTCTAATTCTTGCTTAATTTGCTTTAAAAATGGCTGTTTCATATCTTGGACAATGTAGTTAGAGTTGAGACGATGGGCTTCTAGGATGGAGTTGGTAAAGGGTTCACCTTGAGCGTTGACAACCTGCACAAAGGGCAATCCGGTTAAGGCTTGAACCAGTTGGTTGTTGGCTATATCCCATACAGTTGATTCCAACCGATTGGCGACACTTTGGGCGGATTCCACTAAAACCATTGTTGTCCCAGATTCAGGCAGTTTATAAGTGGCTGCCCCTAAGTCGGGAAATCCAGTAGGTTGGAAGCGAGTACCTTGTAAGGGTTTTAAGGTAGCTTCTAGGAGTAAACGAGGGGCTTGTTTTAGGGGGGAAAGGTCGATGTTTTTCATGATTTTTGCTTGTTGATTTGGGTAGTTTATGGGTTGATTTGAACAGGATTTAGGGGTGTTAGGTTGCGCTTTTCCTGTGCCTAACCTAGGGAGGGATGGGCTAAAATGCTGGGTAGATATTCGACCAAGACTGACCAATTTTTCCAGCAAGAAGGGATTTAAGCCAGTCATGGACTTCTCCTTGTTCGATGGACTTTGATTCTCCTAATTTATCACAGGCTTCTTGCACAAATTGGGCAACGATGGGCGCATAACAAGGATGAGCTTGTTCTATTTCTAGCAATTTTTCCTCACCCAATAACCGCATATCTTCTAAGGGAATAACGGCAGTTGAAGCGGCTTGAGGGGGTAAACCCTTACGCGCTTTTTTCCAAGGAAATTCTAAATGGGTTAAATCACTTAGGTCATAAGCATGATAAGCTCCAAAATAGTCCCAAACTTTATCGAGAATTTCTGTTATTTCTGGAATGAGTTCTGTTAATACTTTAGAGTCGGGGATGGGTAATTGCTTGGCTTCAAATTCACTATAAAAGTGATAAGCTGGGGGACAAACGGGGCCATAGCGCCAAGCTTGAATTTCTTCAGTGAACAAAGGCTCATGATATAGGGCTAAATAGAGACATTGGGAGTAGTAAAGCAGTTTTTGAATTTTCATGTTAGTGATCAGGTTTTCTCGACCATCTTCGTAGGCTTTGATGATGAAATATTTGGCGATGTCTAGGGATGATTTCATGGTCTATTCTCCTGTTTTTAGTTGAAAGTGCCGTGAAGTTGTAATACCTTTTTTGTCGTTTTTATGGATGGATTTGGGGGGTGTTGGGTTGCGCTTTTCCTGTGCCTAACCTAGGGATAGATGGGCTGGATTCATTGTTCCTCCTTGGATTTGTCTTGGATTAAGCTCAATAAGTAGTCAATATCGTTGTCGGCTAGGGGGAAAGCTAGGGCGGCGGCGAGACGGCGGGGGTTGACTATCCCAAACCCTTGGCGAGTAAAGGGTTTTATCCCACTGCCTTGGAGTCGGCGGGCGGCGGCTTCTATGGCTCGGGTACTATCCCCAGCGGCTAGTTTTCGCAGTAAACCGGGGACGACTGGCAGGCGAGAGGGATGCTGGGCTGAGGTTTGTTTCTGGGATAGTCGGGGACGATGATGCACAACTTTCAGGAGGGCATAACTGGCGGGAATGGGGGATAGACGCTCCGAACAGGGGTTTTCGGCGTTTTGGCAGTCTAACAAACTTAAACCTCGTGCGATCGCCTCCAACCGTTGATCATCCACCTCTCCGTTTAACCACGCCATCACGTCATCTAAGGAAGCGGTGGGTTTTTGGCGTTCTGGACTAGGCCTCTGGATTTTGCCACTGTCTTCGCCCTCCTCTGACTTGTTTTTTTGCTGTTCCTCAATCTCAAGGCGCTGTAACCATTGGATTAAATTCTGCTCTAAGTTAGCCCCATTCTGCCAAGTGGTGCGCTTATCGTCGTGTTCTATCCAGCGCTGCCCTCTCACCCAAACCAGTCGCTCCCGTAGATTCTGCCCCACTAAGGCTAAGGCTAAACGAAATTCTGGGCTGTCTTGGCGACATTCTTTTAGCCATTGATCGGCATCTTTTCGCCCTTGATCGGCATTGCCAATCACCAAGGGTTTTAGGGGTTTGTCCTTGGCTTCTTTGGTGCGAAACGCCCGGTCTAGAGTGGCTTCCACCTCTCCAAGGCAGATTAAAACCTCAAGGAGATTCCCCCGTCGTTGCTCTTCGCTACTCTGGGTTAATTGCAAAATCTGGGTTTGTAACCGACGGTGAACGCGCTGGAGGGAAGCAGGGGCTTGATCAGAGTTGGCTAGGCGTTTAAGCTGCTTTAACCAAGAAGTGAGGGGGGCGAGTCGGTCTACTTGGACATTGCGCTGCACTTTGAACCGTCCCAAGGGAATGGCAAAGTAGGACAGGCCATTGCGCTCTTGGAAACTATAGCGCACGAACTCTGTTAGATTGCGATGGATTCCCAATTGGGCGATCGCACAAGCAAAATCCACCCCATCCACAGCCATCCGTTGGTTAAACTTCGCCCGTCCTTCCCGAAACAGACTCTGTAACTCCCGATGTGATGCCCCCTTCGACCACAAGGGAAGCCACATCTCCCCCCTGGCCTTATCATCAGGAGCCGCGCTCCCATAGCCAACGGTGGAAGAACGCACGGTAAAGGGATAAGAAAGGCCCCCAGACCCATCCTGTTCATAGCGTCGCGTCACCCCAGCCATAAACATTAAAGCCCCTTCTAACATCAAAATAAAATCCCAAGGATTGACCCGGGGATTGCCCACAAATCCCGGCACAGCATTGGCTCCCCCCGCCGCAATGGGGTTAAACTGTCCAATCACGCCGTTATAGTTCAAATTGGGCAAGACTTCGGCAAATAAAGCCGCTCGTAACAGGTGATCCGCCCCCGTTTGAGGTTTCCCCGTTTCCACCTGAAAAACAACCTGTAACTGCTGCATGGTAGTTCGGCCAAATTCAAAGTTGCCATCATTCCCCCCAGTTCCCAAGAGAGGGGGAAATTGTGCCTGATCTGGGGTAACTAAAGCGCAGGCATCGAGCCAAGGTAAGGCGCTGTCAGGTACTTTATTCCGTAATTCGGTTAAAAAGGATGATTTTTCACCTGCTGATGGTTGTTTTGCCATCTCTCCCACCTGTTCCCGTCCAACCGGGATAGTCTTTTGATAGGCAGCAAAACGGCTTGATTTGGACTGACAAAAGGCATTGAGCAGTTTTTGCTGGGCTTTATCTTTGGGGTAAAATCCCGTGCTGCCATTCCAAGGGGACACGAAGGGGGTGGGGTGATAGTCATAGAGAAAAAAGTCGAGGATCTGTTCTCGGGTGAGGTCGGTTTCTAGGCAAAACAGATCATCTTGCCAAAAGCCATAAAGGTTGGCGGTGCGTTGTTCTGAGAGAATCCGCAGAACGCCCAAGGCTTTGAGATAGTGGGAGAGGGGTTCTGGGGTGCAACCTGTGAGTTTTAGGGTGTGAGACATGGGATTAGGGAATAGGGAATAGGGAACGGGGAATGGGGGAGAGGGGAGAGGGGGAGAGGGGGAGAGAGGGAGCAGGGGGAAACGAGGAATTAAGACTTACTACCTAGGGTCTGCTGAATAACACCAGATGCTAGGCTCAACAAGGGAACAGGGAACTCTTAACAGGGAACAGATCATCTAAAACTGGCACGATTGCCTATTCCCGACTCCCGACTCCCGACTCCCGATTCCCCAACTCCCTGGGGCGCAAGCATTGCGCCCCTACACCGACTCCCGACTATCCCCCATTCCCTCTTGCCGACGCTTGCCAGTCTGCAATCCGGATGAGGGCTTCGAGATAGGCTAGTTGGAAAGGGCCGTATTGGTCTAAAAGTGCGATCGCCTGATTGGTCCAAGATTGAGATCCAAACTCCAAACAATCAAGACTTAACACCGTCTCCGCTAAGGTTAGATTTCCCCCTAACTCCACCTTGGGCAATGTATCCCCCTCCCATACCCCACAGGCATATCTCTGGGGTGGAGGGGGCGCGGTTTCACTGGGGCGGGGCTGAACCGTGAGACGCACTTTCCCATGATGACAAGCCACTAAATAGACTAAGAGAAACTCCTCCCCGGCCGCTAACGCTCCTAGGGCGCTCGCCCACTCATGGCGGAATCCCCTTCTCCAGTTTTTGGGACGGTTTCGGTCTTGCCAATGATGATCCGACTTCGCCCAAAGCGTCCCTTCACGCCCCGGACGATCTCGCGTCAGTAAAGACTGAAACACCTCATGGGCTTTTCCCACATCGTGATACCGTCCCGAACGAATCAGCAACTGCACCAAATCATCCCCCCAGCCATAATCCCCCTGTAACGCTTCACACAAAGCCGCAACAGCCCGGGCTACATCGTCCGCGTGTTGTTCCAAAGAAATAAAGCCACTCCCGTAGGTTGTGGGGTCGTCATCATCCTGCTCCAGGGCTAAACTTTCTTGAGTAACCTTATCCTTGGGCTTTGGGGTTTTTCGGGCTATTTCTGAGATATCCCGATCCTTGGGATCCCCTGTAAACCCTAAGCGGTCAGAATAGCCCCCCGCCCGACAAGAGAGTAAAATCGAGCAACCGGGATAAAGTACCCCCAGTTCCTCCCACTTCCCCTGACTCCGATCCCACACATAGCCCTTACTTTTGGTCTTCTGGATCTGTTTCCAAAATTCCCGAGACTGGGACAGGGAAACGCGGCATAATTCTTGAGGCTCTAGGGAGCGCTGATCTTCGACATCCTCAAAATCCCGCCAAGCAAACATCACATCCGCCCCTCCCTGATCCCGAATAAAGGGCGACACATCCACATCATGCCCCATCAGGTCGGTGGAGGTGTCGAAGAGTTGCCGGAGGTCAGACTGGCGGGGAATGAGTCCCTCTGGGGCTTCTGGGGGGATGTTGAGAGAAACAAGGTTAGCAGGACTCACGTCCGAGAGCTTGAGCAACTGGGAACGCGCCGTGGTGAGGGCTTCGACGGTATAGGGGAGGGTGATGTTTGTTTTGCTCAGATCCTTGTAATCCAGCCAATAGATTTGAGCCTTTGCATTCTGTTCTCCCCGTCGATTACACCGCCCAAATCGCTGCACCAAAGAGGACCAAGGGGCTAACTCGGTGAACAGCACGGCCGCCGATAGATCCACCCCCGCTTCAATGGCTTGGGTAGCAACCACAATCCCTTTAAAATCCGGTAATCGTTCTTGCTGTTGGGTGCGTTCCTTAGCGCGAAAACGACTATGAATGAGCAAGGCCTCAATATGGGGCGCTTCTGCCGTCAGACGTTGATAAATGGCTTGGGCGCGCTTAACTTGATTACAAATGACCAAGGTGAGATCCCCGGGGGGATGGGCGGCGAGAATTTCTGGGACTAGGGCTTTCCCATAGTCGGTTTCCTTGCCCCCATCCCAGACGACAGAACAGCGTTGTAGGGGTTTGTGGGCATAATAACGGGGTTTTAGTCGGGGATGGGTTAAGTCTGCGTCGGATAGCTGCAAAACGTCCGTCACATCGGGCTGATAGTCCACCGTTTGCACCTGTTCCGGGTGGAGGGTGGCGCTCATCCACAAAGATTGAGCGATTCCATAGACTCCCCATTGCTCCCGAAAGGCTTGTAACTGGGCGGTGGTGCGTAGTCCATTGCCCATTAGTTGGGTTTCGTCCATCACCCACAGACAATCATTATTGACCAAGGCAAAATCAATCGGCCAGGAGTTGCGCCCCATACTGTAGCCTCGATTGAGGGCGCGACTCAAGAGTTGATCTTGAGTCCCCACTAAAATACAGGATTGCTCGGGCTGGATGACCCAAGTTCGATCAATGCTTCCCCCCATAAACTGGTGCAATTGAACTGTGTTGCTTTCCTGACTTTCGGTTAACCACTGCTGAATATTGCGGGTGGTTTGTTCCACGAGGCTACGCATAGGGAGACAGTAGACCAAACGGCGGGGAGTCTCACGGGGGCGTTGTTTCCGCCGCCACAACCACGCTAAGGCGATCGCGGCCGTTTTTCCCGCTCCGGTGGGTGCATCGAGAAACTGTGGGAGTTTTGGGCGTTCCGCGAGGGCGATTTGATAGGGAAAGGGTTCAAAACTTGTAATGTCCCTAAACCAGTGACTGAAATTATTGCTCATTCGGCTTTACCTACCGTTTTTGCTGAAAGTTTGATGACAGGGAGAGTGCGTCTGGAATCCATGCAATCCACCCCTACCTTAACAGAATAGACATTGGAAGGTAGGGGTTTATGCAATAAACCCTTACTCCTTGAATGAGGATAAATGGTTTCCCCTAATTAGGCGGCGGGCTGACCACCTTTCTACTGTGCCAAATTATAATTCTGGTAATTCTGATGAGTCATGGGAACTAAACGACTTACACGGGGATTGCGATCGCGCCGGATAAGACTTACAATCCGGGGAACTGCCCGATTTTTAGGGACTTCAGAAACCACCGACACCTTACCCAGCGCGTAATTATTCCCCCCTTCAGCCACAGGATCAGGGATCAAGCGATTACTAGAAGACGAATCCGCAATAGCCCCTATTCCGACTAAAGCAGCAACCGGAACATCTAGAACCTTATTGTCTTGAGTAGATTGTTGTTCTACTGTCACTGTCCCTTGAGGTGAATTCACCATCACAGAAGCAGGCGCTACCGTTGAAACCGGAGACACAGAAGCAGACGCTACCGTTGAAACCGGAGACACAGAAGCAGGCGCTACCGTTGGAACCGGAGACACAGAAGCAGGCGCTACCGTTGGAACCGGAGACACAGGTGCAAGCGCAGGAGTTTGAGGGGGTGTCGAAGGACTAGACACAGGAGGAGTCGGGAAAACGTGCTTGGCATCAAAATGAAAGTGATCGGGAGCGAGACTAAAGGGATTCCCACTGTTATCTATCAACGTCCCACTAGATCCAAACGTGCCACCTGTGACATGGGACCCCACCACCCCAAACTGCACCATCTGACCTAAACCATTCGTTCGGGCGTTGAAATTGCCAAAATTCGTATTGAAAGGTTCTGTCCCAACCGTAATTTTCATAACAAAAGATACATCAACTTGAACCGGGACATCACTAAACAAAACCGGACCATTGGGACTATATCCCGTTCCAGAAGCCTTGAGCAACAGTTGATTCCCTAAAGCAGCTTGCTCTCCACTCATTTGGAGTAAGACCGGAACACCGTTTAAGGGGACTGAACCAAACAATTGCCGAACCGCCTGCGGTGAATGCACGGGAACATTATTAAAATCTGCCGATTCAATCCGACCTTGCTCCGTTTCTAAATAACCCGTAATTGGAGCATTATTATAAGTTGTGCCATTATTTTCAAAAAAGATCAGGGTTCCCCCAGTAATCGCGATTTGCCCTTGAGCGGCTGTACTCAATACAGTCATTCCCGTAGTCAAAACCAATGCGGTTAAAATATTTTTGCCGTTCATCCTGTTTTGTGTTTCTGAATAAAAGCCTTGAGTAGCTGCATTCCCTAATAGCTCAAGGTTTATTCCCACAAAATACTGAGAAGCTAAACTTCATCCGGGTAAAAAAGCAATCCATTGGGTATTGCCTTCCTCTAATCTATCAATATTTTGGAAAGTTTAATAATAATTAAATGCTATAAACTTTGAATCTTGACAGACCCTTAATAAATCTAGTAGTTTTGATAAAATTTCATTGAAGTACGAACAAATACTGATAAAAAAACACGGCTTTGATACGGTGACAATAGGGGGATCAGGGGAATAGGGAATCGGGAATCGGGAATAAGCTGTTCAGCATTTAAAAGGGATGTTCTTCATGACCAAGACTTTGACAGAAAGCGGTTTTCACGGTTTCTAGCAATGTCGTTTAAATGACAAGCAGCTTAGGGAATAAGGAGTCGGGAGTTGATTAGTATTCCCCATTCCCTATTACCTATTACCCAACCTTAACAAGTTAAGCTTGTGTGCATTTTGTCAAGTCCCATATATAGCGTCCAATAAATTGGACGACCCTATAAATAGGGTCTTCAATTTTGGAGACAACCGGATTTTCCCGACCCCCCTGTTCCCTAATTTTGGAGACAACCGGATTTTCCCGACTCCCCTGTTCCCTGTTCCCCGTTCCCTGTTCCCTAACCCCACGACCAAGCTAAAAGGAAAAGGTAGTTCGTAAAGCCCCAATCACCAGAGGATTACTCCCCCGATTGTGACCGGGATTCAATAACACTACAACTCCGGGAGTGATACTGATATGATCTGTTACCCGCCAACGATAAAAACCCTCAAGGTGTAATGTTCGGTCTTGGCGGCCTGCATTACTTAGCCCAAACGTTCCAGCCAATAAACTGGGAACATTGCCCGATAACTGACCATTGCTCCGTAAATTCGTCCCCGTAATACGGGGAGGCTGACCGAAAAACACCCCGCCATAATTCCCTGGCCCCAACAAATCCGGGAATTGTACCCCAAACATCCAATTGACAGTTTGCACTCGCCCGGAGTGGGATAATAAACGGGAGTCTGTGAAGCCGACCCAACTCACCCATTCCACCGCCGGGGTCATTTCCCAGTTCACCATAGCTCCAAAGGCATTGGTTGATAAACGAGAACCATTAATTGCAGATACTTGGTCATCTCCTGCACCTGTGCCGAGGAAACCCCCCAACACCCCAGAATAGGAATGAATATAATTCAAGGCTACATCGACCGTCGGCGCAGGGGTCAAAAATAACTGCACTCCGGCTGTGTAGGGGCCACTGAATAGGCCTTGGCTGGGTTCGTTGGCTAAGGTTGCGGCATAAACCCCTTGTAAGGAAATATTCTGGCTAATCTGCCAGTCAAAGCCAAGGCCTGCATTGCCGACACCAATTTGTAAAATAGGGTTGCGTTGAGTAAAGCGCGAAATCGGGCCAAATCCTGCGCTTTCGATGCGAGAGGGACCCCGAAACACACTCAGGGGATTAACGCCAGAAGTGCCAATCATGATCGCTAAGTCATCGGTGACTAACTGACGGTAGGTTAAATCACTTAATAACAGATTATTCTGGGTGTTGAGTTCATAGCCCAAACGGGTGAAACTGTTATTAAAGCCAAAAAGGGTTGTATCGGTGGTGGTTAAGTTGCCCGCCTGTAAACCCATGAGCAGGAAATGACGAGGGCTAAACTGGGTTAAAAGGGTAAGTTGAGCATTATAACCCCAAGTCATTTGTCCTGCGCCATCGGGGGTTTCTGGAACTCCATCCCGCCCTAAGAGGGGAATCCCCGGAAAACCGGGGGTGGAGGTACTGATTAAATCGGCTTTACCCCCAGCCCGTCCTTGTAATCCTAAAACAACCTGACCATATAATTTGGTGGTGGGGGAAAACTGATAATCTTCTAGGAAAGTTATCCGACTGTCTAAAGCATCAAGGCGACCACTGAGGGTGACTAATTCGGCTTCAAATTGCTGTGTTAACTGGGTCAGGGTTTGGAGTTCTTCTCGGGTGGTGGGGTTTTGGGGTAGGAGACGCTCTAAGGTCTGTAAACAAGCGTTCAACCCGGCGGCAAATTCATGACGGGATAGGGGGCGATTGCCTCTAAAGGTGCTGTCAGGATAACCGACTAAACAGTTATAGCGTTCTATCAGTTCTTTCAGGGCTTGATAGGCCCAGTCTTGGGGGTGTACGTCCCGCAGTTGGCTAACTCCGATGATCTGCGCCATTGGGTCGGAGTCGTCCCCGATGATTCTGTTGGTTGAAGAAGGGGTATTGACAAGTACGTTGATTTGTGATAGGGGGAGGAATGAATTATCTTGAGGAAGTAGTGCATCCTCAAGGGGATCTTTCTGTTTTGGGAGGGGGAGGGCTTTGATTTCAAGTGGAGATCCCCAAGGGGTTAGGGCTAGGGTTAAGGTTGCGGTTAACAAGCAGTGGGGCTGAATGTGCATAAAATCCTCAAGGTCATCAAACCGAGTGTCGGTTAACGGAGACTTAAATAGGGCTTGCTGTTCGCGAAGCGTTGCGTAGCAATATAACTCTGCTCCGGGTGGGAAACAGGGAACAGGGGAAGTCAGAAAAAGGTAAGCCTTTTTGATTCTTGATCCCTAAAACCTTGCACTTTCTCGCTGTTAAAGGGGAACAGGGAACGGGGAACGGGAATCGGGAGTCGGGAGTCGGGAGTCGGTGTAGGGGCGCAATGCTTGCGCCCTAGGGTGTCGGGAATCGGGAATCGGGTGTCGGGAAACGGCAATAGTCAAGAGTTTTGGCTGTTCACTATTCCCCTGCTCCCCTGCTCCCTGTTCCTTAGCCCAGTTATGCAGCAGACCCTAAATATTAATTCAAAAAAGGAAAATTAAATCCGGTTAAATTAGACCTTAATTTGTCAAGATGGGGGAATCGGGAATAGGCAAACCTCCCTATTCCCTCGTGGATGGGTCGTTTAACGGCCGGGGAAACCGACGTAGGCGAAATAGGTTGCCATGGGGATGATGGTTGCAACGATTAGGAGAACCACGACCCAAACGGTGGCACTCCGAGCGTCGGTGTCTTCGGCGGCGGTGAATGTCCCCTCAACGTTGAGTTTTTCGGCAATTTCTGGGGGGCCGGGATCGGGTTCACCGGAGAGGACGGCTACGAGGCGATCGCTTGCATCCAGTAAAGCCTGATTAAACTTATTCCCCTCGCGCAATGGAGCCTGTAGGGTTTCGGTGGCGACACTCTGGGCAATGTCATCAGAAAGTAAGTCCTGAAGCCCTTCACCCACCCGAATGGCGGTGTTTTTGGTCAAGGTGTCTAACACTAATAGGGTTTGATTTGCCCGGACTTCTGGGGTGGGAAACCACTGCTCAAAGAGTTTGTCTGTTAAGCTGTCCATGGTTTCGCCATAGTCTAAGCGACGAATCACCACAAAGCGTACTTCATTCCCGGTCTGGTCTGCGAGTTGGGAGAGGACTTTATTCACTTTCCCTTCACTAACGCGACTGATTTCATCGGCATTGTCAAATACCCAGGTTTCTGAACTGGGTTGGCTGGGGAAGCTATAAAGACCAGTGGCCAGCGCGGGGAAGGTCATGCCAAAACTCAGGATGACCAACCACAAGGTGAGCAAAACGCCTTGCAACCAAGCCCGCTTTTCTGCAATTTTCGATACAAATGTTTTCATCGGGTCTTAATATTTTGAATTTAAAGTCCATGTTTCCTCCTCTAGCTAGATGTGCTAGGGAAGTATTGTTAAGCCTATCATTAATGTTGAGTGAAGCCCCTTGCTTGAACAATAGCAAGTCCTAGATTAGGTACAATAGGGGCAAGCGATACCGGGTTTATAATCGGGAGATTTTTGTTCTGCGGGACTGAGGGGATGACCACAAGCGGAACACATACTAAAACTGCCCGGTTCTAAACCCTGTTTAACGGCAATGCGTTCATCAAAGACAAAACATTCTCCTTGCCAGAGACTCTCTTCGGGGGGGATTTCGGATAGATATTGTAATATGCCCCCTTGTAGGTGATAAACTTCTTGAAACCCTTGTTGTAGAAGGTAAGCGGTGGCTTTTTCGCAACGAATGCCTCCGGTGCAAAACATGGCGACTTTGGTCTGTTGTTGGGGATTGAGATGTTGTTTTACATAGTCGGGGAATTGCCGGAAGGAACGAGTTTGAGGGTTTTGGGCATTTTTGAAGGTGCCAACTTTTACCTCGTAATCATTACGGGTGTCAATGACTGTTACTTCTGGGTCGGAAATTAACTGATTCCACTTTTGGGGGGGGACGTACTGACCCACTTGTTGGGTGGGGTCTGCCTCGGGATGTCCAAAGGTGACGATTTCTTTTTTTAAGCGCACTTTTAGGCGCTCAAAGGGCGGGGTTTCGGTGTAAGAGAGTTTTACGTCCAAATCATGGAAACGAGGGTCAGAACGCAAATAATCCAGCACTGAGGCGATCGCATTTTCTGTTCCGGCTAGGGTGGCGTTGATGCCTTCTGAGGCGAGGAGAATTGTTCCTTTAAGGCTCTGTGTTTGACAGTAGTTGAAGAGAGGTGCTTGTTGTTCTTGGTAGTCTGGGAAGGTAACAAATTTATAAAATGTAGCAACAGTAACAGTCATAAATCCCAAGGAAAAGGTTTATTTTCTCTATATCTTAACTTTTTTATTGATCTTAAATTTAAGCGGGTAGCGAGAATCGAACTCATATATATGTCCTGAAACCTTGATATAGCGTTATTTCCGGTCTTTCCTCTTAACCGTACACAAAGGGATGAGTGAAAAATGAGTGAAATTACAAAAGGACAATATAGCGGGTTTGAAACCGTTTTGAGTACATATACCCGTAAACGGAAAGACTGCCCCAAAGGGGTCACTTTGAAGCTTGAACGGAAAAAATACCTATTATTACAGTTTATTGATCCGGACTCTGGCAAGCGTACGTCCAAAAGTGCTAACGTACCATTGTCTGAGGATGGGATTATTGAAGCCGTAGCTAAAGCGCATAAAGTAGCTAAAGCGTTAAATGAGTTTAAATACTCATCAGAATTTTGGGATTGGTATGCATTAGAAATATTAGGTCAAAAGTCTAGTATTGAATCTGACAAAATAACTTATCGAGAAGTATTTACAGCAATTGAAACAAAGTATTTTAAAGGAAAAAATAAAAACACAAAAAGAAAACGTTCACAAGACAATCCATCTGATGTAAGGTCTTTTAATGATTATTATGGGATTGTTTTAAGCCGTTTTAAAGAATGGGATAAACCCGTAGAATGGAAAGAAATAGAAACTGTTCTATTTTCGTGGGAACAGGGAACAGCTAAATTTCAAGATGCTTATTATGTTGTTAAAACAATTATAGGGTACTTGCCTAAACACCAAAAAGAGTCAATGCTAGAAACATTAAATAGTATTGACCCAATACAAACAGAGTTTAAAGAAAAGCAAAGTATATCACTTAACGAATTTTTGCAATGGCATACAACACAATACAATATAGCTATTCATGCAAAGCATCCCAAACATAAACAAAGTAAATTAGGTTGGTTGTGGGTTAGTGCTATGTGTGTTATTTACGCTTTGCGTCCCAGTGAAATTGCAGCAAGCTTAAACTTAACGGATAAAATCACGATAGATGATGTAACTATCTATCCTTTCTGGGATAAAAAAAGGAATCCTAAACAGTATCTAGTATTAGGAGATAAAACCTATTTTGATGTTCATATCAAAACAGGGAATCGTATTTGCATCCCATTATGTCCTGATAATAAAATCCATCAACAATTACATCTATATGATGTTTGTTTGCCCATTGTCACATCAAAAGAAACTACATCAGCCGTTATTGATGAATTAAACAAGAGTTTATATGTTTGGCACGAAATGGGATTTAATGAAGAAAAATAACTAATAATGCGCGGTTGTAAGTTATCCGTTAAAACTTTCTTTCATATCCAATACCCTAACAGAGGATAAATCGTAATGAGAAGTAAATTAAAAGAATGTACCCTGACTGTTCAAGTTGCCGATATTTTCAAGCGATTGCAACAAGTGGGGGATTTAGAACGAATGAGGAAAGTTGTGAACCGTATTGATGAGGATTTATTTGAATTAGAACAAGAGGCCGCTAAAAATGCAGTTAGCGAAAATGACTCTGATGATGTTTCCCCTAGTGGTATGAGTGTTAGTGTTTCTGACTCTGACACGCAACCAACGGCCTCTAAATCCTCTAAATCCTCTAAAACCGGAAAATCGACTAAAAAGGATGCAACGGGAAACAGCGCAGAATCAGAATCCGATTAATTAACGTTAACTTCCCTCTTGTTGTTTTGTAGCGTTGTGTTTTATGGGTATGTCTATCCCATTATTTTTTACTTTTGAGAAAATGAGGAAATAATGATGACTGATGATGATTTTGACAGTTTAGATTTAGGTATTGCGATAGATGATGATTTTGATTTGTGGGATGATTTAGATGCTAGCGTAGAAAGAATTTTAAATCATTCTAGTCAAGGGTATTTTACGTTTGAGCTAATTAATGCTATTGGCAATAAAACAACCTTAATCATCAAAACTTGTTTAGAACACTGTCAAGTGGAAGATGGGCTAAGTATTTCAATCGGCTTGCAATCAGTGCAAATTGAAAATACAAAGGGACGTTATTGGTGTATCTATACGCTACCGGATTGGGTAGATGCGATGGGGATAATTATCAATACAATTAAGTTAGCCATTGTTTGTGAAAAGCCCCTAACACTCATAGATTGCATTGTAGCTCTTCAGAAAATCTAGTTTATTCCTTGTGTGGAGTGTTCCCCCCTATAGTTCCCTCAGTGGCACTATGAGGGGGATTTTTTTATTAACATTAACTCAAAATGCCCTCTATCCTATACCCTGCTTAAGTTTCAAGCTATAGAGGAAAAAAAGATAGAGGGTTTTTTCCTATGTATAATTTTTTTGTTATTACTATTAGTTTAGGTGCGCTGTAACCCATAGCCCATAACGGTTACAGTGGATTTTGTGAATAGGGAAGTGAAAAAAGGTAAGTTTAAGGCCTCTAGATTCTCCCCCTATTGGGGGGAACTATGGGTACAGGGGGGGATAGTGGGAATAGAGCATTTTCTATTCAATCTGATTATTTAATCAGATTAATCAATCTGATTAATTTGAAAATGCTCAATCAGGGAGTGAGTCTGAGGATGGGTAACTAACGGTAGCCCTACGGTAAAGGTTAGATTATGGGTAACTGCTTACAGGTCGTATGGGCTTGTTCAAACTCAGAGATTGAACCCATACTTTGTTACCCATCGTTGCCCATACTTCCCCCTACTCCCTCTCCCTCCCAATGCGTCCTATAACCAACACAGTTAGGGGGGGAGATACCAGATAGACCCTGGCAAACCGATATCCCCACATCATCCCTTAAGTTCCCCTATGTCCTATTTGACCCTGTTTAACCGACTGTTCCCCCTACTCTGGTATGTTTCATCGTTTCCTATCGTGATAACGGTATAGGGGGCATATCTGGTTAGTACATATGACACACTATTGGGGTTTTGTACTGAGATGGGTGAATACTGTGATTTGACATTTTCACTCAAATATGATTAGTCTTGATTTAGTGAAAGATGAGTGAAACGATACTATATCAGGTTTGAGTGAATCCTAACCTGCTAGACATACAAGGTATTAAGCATCAAGCGGGTAGCGAGAATCGAACTCGCAACTAAACCTTGGGAAGGTTTCGTTTTACCACTAAACTATACCCGCACGGTTTTTTATCATAGCACTCTATCCCGGGGTTTTGTCAAGGCAAAAGGCAAAAAGGAATAGGTCAGGCGGACAAGTTAAGCCTGTCAGGAAGTTACGACTGATTAGATCACCGTTCAAGGGCAACAAGGGGAGGGAAAGACGGGATTGCTGTGTAGACTTTGGCGAAAGGTCAGGACTAACTCGTTGAGTTCGTCCATGTTAATTAAAAAGGCATCGTGGCCGTGGGGGGAGTGCAGCCAAGCGAGTTGGGCGTTGGGGATGAGTTCGGCGAGTTCCTGTTGTTCTACGGGGGGGTAGAGGATATCGGAATCAATGCCGACGATTAGGGTGGGGTGAGGAATGCTGCGCAAGAGGGTTTCATAATCTTGGTCAGGACGGGCTAAGTTATGATGATCCATGGCGCGACTGAGAGTGATGTAGGTGTTGGCATCAAAGCGTTCTACTAATTTATCGCCTTGGTATTTCAGGTAATGGGCGATCGCAAATTCTTCTGCTTGTTCGTTACGGGCAAAGCGAATCGAGTAATTCCCCCAAGAACGATAGGTACTCATGGCAATCATCCGCGCCACTTTTAAGCCCTGTTTGGGGGGAGCATCGGGGGAATAATGCCCCCCTTGCCAGAGTGGATCGGTATAAATGGCTTGACGTTGGGCTTCACTCCAGCCAATGCACCAAGCGGAATGTCGCCCGGAGGCGGCAATGGGTGCGATCGCCTTTACCCAATCGGGATAACAGGCCGCCCACTCCAACACCTGCATCCCCCCCAAAGATCCCCCAATCACCAAACGGAGCGATCGCACCCCCAATTCCTCCAACAAGCGCGCCTGCAAATGCACCATATCCCGCACCGTAATTTCCGGAAACTCCACCCCATAGGCTTTTCCCGTCCTCGGATTAACAGAAGTCGGCCCCGTCGTGCCGTAACAACTGCCCAAAATATTGCTACAAATCAAAAAATCCCGGGTCGGGTCTAATGCCTTCCCTGGCCCCAGCAAAGGCTGCCACCACGCCTCCAAATCCGCCCAGCCCGTGAACGCATGGCAGATCAACACCCCATTATCCCGCGACTCGTTTAAATGGCCCCAAGTCCGATAGGCCACCTGCACCTCGGGCAACTCCCCCCCTAACACCAAGGGGAAAGGGCGGGAGGAAGAATAAAACTGGGTTTGGGGAGAGATTAGCTGTTGATAATTCATGGCTGGAGTAGAACGCAATCGGCACAATGGAGCAAGGAGAAGGAAAACTAGGGAGGACTGAGGATAGTGACGCTAATTCATCTTAGCGATTTCTCCCCGGCTTTTCTCCCCCCTTTTCTACAAAACGCTACGCGAACAGGGTTCTGGGGGCATCTGCGTCCGGAAGACCTAAGCGGAAAAGGCTTGGTCAAAATCCGCCTTAATGTCGTCAATATGCTCTAAACCCACCGAAACCCGGATTAATTCAGGTTTTACCCCGGCCGACAACTGTTCCGCTTCGCTTAACTGTTGGTGGGTGGTTGAGGCCGGATGAATGACCAAGGTTTTGGCATCCCCCACATTGGCTAAATGACTGGCTAACTTCACCCCATTAATAAACTTGCGTCCCGCTTCCACCCCGCCTTTAATCCCAAAGGTGAGCGCGCAACCAAACCCCCGTTTTAGATACTGTTTCGCCCGTGTATGGTAAGGATGGCTAGGTAATCCTAAATAACTCACCCATTCCACTTTTGGATGGGATTCTAGCCACTGAGCAAGAGCTAAAGCATTGCTAACATGACGATCTACCCGTAGAGAAAGGGTTTCTAACCCTTGTAAAAGTAAAAAGGCATTAAAGGGACTCAAACAAGGCCCTAAATCCCGTAATCCTTCCACCCGCGCACGAATAATAAAGGCAATATTGCCAAAAGGACCATCAGGGCCGAATACCTCTTGGAAATTCAAATTATGGTAGCCCGGGGCGGGATCCGTAAACATGGGAAACTTGCCATTCCCCCAGTTAAAGTTCCCTGAATCCACAATCACCCCACCGATGGAGGTTCCATGTCCGCCAATCCATTTGGTCGCCGATTCCACCACAATATCCGCACCGTATTCAATAGGACGGCAAAGATACCCCCCACAACCAAAAGTGTTATCAACTACTAAAGGAATCCCATGTTTATGGGCAAGTTTAGATAGTCCTTCAAAGTCAGGGACGTTAAATTGAGGATTGCCCATCGTTTCCACATAAAGGGCTTTGGTTTTGTCATCAATAGCCGCTTCAAAGTCTTTGAGATCATCCCCATCCACGAACTTTACACCAACGCCTAAACGGGGTAAGGCTACTTTAAATTGATTGTATGTTCCTCCATATAAGAAACTGGTAGAAACAATATTATCCCCGGCTTGGGCTAGGTTATTAATGGCTAAAAATTGGGCCGCTTGTCCACTGGCAGTGGCTAAGGCCGCAACACCCCCTTCTAACGCAGCGATGCGTTTTTCAAACACATCTGTTGTGGGGTTCATAATGCGGGTGTATATATTACCAAACTCCTGTAAAGCAAAGAGTTTAGCCCCATGATCAGCATCATTAAAAACGTAAGATGTGGTTTGATAAATGGGAACGGCTCGCGCATTAGTTCCGGGAGCAGGTTCTTGTCCGGCATGAATTTGTAATGTTTCAAAATGATGTTGATCTGTCATGAAAATACCTCGTTATTTCACTTGTTTAAGGGGGTAACTGGGAACATGGCCTCAACTTTAGCTCAATTTATTTGAGATCAATTATAGGGGAAGGGAACAGGAAGATAAGGGGAAGCTATGATGCTAATACCGATTATGCTAAGTATTGCCTAAGTTGTACTAGCTCAATTCGACAGTCCAAAACTGACTCTAAATGATCCTAAAATCCACTGAAACTAGAGAAGATTGAAGGGAAAAGTCGAAGAGGTCTAAAGTTCCCAACAATGACCCAGTTTTGATATTCTCTCCCAGTTTGGAGATTTTTCTCTAAATTTAAGCTTTTTTTAAAGCAAGAATGATTGACAAAAATTTAAAAAATTTCAACATATTATGACTTCTATAGATTTTGGGGATATTTTTGTAAAGATTTGGTAAAGTTGGGCGATTTTACCTAAAAACGGGGTATTTTATCAGAATTTTCATGATAAGAGTAGAGAAAGGACGGTTGACAGAATGTTCTCGTCCTGATAAATCGACTCTTTCTTTTTAGGACTATTAGCTTATGATGTCTTCTCACCCCCTGCAAAACCTCCTGTTTGGTCTGACGGCAACTGGTGCGATCGCCTTAATCGGTTCCGGCAGTGCTTCGGGGCAAACGGTGTTAAGTTCCTTCTCCACAGGAGGCGCGGATATGGACGGAATGGAAATCACCGTCAACTGGTTGGGAGGGGGATCAGAAACCCAAATCTGGGGAACGACAGGATACAATGCTGGGGGGGCTTTTGGTCGGGATTGGTCTTTGTCTTTTGTCGGAAGTAGCACCTTTGGCATTCCTTGGAACTTTACGAATGCCGGGGCTAGCATTGCCTCGTTAATCATTCATGGTGTCCCCGGAAACACGGTCTTTGATACCCACTGGCCAACGTTCCCCGGCACTCCCGGATCGGCTAATGGTTGGACGTTTCAACCCATTTCAGGTCAAGTTCCCACGGAGTTTGAATATGGGACTCCCATTGATATTTCGGTGGGGGATGTTTTTGGATCGTTGTCTCTGTTTTGGGACGAGGGTTTCACTGGGACACTACGCTTTTATGCGGATACGGATAATGGGACGATCGATAATCCGGTGACTCCCCTGGTGACTTCTCCTCAATCGGTGCCAGAACCTTCACTATTATTGGGATTGTTTACCTTGGGGGTTATGGGAACTGTGAGGCGCAAATCCTAATATTGGGAATAGGGCATAATTAGGGCTTGCTGAATAAGTCCGAGAGTTGGGGAATCGGGAGTCGGGAGTCGGGAGTCGGGAATAGGCAATCGTGCCAGTTTTAGATGATCTGTTCCCTGTTAAGAGTTCCCTGTTCCCTTGTTGAGCCTAGCATAGGCGTGTTATTCAGCAGACCCTAATTAGGGAACAGGGTAATAGGGAGTCGGGAAAATCCGGTTGTGTCCAAAATTAGGGAACGGGGAACAATGCACAGAAGCTTAACTTGTTAAAGTTGCCGATTCCCTAATCCCTATTCCCTAGTCGTTATCAATTTGTGAAGTTATTGTGATCAGGGCTGGCATCTGACAGATCAGGGTGGCAGAATGAAAAAAATTATCACTCCTGCTCATGAACGATGCTCCTGAACCTTTTTCCTCTAGGTTTCCTGCCTATATTGAACGGGGCGGTGAACAGTCTTTTTTACAACCTTATATTCTCCGAGGAACGAATTTTTACGGGTTCTTTTTGCAGGGGAGTTTGAGTCATTTACAGGGGTTGTGCGATCGCTACTTGAACGCACCAAGTCAAGGTCAGTTAGAATACCGCCCGTTGAGTCCCTACGTTTTACTCAGTTTTGACCGCATTGCTCACATTACCTCAACGGAAGCCCCAGACCAAGAAAAGGGGTTTTTCTCGGAACAGGGGGAGGTGATTATTTGGGTTCCGGTGATGGCCGGACATTCCTGGGGCAAGGGTTTTATTGTGGATCATCTGGCTGTATTTATCCCCTATATTTTCGTCAATAACTCCCCTGCCTTAGTTTCAGGGCGTGAGGTCTACGGTTTCCCGAAACAGTGGGGGTGGATTGATTTCCCCCAAGATCCCAACGAGATGGGTCGTTTTACCCTAGAAGCGGTGGCTTGGGACACCTTTAGCCCCGAAAGTGCAGGCCGTCGTCAGCCCATTCTCTCGATTACACCCACTTCATCGGGTCAAGGCGATCGCACCTGGTCTTCTCTGACCACCATCAGCCAAGATATTCTCACCCTACTACTCCCCCAAGGGCTTAACCTACCGGGAATTGACCTGCCCCGCCATTTACTCGAAAACTTTCTGACACGGTCTTTTAATACCGTCTTCCTCAAACAGTTTCGGGATGGGACAGATGGCCGTCAAGCCTGTTATCAGGCCATTATTGAAGCCCCCACCCAACTAGAACACCTGCACAATGGGAAATTATTGGGCGATCGCTTTCTCGTCACCCTTCCCCCCCTCGCCAGTCATCCCATCGCCCAAGATTTAGGCCTACAAGCCGATCCCAACCTTCCTCCGAACCAATTTCTCGCCCATTTGCCCTTCTGGTTAAACTTCGACTTCAGCCTTAAAAACGGTCAAGTCCTCTGGCAAGCAGACAACAATCCACCCCCCCAAAAACAAAAAATCGCCGTCCTCGGAGGCGGCCTCGGTTCCCTGACCACCGTCTTTGAACTCACCGAACAACCCGACTGGCAGCGTTACTATGAGATCACCGTCTATCAAATGGGCTGGCGACTAGGCGGCAAAGGGGCAAGCGGTCGCAATATGACCCCCCACAGCCCAGAACAAGAGCCCGATTACCGCATCCAAGAACACGGCTTTCATATCTTTTTTGGTTTCTATGAAAACGCCTTTCGCCTGATGGATCGGTGTTATCAAGCCCTAGGAGACGATGGCCCCTTTGATACAGTCAGCGATGCTTTTAAGCCACACAACTATATTGTGCTGGAAGAATATATAGAGGGGAAATGGTACCCTTGGCAACTGAACTACCCCAGCAATGATTTAGTGCCGTGGCAAGGGGGCGGTATAGGGTCTTACTGGGACTATATCCGCACCGCCTTAATCTTCGCCTATGAACTCTTGACCCACTCCCCCAAACTTCAAGATTCCTCACCCGACAATCCCCCGCCCCAAACCCTTTGGGAACACTTACAACAGGAACTTGAACGGGGATGGGAGACATTCAGCCAACTGCCAGAACTCCTCGGAATTACCCTCGCTGAAATAGACCTCACCCTAGACAGTAGTTTTCTTTTACTCGCCATTCAAGCCCTAGAAACCCTGCCCCAAGATTGCCCCCTAGGTCGCATTGAACCCCTGTTACTCTTTTGTTTAGAACAGTCTCAGACCCGTTTAGAAGCCCGTCTCGCCAAGATTGCCCAAGGAGAAGACCCCGAAACGCGGCGCAATTTAATCATTACCAACTTTACCCAAACCGTAATCCGAGGGCTAATTTTAGATAATGCCTTAGACGGGGAAGCCTTCAATGACCTAGACAACATTGATTTTGCCCAGTGGTTAAAAAAACATGGCGCATGGGAAATGACCCTTAACTCCCCCCTCGTCCGTTCCATGTACGACCTCCTCTTTGCCTTTAAAGGGGGCATCAACACCCCAGAAAACCAAGCATTAGGCACCGCGGCCGCCCTCCGTTGGGTGATTCGTATGAATTTGACCTATAACGGCGCGGTGATGTGGAAAATGCAGGCAGGGATGGGGGATACAATTTTCGCCCCCCTCTATCAAGTTCTGAAGGAACGGGGGGTGCGTTTTGAGTTTTTCCATCGGGTGACTAATTTAGGCTTAGAAACCCAACAACCGGATCATATTGCAACCATCGATTTAGTGCGACAGGTGAATTTAAAACAACCCGCCGCAGGTTATGATCCCCTCATCCGGGTTAAACGCTTGCTCTGTTGGCCCGCAGAACCCCTATATGACCAGATTCAGGAGGGGGAACAACTGAAAGCCCATGAGATTGATTTAGAGTCCTTCTGGAGCCCCTGGCCAACGCTACACACCGAGGAGAAGATCACCCTCAAGCGGGGGACAGATTTTGATTTAGTCCTGTTGGGGATTAGTTTAGGGGCGCTGCCCTATATTTGTCCGGAATTGCTGGCCGTGAGTGAGAAGTGGCGAAAGATGGTGCAGGAAATCCCCACCGTGACCACCCAAGGGGGGCAGTTATGGTTTAAGTCTACCCTAGCTCAATTAGGCTGGACAGATGCCAGTGCGGTGGTGGGAACCTATGCGGAGCCCTTGGATACCTATGCCGATATGACCCATTTAATCCCCCAAGAAAACTGGAGTTCTGCACATTACCCCTATAGTTTGGCCTACTTTACCGGAACCATGCCAGACCCCGGTATCCCTCCGGCCGAGGATTATGATTTTCCCACTCAACAACAGGCGAAAATCAATCAGGCCGCGCTGGAGTTTTTAGAGGAAGCGGGGGCTTATCTTTGGCCCAAGGTGACACCTGCGGGAGAGTCAGAAGGTTTTAACTGGGATTTAT
The DNA here is from genome assembly GCF_000314005.1 of Spirulina subsalsa PCC 9445. Lineage (NCBI taxonomy): Bacteria > Bacillati > Cyanobacteriota > Cyanophyceae > Spirulinales > Spirulinaceae > Spirulina > Spirulina subsalsa. The sequence goes on from NZ_JH980292.1 coordinate 2,876,148, forward strand.
TGGTGGACCCGCAGGGAGGGACAGGAAAAGCCCGTTTTGATGCCCAATTTTGGCGGATTAACATTACTCCAACGGAACGATATGTGATGTCAGTTCCCGGTAGTCAAGCTTATCGCCTCAATCCCGGAGAGTCCGGTTTTCATAACCTTTTCCTGACGGGGGATTGGGTGAATAACAGTTTAAATTCAGGGTGTGCGGAAGCAACGGTGATGGCCGGAATGTCGGCCGCTCAAGCCATTTTAGCTCAGGGGATGCCACAAGTTCAGGGTGTTTCGATTATTGGCCATTATCCTTGGCAGGGAACAGGGAATAGGGAATAGGGAATGGGGAATAGGGAATAGGGAATAGGTAATAGGGAATAGGGAATAGGTAATAGGGAATAGGTAATAGGTAATAGGGAATAGGGAATGGGGAATAGGGAATAGGGGTAATAAGTCTTAATTCCCCCTCTCTCCCCTGCTCCCCTGCTCCCCTGCTCCCCTGCTCCCTCTCCCCGAACTTCCCCCTTTTGCACACAACTCAAATTGAATTGATATTAAACCATGCAACACAAAACTCTGACCCACTATACCATCACCTCTGAACTGAGCATCGGCACCAAAAACCTGATCTATCGAGGTCATCGCAACAAAGATCAAGTTCCCGTGATTGTCAAAGTTCCAAAAGCTGAATATCCCTCCCTGCGGGAGATTGCCAAGTTAAAGCATGAGTACGAAATCATGCAGGGGTTAACCTTAAATCATGTGGTGCAACCCTTGGGTTTAGAAAAGTACAATCACGGGTTAGCCTTAATTTTAGAGGACTTTGGGGGACAGTCCTTGTATGATGTTATTGCCCAACAAGGCCCCCTCTCCGTTGAGGTTTTTCTGTCAATTGCGATCGCCATTACCAACAGTCTCAGCGAAATTCACCAACACCGCATCATTCACAAAGATATTAAACCCTCCAATATTATTGTAAATTTAGCCACCCAAGACCTTAAAATCACTGACTTTGGTATTTCTTCCCTCTTATCCAGCGAAAATCAAGGCATCAGTACCCCCAACGCTTTAGAAGGTACCCTCGCTTATCTCTCCCCCGAACAAACGGGACGCATGAACCGACTAATTGATTACCGCACCGATTTTTACTCTCTCGGTATCACTTTCTATGAACTCTTAACGGGAGAACTCCCTTTTGATAGTCTTGATCCTATTGAACTAATTCACGCTCATTTAGCCAAAGAACCCCCCAATCCGACAACCCTTAATCCGCAAATTCCCCCCGTTATTAGCAACATTATTTTAAAATTATTAGCTAAGAATGCCGAAGATCGGTATCAAACCGCCATTGCGTTGAAACAGGATCTGCTCAAATGCTCGCAGCAGTGGCAGGAGAGGCAACAGATTGAAGATTTTGCGATCGCCCAAAACAACATCTCGGATCAATTCCAAATTCCGCAAAAACTCTATGGTCGTGAAGCAGAAGTTAAAACCCTCCTCCAAGCCTTTGAAATTGCCAGCTTTGGTCACACCGAATTAATGTTAGTCAGTGGCTATTCTGGCATCGGCAAATCCTCCCTCGTCCATGAAATTCACAAGCCTATTGTTAAACGCAAGGGTTTTTTTATTAGCGGCAAATTTGACCAATTTAAACGCAATATTCCCTATGCTTCTTTAATTGAAGCCTTCCAAGAACTGGTTCAACAACTATTAACCGAAACCGAAGATAAAATTGAGCAATGGAAGCAAAAACTGCTGAAGGCTTTAGGTCAAAATGGAGCCGTCATCATTGACGTTATCCCCGAAGTAGAATTAATCATTGGCCCTCAGCCCCCCGTCCCTCATCTTGGCCCCACAGAATCTCAAAACCGCTTTAATTTAGTCTTTCAAAAGTTTATTGCTGTCTTTACCCAAGCAGAACACCCCCTCGTTATCTTCTTAGATGATTTACAGTGGGCAGACTCTCCCTCCCTTAAATTTCTTAACCTTTTAGTCACCAATCCTGAAAGCCGTTATTTACTCATTATTGGGGCGTATCGAGACAATGAAGTTAGCCCATCTCATCCCCTAATGTTAACCCTTCATGCCATTGAAGAAAGCGAAGTTATAGTTAAAACAATTGAAGTAAAACCGCTTGACTTAGACACAACAAACAAGCTAATTAGTGACACATTATATCGACCAACAGAGGACACCTTAGAACTCGCTCAACTTTGCCATAATAAAACGGGTGGAAATCCCTTCTTTTTGACCCAACTCTTGAAATCTTTGTACAGTGAAGAACTTTTTTATTTCGACTACATTAACGGTCAATGGAATTGGGATGTCGCAGCCATTCGTCAGTGTGACATTACCGAAAATGTCGTTGATTTAATGATTAACAAACTCAGGAAGCTGCCAGCCACCACTCAGGAAAGTTTAAAACTCGCCTCCTGCATCGGGAATCGTTTTAGTTTACACATTTTAGCCACCGTCAGTGAGCAATCCTTACCCGAAGTTGCCAACTCCCTCTGGGATGCCTTACAAGAGGGCTTTATTATCCCTTCTAGTGATACTTATAGAATTCCCTTACTGTGGCAAAAAATAGAGGAAGTAGACAAAATCTCTGTCGATTACCGCTTCCTCCATGACCGAGTACAACAAGCTGCTTATACCCTGATTCCTGAATCAGAAAAAGCCATCACTCACCTCAAAATGGGTCGCTTACTACTGAAACAAGTGACCAACCTTGAGGAAGACGAAAAACTATTTGATATTGTCAACCATTTAAACGCAGGGTCGGCTTTAATTGAAGAAGACAAGGAGAAACATCATTTAGCCTCTTTAAATCTCGTTGCCGGTCAAAAAGCTAAAGATTCCACAGCCTACGAACCCGCCTTAAAATACTTCTCTTCTGGGTTAGTCTATTTAGGTGATAATGCTTGGCAAATGGATTATGATTTAGCCTTTAATTTATATCAAGAACGCTCAGAATGTGAATATTTATGTGGCAATTTTGAAACAGCAGAAAATTTATTTGATCTCATTATTACCCAAGCAAAAACGAGTTTAGAAAAAGCGCAAGTTCAAATTGTCCGCCTTGCCCTATATGACAATACAGGCAAGTTTGTTGAAAATATTCGTCTAGCGTCTCAAACCCTTGAGGTATTTGGCTTAAATATACCCACTGGAGGAGATGATATTCCCCCGGCTTTTGAGGCAGAACTCACAGTTTATCGGGAAAATTTAGCAAAACATAAAATTCCTGAACTTGCATTAATTCCAGATAATACAAACCCAGAAATTGAGATTTGTATGAATGTCTTGATGAATATGACAGGCCCAGCTTATTTCACCAATCAAGACTTACTGGCTTTAATTACTCTTAAAATGGTGAATTTATCGATAGAATACGGCAATTCGGAAGCTTCCGCTCATGGTTATGCCTTTTGGGGAATTGTGGCAGGTTCTCGACTCTTAGAGTACGAAAATGGCTATGAATTTGGGCAATTAGCCTTAAAAATGAATGAAAAGTTCCACACCGCTAACCTGACTTGTAAAGTCTTTAACTTGGTTGCAGGTTTAATTAGTCATTGGCGCAGTCCCATGAAAAATAATCTCCCTATTTTGCGTCAAGGCTATCAAGATGGAGTAAATACGGGAGATGTTTATACCAGTTATATTTCCTATCATGTTATCTTGCAACGGATTTTAATGGGTCATGATTTTAACAGTATTTTAGATGAGTCGGACAAGTTTTTAGACTTTCTGCGGCAAAGTAAAAACCACGTTTTTGTTGGGGTTCAACAAACTTATCAACAAGTCATTCGCAACTTACAAGATTTGACCCGTGAGCAAGCTTCTTTAAGTGATGAAAACTTTGATGAGATGGCCTGTGTACAGATGTGGATGGATAATCAATTCCTCCCCGGTGTTGCGATGTACAACATTTTTAAAATGCAACTGTTATATCTCTATGGGTCTTATTCAGAAGCCTTAGTTTTTGCTAAAGCGAGTTGTAACACCGTTGTTTTTGTCTCAGGCATTCCCAACCAAGTAGAACACAATTTTTATTATTCCCTCACCTTAGCTCAACTCTATCCTACGGCTTCTCCCTCAGATCAGCAACAATATTTTGCCCAACTCGACGAAAATCAAAAAATGCTCAAAATTTGGGCGGATAACTGTCCTGAAAACTTTGGTCATAAATATCTCTTAGTGGAAGCAGAAAAAGCCCGTATTCAAGGCAAGATTCAACAAGCTTTAAACTTGTATGAAGAGGCTATTAGTTCAGCCCAAGTTAATGACTTTATCCAGAGTGAAGCCTTAGCCAATGAACTGGCTGCCCGTTTTTGGATTCAGCAAGGAAATCAAAAATTTGCGAAGTTATATATGACCGAGGCTTATTATGGTTATACCCGTTGGCAAGCCACCCGTAAAGTGCAACAACTGGATCAAAATTATCGACATTTAATTAATAAAGTTGCCACGGCACCCCTGTATAAGAAGACTCGGACAACCAGTTCTAGCAGTTCCACGGAAATGGACACGGGATCTTCTTTAGATTTTGCCACAATTATGAAGGCTTCTCAAGCCTTAGCGGGTGAAATTTTATTGGAACGATTGCTGACTAAGTTAATGGAGATACTCTTAGAAAATACGGGGGCAACTGTTGGTTATTTACTCCTGAATAAATCTCCTGAAACGGCAATTAGTCATCTGGAAGATTTCCTCATTGAAGCGTCTGTCAGTGTTACCCATAAAAAGGTGGCGGTTTTACAAAGTTTAGCTATTGGGAATAAGTTGCCAAAATCTATTATTAACTATGTCCTCCGAACCAATCAAAATTTAGTATTAGAGGATGCAAATCAAGAGCATAAATACAGTGGAGATCCCTATTTTCAACTTTTCCCACCTAAATCTATTCTCTGTACTCCTTTGTTGAATCAAGGTAAATTGACGGGCATTATTTATCTAGAGAATAATTTGACGGCTTCGGCGTTTACCTATGACCGGATTGGGGTGGTTCAGTTACTCTCAGGACAGGCGGCTATTTCGATTGATAATGCCCGCCTTTATAAGAACTTAGAAACGAAAGTAACTCAACGTACCCAAGAACTGCAAAAAGCTTTAGAAGAGTTACAAGCGAGTCAACAGCAGTTAATTCAATCCGAAAAAATGGCGGCACTGGGTCAACTGGTGGCTGGAGTGGCTCATGAAATTAATACTCCATTAGGGGCGATTCTTTCCTCTTCTGAAAATACCAGTAAAGCGTTAACGGAAACGTTGGCGGAGTTGCCGAAAATTCCAGAAAAGCTAAATACGGAACAACAGAAGTGCTTCTTTGATTTACTAGAGGCTTCTTTAGAAAGTTCTACGGCGATTTCATCCCGTGATAAACGTCAACATAAGCGCAATGTTATTCGGGAGTTGGAGGCTTTGAATATTCTCAATAATCGCCGCATTGCGGACAGTTTAACGGATATGGGGATTTATAAGAATGTGGGGGAATTTTTGAGCATTCTACAAAGTCCTGATGTGGACTGGTTGCTGAAGATTGCCTATAATATCGCCCGCTTGCAAGGCAACAATCGGAATATTATAACGGCGGTGAATCGCGCCTCTAAGGTGGTGTTTGCGTTAAAAAATTATGCTCGTTATGACCATTTAGGTGATCCTCAAAGGGTTAATATTATTGAAAGTATAGAGACGGTGCTGGAGTTGTATCATAATCAACTTAAACATGGGGTAGAAGTTCATCGAGATTTTGCGGCTATTCCCGATATTCCTTGTTTCCCGGATGAGTTGATTCAGGTCTGGACGAATTTAATTCATAATGGGATTCAAGCGATGAAAAATCAAGGAGATTTAAGGATTCGGGTGTTGACAATAGAGGATGAAGTTCTGGTTCAGATTGAGGATTCAGGACAGGGAATTCCGGTGGAGATTCAAGACCGGATTTTTGAGCCGTTTTTCACGACAAAACCGGCCGGAGAGGGGAGTGGTTTAGGTCTGGATATTGTGAAGAAAATTATTGAGAAACATCGGGGAACGTTGAGTTTTACCTCTCAACCGGGGAAAACGGTTTTTACGGTGGCTTTGCCGATGGTTTAATGACTGAGGGGCAATTCCCCCCTTGCCCCTATAAACTGCCTAGAACTTTAATCAATTGATCCATTTCTGAGGGGAGGGTGAGATAGTGGACACAAGCGCGAATACAGTCGGGGTTTTTGAGGGTGCGGACGAAAAAGCCCTGTTGTTCTAGGGCTTGGGCAAGGCGGGGGTGTAGGATTTCGTTGGTGGTGAGACGGAAGGAGACTAAACCGGATTCGGGGGGAAGGCTGCGTAAACATTCGATTTGGGGTAGGAGATAGAGGCCTTGCCAGAGGTATTCGCTGTTGTAACAGATTTTGGTGTAGCGTTCTTCGGGAGGTCCCCAAGCTTGATGGGTTGCGATCGCCTGTCTTAACCCCGCATACTGAGGATAGGCGGTAGTGGCGACTTCAAAGCGTCTCCCGTCGGGTTGCCATCCGGTGGGCATTCCTGCCCCATCCATGGTAATACTCCGCCAACCGATAAAAGTAGGATTCAGTTCTTCTAAGGCGTGGGGATGAACGTACAACCCCCCCACTCCAGCCGGCCCACAGAGCCATTTATGCCCGGTGAAGGCGTAAAAATCCACAGCCAGTTCACTGAGATTGAGGGGCAATTGTCCGACGGATTGGGCGGCATCGACGAGAATCTGAATAGGACGTTCACTTTTAAAGGTGCGACAAGCTTGGATAATCTCCGGGAGGGGTAACACTTGGCCGCTATTCCAGAGGACATGGGATAACACGACTAAGCGGGTGTTGGGTTGTAGGTGTTGCTCGATGACGACGCTGGGGTTGCCTCGGTTGAGGGTGGCCATGATGGGGCAGGTGGAGACGCGCAAACTAAAGCGCCGGGCCACTTCTTTGACGGAAGCAATAATTCCGGGGTGTTCACAGTCGGTGATTAGGATATGATCCCCTGCTTGCCACTGAATGCCCCAGAGGACGATATTACAGCCTGTGGTGACGCTATCGGTGAGGGTGATGGTGGCGGGGGAGGTGCGCAGTTCTGAGGCGATCGCATGGCGTAATAATTGACATTCCTGTTCAATCCAATCATTGACCTGGCGAGAAAAGGGGCCTTTTTCTTGCAGGAATTCATAGGCCTGATAAATGGCTTTTAAAGAGGCTTGGGGCATAGTTCCCTGTCCCCCAAAGTTAAAATAAGCCTTGTCCGCTAAACCCGGAAAGGCTTGACGATGCTGCTTGAGGGGAACGGTGGCAGGGGTCTGATTGGTCATCTTGAATTTAGGGGACAAGTCTCACGGTTTCCCCTACTTTACCCTGAAACGCGACCCCGCTTTTGTTAGGCGGGGGACTTCACAAGGGGAGAGGAGGACTTTAACTGATTGACGGCAAAACGCATCAATTCCGCTTTCGTTTCTGGGGAGAGCAAATGAATTAATTCCACTAATTCCTGCTCCCGATCTTCACAGAGCAACTTAAGGGCCGCAATGGAAAGCGCTCGTAAAACGTGATCGGGTTCGTGATGGGTCAGAGGGGATACGGGGGGAGGAGTCATGGGCGTAGGACAAACTCATGGATTTTACCGTTGATTTTAGAAGAAAGTTGTGGTAGGCGGCGCAAAACTTTGAATAATGTTACATTCTCTCATCAAGGTAAATTCAGACTAACTCGATCTGTCTGCGCACCACCCCAGCGCGATCGCATTTTGCCGTCACCTCTACCGTTCCCCCAGCAGGCGCACGAACAATCCATTCTATTTTAGCGCGATCGCTCGTTTCATCCCCCACCCGTCCCGCAGGCGCAGAAGGCTTATAAGCGCGTCCCTCCAAATGTCCCACATTCACCGTCCTTTCCCCTAACTCCAAACTCGCCCCCTCCGGCAATTTTAGCGTAACAATACAACCCTGAACTTGTTTTTTCCTCCGTCCCTTTTGGCTAATATACGTCGGCAACCAGCCCGTATTTTGCACCAAGACCCGCAACAAAAACACCTCACTCCCCACCCGTTGCACCTTCATTTCATACCAATCTAATAGAGGTGAAATCAACAAATGCCACACCAACCAACCCGGAAACCGAGACACCTCCTTTTCTAACAATTCATGGGGAGGATTGCGCCAAAAATAGACCTCATCCCAGCCCCCCAACTCCACCATTCCTAACTGAGGATGTTCAAAAGGATACCAGTTAATATAACCCTTCCCCCCCAAAACTTGATCATTCCAAGCCAATAACTTTAAATCATCTTCTAAGGGATGCTCCTCATACCATTTCACATAATCATAATCCGTAATTCCCGCCTGTTGTTGAGGACTCCAAATTTCCACTGTCCAAGCAAATAACCCTAACGCTTCATAACACCAATCATCAAAAGCTCCCGTCACATAACTCTCATGATGTTGGCGAAAACCATGATAAACTGAAACCGCCGGATAGCCTGTTAATTCCGTCCCTTTCTTAGCAATTTTTTGATAAATTGTCAAGTCTTGATGGGAAAATTTTTCATCATCTTGATAACTATAGGGACGCAATAAAACCCCGCTCATCGTATGAAAAGAAACCGCCCCGGTAATATTGGGATGTTGAGTAATAAAATCCACTAACGCCCTAACTTCTGGTTCAGAAGTAGGATAATCTCCCGCCCCTTGTTGTTCCCCCTCCTCCCGCCAACAAACGGGAAAATTTCGGTTAAAATCCAACTGTTGTTTAAGGGGTTTTGTGGGAATTAATACCCCATCATACTGATCTATTTTTCCCTCCGGTAACAGTCGGTAATATTCCCCTCCTACCTCCGTCGGTTCTCGGGGAATCATCAATCGAGAATCATCAGGACATACCTTCCAGTTGCCATTGCCATCAGGAATTCTCATCATTAAAATTCGTCCATCCCCATCTATATCTTCCATCACTAAACCCGGTAAATCTAGGTCAGAATAGGGGTAAAAACGAGTACCAGAACGGAGGAATTGCGGAGAGTCAGCTAACGCTAATTCTGCCCCATCAGGATTCACCCGAGGGCAAATATAAAACGCCCGAGTTTTGAGGCAGCGCGTAATATCAGGATCTTGTTCATATCCCCTCACTAACGTCTCCAAAAAATACACACAAGCCACCGAAGGGGCTAACTCAACAGAGTGAATATTTCCATCGACCCACAGGGCGGGTTTTTCCCTCGCTAAACCCGTTTCCCAACAAGTCACCGTCACTAACCACAAATCCCGGTTTTCATGACTTTGACCCATAGTTTCTAAGCGTACTAAATGGGGGTAATTGTTGGCGTAGTTTTGTAAAACCGTCACCAGTTCATTGTAACGGTAATAATGATTAAACGTCGGAGGATTGATCATGATTTCAAAGAATAAGCTATCATCATTGAACGAAGGTATACATTTTTTAGATAATTTGTTCCCTATTCCCGATGCCTTGTTCCCTCAAACCCAAGATTCTGTAACTCAACACTTCTGGTAAATTACTATAGATTAACTCAAGGGTTTATCCGCTTTAACAAACATTTGCTTACCAATGAAAGACCAAAAAATTGGTAAATTTAAATAAAGCCGTAATAAACGAGTAGATGTGGGTGCATTGTGGGTAGAATAGGGGAGAAATCGGGGGATAAGTACAGGAATTTTAAACCCAATAGCATAAAGAATTTCTTGTAAAGAAATATGGGTTAAAGGTAGTTGATGATCAATGAAATCATAATACTCACGATAGGCATACTTAAAGTTTGGTTGAATGACTAACAAACTCCCCCCGGGTTTGAGCAACTTAAAACATAATACTAATACTTGTAATAATTCTTCTTTTGTTGCCAGATGTTCAAAAAAGTTAGAAATAAAAATAACATCAAAATAATTGTTTTGTGGTAAATATTCGGCAACACTCAAAAAGTCTACCTGTAGGACTTTAACATCAGGATTGGCATAAACTTGAGCGTCAGGATTGAGATCAACGAGATATTTTTCCCGGGCTGTGACTTGATTAATAAATTCACAATACCCACCTCCTACATCTAAAATGGTCGCATCTGTTTTAATATATTGCTGTAAAAAAACATCAATTAGAACCCGCCATAATCGAGTTTTGGATTTAAGTAATTTTGCGTCAAATCGATTCGCATAAAGTCGCTGAAGATAGGCTTCAATTTCAATCAGTTGGCTGTTCATACAATTTATTTCTTAAAGAGTTTTAAACGGATGATTCTCGCGCATTTGTTACCGAAGCAGACTCGACGGTATCAAGGGGGAAGATCTAGAAGATACTCACCTAGTATGACACAAGGATAGCGCGAGAAAGCAACAAAGCCAAAAAACGAAAGACTTTGGGAAAAGAGGAAGAAAGATGACAGAAAATCTAGGATTGGCTTTCCTGCTTCTAATCACTTGTGCAGTTTAGCGGGGGATTCTCGATTCTCAGGCTCTTAGCTAGGGCGTTACCGTTGAACCGTAACTGTTCTTTGTTAAGCGACCCAAGTTTGTTGAGCAAAACGAATGGTTACTGTCACTAAAAGTAAGCCCAAAAAGCCCATAAAACCATAACCAAATCGGGGATATCTTGCCAAAACAACCCCAGCCGCCATTGATAAACTGACAATACCATAGGCCAGACGTTCCGACGAACTACTGCGACCTGAACTCAAAATAATTCCCAAATTAAACAAGCCATATAATATCACCCCGGGGGGAAGTTTACGACAGGTGATTAACAACAAAATCAATCCCCCCCAAACCATCCCTAATCGCAAAAAAGAATCCCCAGCTAACAGCCAGAGAATCACCAACAAAACCACGGTACCATAGGGGGAAATTGCCCCCAATTTCTGGCGAAAATACCAAAAAATGAACCCCAGCCCTGCCACTAAAAGCATTGCTACCGGATAAAAAATATCCTGAAGTTGTCGAGCATTCCAATTCGGCACGCCAATGAGGGTATACATAACAATCCGTTGCCAATCGGTCCAATCAAATCCCCTCGTTCTCCCCCAAGCGACTTGTACATGAACAAATGCTAAAGGATCACCAAATTTTAAACCACAATAGACACTATAAGCAACAATTCCTCCCGCCATTGCTAAGGAGGCTAAATAAGCTACTGGAGGCTTACGTTTCCACAGGGCTATGATTAAAAAAGCTGGAATCATAGCCACCCCCGGAGAACGAGTGGCTGTGGTTAATATTCCCAATAATGCAACCCTACCATACTGTTCTTTTTCAAACGCCCACAAGGTCGCTGTTGTGAGCAATAAAAACAGGCCTTCTGTATAAAGAACTGTGCCGTAAAGAGAGTAAGGACACCAGCTTAAGGTGGCAATAGCCCACCGCGCTACATTTTCCCCCTGCTGTTGTTTTAACCAGCGATAGATGAGCCACAATGCCCCAAAAAAGGCTGTATTATTGATTAAAATTCCAGCGACCAAAGGCGAAATTCCGAACACCATTAACCCACGCATTAGTAAGGGTAAAAGGGGAAAGAATGCTACGGAATGGTATTCTAAATCATTAATATAGCTATATCCTTCTGTTGCAATTTCAATATACCAGAGTCCATCCCACCATGAGAGTGCTTCTAAGCCAATTACAGCCCTTGCGCCTCTTGGTGGAACAGGAATAAGCGGTGCAATACCCCAAAAACTAAATAAAATCAATAGGCGACTCAAGCCCCACATAGTAAGGACAAAATTAAGGTCATTTTTGAGGGCAATTTTTTTAATATTAAACTGTTTGAATTTATGGATATTTGAGCTAATGTTAACTGGGTCTTGAGCCATTGTTTTTGCAGATTGAGTATGAGTTTTGACTAAATCATAATGTAGGTTCAGCGAGGGGCAACATTAGGGTTAGGTTGGGAGTATTTATATCATAGATTTTTAAGGGTGTGTTGACGGCCTACAGTCGATTGATTCTGTTGGTTGAGAATTCATCCCCAGTCTTCTATAGAATGGGGAATTCTTTTTGACATTTCCGTTAAAATACTAAAGACAGTTGTGTGAGGGCAAGGAAAATCATGGGACATCGCTGGCAATACTGGGCTTTAGCCGCAGGAGTGATCATAGGAGTCCATCTAGGGGAGGCGGTTTGGGCAAAGCCTACCCCCCCTATTGTGCGCCAGAAACAGGTGATTGATGGCCTCTATACGGAGGATTTAGACGCGGCGATTCATTTCCAGCAGGGGGTGTTGCGTTACCAAAAGGGGGAGTTTGCCCGGGCTGAAACGGAATTTCGGGAGGCTTTGCGTTTTGATCCTTTGATGGCGATCGCTTACTATATGCTGGGGAATGTCCTAATCCAGCAGGAGAGTGTTGATGAGGCGATTGGACAATTTCAACGGGCGATTAGTTTAGACCCCTCCCTCAATGATGCCTATTACAATTTAGGGGTGGCTCTCTTTCGCCGAGGGGCCCTCCCTCAAGCGTTACAGGTCTTTGAGCGGTCGGTACAACTTAATCCTAAGTTTAGCCCAGCTATCTATAATTTAGCCCTCACCTTGGACGCGCTGGGGCGTTATCAGGAAGCGAGTCAAGCCTATCGTCAGGTGATTTTACTAGATCCCCGCAATGCTGAGGCTCATTACAATCTAGCCTTGATTTTGGCACGGGATGGGTCTACGGGGGAAGCGATTTCCCTCTATAACCGGGCGATTGAAATTAACCCCAGATTCATTGATGCCCATTATCAAGTGGGGTTACTCTATGCTCGTCAAGGTCAGTTAGAATTGGCGCGGGATGCCCTACAGCAGGCGGTGAATCTGGCCCCAGATAATGCGTTAGCCCAGTATCATTTAGGCTTAGTCTTTGCTCGTTTAGAACAGCCGGGGGCTGCGGTGGGGCGTTTGCGGGATGCGATCGCCTTAGATCCCAATAATGCCATAGCCTACCAACAACTCGGAGCCGCCTTAATTGAAAGTGGCAACCCCCGCGAGGCTATTTCTATCCTACAACAGGCCATTCGCCTGAATCCCGATGAGGCGAGTAATTATTACAATTTAGGCATTGCTTACCAAGACACGAATCAATGTGAACTTGCCGTGGAAGCCTATCAAAACACCCTGCGGCGAAATCCCATTTCGGCTGATGCCTTCTTTAACCTAGGGGTGTGCTATGGGGAGTTAGAATTGTATGAGGAGGCGATCGCAACCTTAGAACAAGCGAAAACTCTCTTTCGCGCTCGGAATCAACCCGATAAAGTCGAAGCAGTAGACGAGCATCTACAAAATACGATCCTCCCCGCCCTCCAACGTTTACAACCCCCTCAACCTGAACCTGAACCTGAACCCCCAGAATCCCTTCCCCCTTTACCACCAGAATCATCCCCCGAGGAAGCGGAAGAGGAAACCCCGATAGAACCTGTCAGGCAACAACCGATTATCCCCTTCTTTGAACAAACGTGATCTGTGGACTCAGGATTGTCCGGGATTGTTGCAAGATTGCCCCTTTTGTTCTACCCCAAAGCCTACTAATAACAGGGTATCTAAGGGTTGTCCTGCTTCGGGTCGTTGGTAGTTATAAATGCGACGAATGCGCAGAGTAGGATTAATCAGGGTGATAGAGTCTACCGAGACAACGCGGGTGTATTGGGTGGTCATTAGTAGTTCTCGGGTGCTGTTGTTGAAGCTAAACTGAGAAATAATCGGTCGAGATTCTTCATAGGCGCGATCGCGTAAATAATCCCCCGTTAAGATCTCCCCCGTTTGCTCTTGCGGCACAAAAAGCAAATTGAGGCTTTGAGATACCTTGTCCCCATGTTCAGAAACGGTCTGAAAGCCCAAGGAAAAGCCCGGTAAGGGGTCTACATCGGGCATCGTGGGGTAGAGGTTATCGGCGAGGACTTTGAGCTTGAGAGCGGCGGAAAGGGGGGCGATTTGGAAATCAGTATGCGATCGCTCTACTTCCTGCTTGGTCAAATAATGATAAGTCCGTTCGGTTTGCCAATTGCCTACACAATGGTCAAAAAACTGATGAAACACCGTAGTATCCATAAGCCAAAATCTGAAAAAATCAACGTTTGCGGAGAACTTCTAACAACGTGAGGAACTCTGGGGGAGGAGGTGCGATCGCCTCAATTCTCTCCCCCGAAACAGGATGCTCTACAATCAAACGATAGGCATGGAGGGCTTGCCCCGTCAAGTTCACCCCTAGGGAACGCCCCACCCCATAGACCCCATCCCCCACAATCGGATGACCCATCGAGCTACTATGAACCCGAATTTGATGGGTGCGTCCCGTTTCTAGCTTAAACTCCAACAGCGTAAAATTGCCCAACCGTTCCCCCACCCGCCAATGAGTCACGGCCGGCCGCCCCCCCTGAGACTCCGGCACAATCGCCTGTTTCTTTCGGTCTACGGGATGACGACCAATCGGCGCATCAATCGTTCCCTCAGAAGCCCTTGGCGCGCCGTAGACCACGCCTAAATACTCCCGTTGGGCAATTTTGGTCTGAATCTGCTTTTGTAGGTGTTGGTGAGCCTGATCCGTCTTCGCCACCACCATCGCCCCCGTAGTATCCCTATCCAAACGGTGGACAATACCCGGCCGTTCCACCCCCCCAATTCCCGCTAAATCCTGACAGTGGTAGAGTAACCCATTAACCAAAGTTCCCCCACTGTGACCGGGTGCCGGATGAACCACCATCCCGGCCGCTTTGTTAATAATAATCAGGCTTTCATCTTCGTAGAGAATATCTAGGGGGAGGTTTTCCGGTTCCAGTTGGAGGGATTCTGTGGGGGGAATTTCGAGGGTAATTTGATCCCCAACTTTGACCACCGTTTGCTTTTTCTGGCACGGTTGACCATTGATTTGAACTTGTCCCCCTTCAATTAATTTTTGTAAGCGAGAACGAGTTAATTCCGGGAGTTCGGCCGCTAACCAACGGTCTAAACGGGTCGCTTTTCCGGCAACAGTTAAGGAGAGATGATGGGGCATGAGTTGGGGGGTAAAAGCTAGGGGAGAAAATGTAACATTAGGGGGTTACTCACGGGGTCAGAAAAAGAACCCGGATTAAAAGGAGAACGAGGGAACAAGCAAACATTGTCCCACAAATTGGGAAAATGCGGTTAGCCAACCACAGGGGGAGAAAAATATCGGCTACCGAGCCTTTTTCATGACCGAGGCGCTCCACCCAAAGAGTCAGGGGACAAGTCCACCCCGACAGCATTAAAACAACACTTTCAATTAACACTAAGCCAACGGCAAACCAAGTCCACAACGTGATTTTACCAGACACTGCACTAAATAGGGAATAGAGGACACATAGGCTCAAAATCCAGAAAATAATCGTATGAAGAACCTTGATCTGGGTGACTGTAATTTTCATCAAACCTCGGCAAATTTTACTGAATAAGGGAACAGGGAACGGGGAACAGGGTAATAGGCAATCTTGACAAGTTAGGGTTCAACGTTACAAGCTGCACACCAGCTTAACTTGTCAAGGTTGGATGGGGGGGTAACGTTCCCAAAGTCCTACAATCTAGAAATTTCTAGAGGGGTTGGGGGGATATAGGGAGCAGGAGAGACAGGGAGAGGGGAAAGAAATCCGGTTTCAAGCTTGAGGTCAGAAACCCATATTTTTAGGGGGTTCGAGATATTCAGGAGAGGATAAATGCAACCCGGGTTCTTGTTTTGTTCGTCTAATGATTGTTAAATGACCACAGAAATGATAGTCTCAATCCAGTTTTGTCTGAAAAGGGGCCGAGTGTTTGCTCCATCTACCTCACCCTAATTCAATTGCCGTGATTATTTTTCTATGAAAAAAATAGCTCCTTGGTTAAGATCGGCGCTCGTTGTTACAATGACAGCGATCGCCTCGGAAAGTTTGTTCCTCACTACTCCTGCGTTGGCAGACCCTTCTGATTTTACGCCAGAATTGACCGCCCAAGTCAGCCCAGAACTTCCCCCAGAAGCCCCTCCA
This sequence comes from Spirulina subsalsa PCC 9445, assembly GCF_000314005.1. Lineage (NCBI taxonomy): Bacteria > Bacillati > Cyanobacteriota > Cyanophyceae > Spirulinales > Spirulinaceae > Spirulina > Spirulina subsalsa. The sequence continues at coordinate 2,892,072 of NZ_JH980292.1, forward strand.
ACGGTGGCACAAGCGGATAGTATTCCTATCTATGTTCCCCCCCCGGAACGTAATACACCGGGCATTTGTGAGGAGTTTTTAGAACCCAATATTACGGAGATTATTCAACGTCGTGGGGGACGTTGGGGGGTTTTAGTGCAAACCTTAGACGGTCGCACCCTTTACAGTTATAACGCCAATACTCAGTTAATCCCCGCTTCTAATATTAAACTATTCACCACGGCGGCCGCCTTACAACGGCTGAACTTACAAAGTTCTATTCGTTCTCAACCTTTAATCAATTGGATTAATGTCACGAATTTGAGGAGTAATAATAACTATGCCGATGTGCTATTAAGTACCCTCGGGGGGGTGCAAGCGGCACGGCAAAGCCTCACTCAGTTGGGGGTGAATGGAGGATTTCGCCAAGTGGATGGGTCTGGTCTATCGCGCAATAATTTAGCCACAGCACAATCCCTGGTGGAAACCTTGCGGGCGATGTATTTTAACGATAAACGGGATGTGTTTATTCGCTCGTTGCCTGTGGCCGGAAAAAGTGGCACCCTGAGTCGTCGTTTTCATAATACCCGCGCTCAAGGTCGAGTCTACGCGAAAACCGGAACCTTAACCGGAGTGCGGGCTTTATCGGGTTATATTGAACATCCCGAATATGGGATGTTGGTGTTTAGTGTGTTGGTGAATAATCCCTCCCAATCGGGGGCTAATTTGGTCAATTCTGTGGATTCTATTGTGATTGCTTTATCCCAAGTGATGCGCTGTTAAAGTGGGTTGGGGTTGGTAGAGGGTGGTACGTTCTCGCGCTGGACGGTTCAGGGAGGCGATCGCACTCCGTAACTCCTCCACGGTCAAAGACGTGCCACCCTGCGCCCCCGCCATGCTGGTAATATGTTCTTCCATTAAGGTCCCCCCCAAGTCGTTACAGCCCCATTGCAAGGCCGCTGTGGCCCCCTTTAAGCCCAGCTTGACCCAACTGGGTTGATGATTAACAATCCAGCGCCCCAGATAAAGGCGGGCAACGGCGGTTAAGCGCAACACCTCCTCTAACACAGGTTGATCTCGTCCCACTCGGCGACGGAGGGGGGCGGGGGCAAATTGTCCCACAAAGGGCAGAATAATAAACTCAGTAATGCGGGCTGGGTAATGATGGGCGATCGCCTTTTCTTGCAACTGTCGCAGTAATTCTAGATGGTGAATCTGCTGCATGGGGGTTTCAATATGACCAGACATCAACGTGCTAGTCGTGGGTAAACCCTCCTGATGGGCCGTTTCCACCACCTCCAACCAGGTGGCCGTGTCGATTTTTTCCGGGCAAATCACCCGACGCACCCGATCATCCAACACCTCCGCGGCCGTGCCGGGTAAGGAACCCACCCCACCCTCCCGCAGCGCCACAATCACCTCTCGCAGGGATAAACCATCTTCCCGGGCGATAAACTGCACCTCTTGGGGGGAAAAAGCGTGAATATGAAGCTGGGGAAAATCCTGTTTAATGGTTTCCACCAAGCGCAGATAATAGCGCAACGTGGAACCGTTGAGTTTCGCGGCCGGATTTAACCCCCCCTGCATACAAATCTCACTCGCTCCCTGTTTTACCGCTTCCTCGGTTTTGGCCCGGATTTGCTCCCACTCCAACCAATAGGCCCCCTCTTCCCCTTCATCCCGACGGAAGGCGCAAAAATTACAATGTTGTTCGCAGATATTGCTGTAGTTAATATTGCGGTTCACAATATAGGTGACGGTTTCCCCCACTTGTTCTTGACGGAGGCGATCGCTCGTTTCCCGAATCTTCTCCACCACCAGCGGATCCGTTTGCTGTAATAAAAGCACCGCTTCCTCTGGGGTTAAATCATAGCCATCACAGACCCGATTAAGTATTTGTTCAATCAACTTCATCTTTACTTACCGTTTAAGTTTTCATAGTTTTTTCTTGATAACTGATATGGCTAAAGAGAAACCCCTGAGCGACAGCGAACCCATGCTAAGATAAATATATCTTGACCACTAACTCCCAAAGCGAAAACCAAGCTAAAAAGGGCTGTGTTGCAAGAGAAAATTTGGGTCTTAGGAACTAGGACTTCTGCCTGGGGAGGGAAGATAAGACGGGCTATATTTCGGTATAGAAAGCACTTCCCATTGAATCAGGAAGCTCCATCCTCGCGCCTAGGCAGGGTGGGGTAGTTCACAATGGTCCCGTATTTCATTATAAAAGCCCAATGGAACGAGGATTATTATGGTTGCCCTTATTAGCTGCTTTTATTGGACTAGCTTGGGCGGGGTGGAATGAATACCAGAAATTGGCGGCCTATGAACGGTGGGCCCAGCAGTTTGACAAGACCAAGTATGATATTTATGCCGTCTTGGGTTTAAAAGGCGATCGCATTACTTGGGGCAAACCCACCCGCCAAACCCCCATCAATCTCCAAACCTTCTCCCTGCAAGACGTAGAACAGATTAATCTGTTAATCAATCAACAACCCGTTGCTTGGGATAAACTAGACGGCAAAGGCTCGATTGCCCTCCAATTCCAACTTAAGCCCAACCAAAGCATAGAAATTCCCTTTACAGATGCCCAACTCGCCGCCCAATGGGGTCAATACTTATTGAAGCTCACCCGTTCGTAGTTGCGCTTCAGCGCGAATCATTCCATTCGTAGAGGCCAAGTATCAAAACTGTGAGTCTTGCAGGGAACAAACTTCCATTTTCACTTGTTCTCCGAGTGCATCTTCAGCTACATCCAGATCATAGGCTTGAGAAATTCTTCTAACAGGACTTCGCTAGGATGTACAGGGGTCAATTTGTCTAATTTATCTTTTGTCATGATTCAACCTCGAAGTTTTGTTTTTGTTTGCTGAAGCACAGAGCCAAGTAGTTAGCATAATCCCTTTTTTGAGACAGAATTATCATAACGAATACTTCCCCAGATAATTAAATCCTTGTTACACTAAGGAAACTGAACTAAAAACCACTCTGGTAAATACTATGGACTTATCTAAAAAGCCCTTAGAAGAGGTAATCCGTGAACTATCACCAGATTTGAGAGCCGAGGTAAAAACATTTATTAGTGTTTTGCTAAAACGGGTTAACGAAAATAGCAAGACTAAATTACGGCAAGATTGGGCAGGGATGCTAAAAGCAGATGGCTACACATCCGTTGAGTTACAGCATCTTGCAGTTGAATGGAGAAATGGCTAGTGTTTCTTCTCGATACGAATATTTGGCTAGGCGGTAATATTTGTATTTTCCTAGTTGCGCTTCAGCGCGAATCATTCCATTCGTAGAGTCCTAAATCTGTCCGCCTACACCTTTAAACTTCTCAACAAACGCCGAGATTTTTTGAAAAACGCTCTGTTTCTTGGTTTTGTATTGTGGATTAAGCGGACTCATTTTAGGCAGTGTTGAATTTAACTCCGTCCCATTCTCGCTGGCGAACTCCCGTTTTAGAGAGGCTTTGATATAGCGCTTGGCTGCTTCGACATTCAAGCCTTCGGAACGAATCAACTCATCAGCTTCGCGGGCTTGCTCGGCTTGGGCAAATTTAAAAAACGCATCAATGATGGTGGCTTTATCGGCTATCTCATCGAGATTAGTTTGATTAATGAAATCCACAATTAGGCTTTCTTTTGCTCGATTGCCTAGGCTGGCTCGAATCAAGCGGCGCACGTCTTCGATTAATTCACCTTTATTTTTATTCTTTTTATTCTGCTCAAAAATTAGTTCAAGAATGTAATCCAGATTAATCTCTTGAGATTTCAGCAAATCCACCTCAAACACCACATCATCCCAATCCATGGCGGATTCTGCGTTTTCACTGTCCGCTTTTTTCCGGCGCAACCAGTCGCGGATATCGTTGTAGGTGGAGCGGTAATCTTGAAGGGTGCGATCGCTCGGAACCTGGATTGCTTGCAGTGCCGTCAAGTCTTCATCACTTAAATAGTGTTCTGCTTTAAAGGCTTCAACCGCCGCCGGGTCATTGATATCCACCTGTTGCAAGGCTTTCAGGCTAGCAAACTCATCGTAGTTTTGCAGCACATTTTCAACGCGCAAATATTCGCCAAATAGCTTGGCAAAGTCTTTTTTGTCCTTTTCTAAAACAATCTCATCGGGGTTGGGAAAACGCTGCTCTAAGTCCGTGACTACTTCTATAAAGCCGCGCCGGGCTTCACCCGTCACCACATCGGTAAAGCCTTCCATATATTCCCTGTAGCTTTTTTCTAGCACTACGTTTTTAGTGTTTTTATCGCCAAACAGGGTAATAGCGTCAATGGTAGCTTGTTCCAAATCGCGGAAGGTGACGATATTGCCAAAGGTCTTAGTAGCATCATAAATCCGGTTAGTGCGGGAATAGGCTTGCAGCAAACCGTGATAGCGCAGGTTTTTGTCCACAAATAAAGTGTTAAGGGTAGGCGCATCAAACCCCGTCAGGAACATCCCCACCACAATTAGCAGGTCGATTTCTTGGGCTTTGACTTGCTTGGCCAGATCGCGGTAGTAGTTTTGGAAACCGTTGCTATCAACGCTGAAATTGGTTTTAAACAGGGCGTTATAGTCATTAATAGCAGCACTTAAAAATTCTTTAGCGCTGCTGTTCATGGCGGAGACATTAAAGCTTTCATCCAAAATTTCGCCCACGGTTGCCTGTTCTTCATTAGCGGCAAAGGAAAAAATAGTAGCGATTTTTAGGGGTTTATCGCGGTCTTTTTGCAACTGCTTAAAGGTTTCGTAATACAGCTTGGCCGCGTCCACACTGCTCACGGCAAACAGCGCGTTAAAGCCTTTGCTGCCAGCTTGCAAGCGGTGGGTTTTTTGGCGGAAGTTATTTAAGATATATTGGGCAATCTCGCCAATGCGATCAGGGTGTAACAGGGCTTGTTTATTTTCGGCGGCGCTCAGTTTTTGCTCATCCTGTTCGGTTTCAATGGCTTTGAACTTGGGGCGCACATCGTTATAGTCCACCTTGAATTTCAGCACTTTTTCATCACGGATTGCGTCGGTGATTACATAGGAATGCAATTCACAACCGAATACGCTGGCGGTGGTGTCTGCACCTAGGGCGTTTTGCTGAAAAATGGGGGTGCCAGTGAAGCCAAACTGATAAAATTTCTTGAATTTTTTCCGTAAGTTCTTCTGTGCCTCACCAAATTGGCTACGGTGGCATTCATCAAAAATAAACACGACCTGCTTGTTATAGATGGCTAGGTCGCTTTCGGCTTTCATCAGGTTATTGAGTTTCTGGATAGTGGTGACGATGATTTTGTTGTCATCTTTCTCCAGATTTCGCTTTAGCCCGGCCGTGTTATCGGAGCCGTTGACGCTATCGGGAGAAAAGCGTTGATATTCTTTCATGGTTTGATAATCGAGGTCTTTTCTGTCCACCACAAAAAACACTTTGTCGATAAATTCTAGTTCGGTGGCTAGCCGCGCCGCTTTAAAGCTGGTTAAGGTTTTGCCGGAGCCGGTGGTGTGCCAGATGTAGCCGCCGCCTTCAGTTTTGCTCCAGTGTTTGGCTTGGTAGGCACTGTTAATTTTCCACAAAATGCGCTCAGTGGCCGCAATCTGGTAGGGGCGCATCACTAGCAAGGTATTATTAACATCAAATACGGAATATTTTAGCAGGACACTGAGCAGGGTGTTTTTCTGAAAAAAGGTGGCGGTAAAGTCTTTGAGGTCTTTAATCAGGCTGTTATCAGCTTTCGCCCAGTGCATGGTAAAGTCAAAGCTGTTTTTATTGCGTTGGGTGGTATTGGCAAAGTAGCGGGTATTGGTGCCGTTGGAAATGACAAAGAGTTGTAAATATTTATAGAGGGAATGTTCAGCGTTGAAGCTTTCTTTGCTGTAGCGATGGACTTGGTTAAAGGCTTCTCGAATGGCTACGCCGCGTTTTTTGAGTTCAATTTGTACGAGGGGCAAGCCGTTGACTAAAATAGTCACATCGTAGCGGTTGGCTTGGGTTCCTTTTTGTTCAAATTGTTGGATGACTTGGACTTGATTACGGGCAAGGTTCTTTTTATCGAGGAGGTAGATGTTTTGAATGTGGCCATCATCAAATACAAAATCATAGATGTAGTTATCATGGATTTTACGGGTTTTATCGGTGATGCTGTCCCCCGGTTTATCTAAAAAGTTTTCTACAAAACGCTGCCATTCACTATCGGTAAACTGCACATGATTGAGGGTCTGCAATTGCTCGCGGACGTTGGCTAACATGGCTTGGGGGTTGGTTAATTTGGGCAGGTATTGATAGCCTTGATTTACTAAGTCCTGAATCAATTCGCGCTCTAAAGCGCTTTCGCTTTGGTAGCTATCGCTTTGGGGGATTTTGGTGTATTTATTCAGAACGATGAAGTTATTGGATTCGGCGATCGCGTTGTAGTCGGTCATTGGTTTTTGTCCTCTAAAAACTTCTGCTCCGCTTATTCTAATTGTTCTTCTAGTTAAATAAAAGCAGCAGGAGAAACATTAAAATACTCTCCCAATTTCTTGGCTTGAGTTTTGCTAATTTCTCTTTTGCCGCTAAGTATTGCTGATACTATTCCTTTATTTAAACCAGTTTCTCTAGCTAGTTCAACTTGCTTGATTTCCCGTGCTTCCATTAAATGCTGTAAGAATTCATGGGGCTTGGTGTTTATCCATTCTTGAAAAGAATAGGTTTTTTCTTCATAGTCTCGAATGAGTTTTACCAGCAACATAAATAGAGCCGTTTCGGCTTCGTTGCGTTCATGCTGCTTAGATAGAAGATTTTCTGTCACCGTAAGAAAATGCTCGTATTCTAGCTGCGTTTCGATGATCTTTGGACTGATTTCGTATCTATTAAGCAACTCTATATAGCTATCTCTGTTAATAGTGAGGGTCATTTTTCCATTCATCCTTACTGTAGTCAGCGTGGTTGAGAAAGTATTTGAAGGATGCGACTTGGCTTTCATAGTCGATCGCCAGTATTAGACGATATCTATTGCCTTTAATATTGAAAACTGTAAACCTACCAACGGCTTCAGCAGAAGGATAGTCGGCTTGCACATCGATCAGATTTCTCCAGTTAGAGTTCTCAACTTTTTTGGCGAAGTTTTTAACTATTTCGACTGTATTAGGGTATTGAGCAGCAGCTTTAATAAGTTTTCCGACCGAGATAAGATGCACGGGATCTTCCTTGTGAATGCAAGTTTGTCATGAGTCACAATTTATCTCTTTTCGCAGTTAGATTCCTATTATTAGTATCCATGTTTACATATTGACAAAGAGTTGTCAATATGTAAACAATTTGTATTATTGTTGCCGCAGGGCGATTTCACGGGGTAAGCCTTCGATAACTCTTGGTTGCTTGCTGTATTGTTCTAGAACAATACAGTTATTGGCTTCGGCGATCGCGTTGTAGTCGGTCATTGGTTATTTTCTCCTGTATTGTTGTTACATTGCCATCCCATGTCACTAGCCATTCTCTGCAAGCCAGCAATAAACACCTGAAAACTTTTTGATTTATTAATGTTTTCAATATTTAATCCAATATTTAAATGGTCGCCCATTAAGCGGGCGCTGCTAGCTTTTTGAAATTCAGGAATTAAACGAGCAACTTCAATAGAAGGCTTTTGCCATTCATCTGGTACAGAAAACCGTTTTACATTTTTGGGAGTATTGAGCTTAGGGTTGTTAAAAGCAGAGGCTAATGCTGATAAATCACCTAAATACCATCCTTCTAACTCTTGGCAAACTAATCGCACTAAGGTATCTGAACGCCCATTAGCTTCACATATAGCTAACAAGCGTGATTTTAATAATATACAATCTGTGTTATCGTTATCACGAACAATCACAAAGCGATCATCTGGAATTTGCCACGCCTTTAATTTTCTAGGAATACTTTTATCTAAGTCACTCTTGCCTTGATGCGGTATACAAAGAAAATGTTCACCTTCAATCCAGCCCGGAAATAACCTTGGCAATAAACCTGCCAATAAATTTTTCATGGAAGGCTCTTCCAATAAAAAGATAATTCTTCCTTGCATTAATTTAGACCCTCAAACAAGCCTTGTTTCCATAGGTATCCAGGTAAGTCACCCGCCTCAAATAAAGCTTTGAGATTTTGAGAATCATTAGCACAGGTCACTTTTGTAAATCCAGAATCTTTGCGTAAACAATAAATTTCAGCCAGTGTGAGGGCATTTAAAAAATCAGGGGAGTGGGAGGAAATAAATACTTGTCCGCCGCGACGAGCATAAGCCCTAAACTCTTCGGCTAACTCAGGTAATAATTCTGGATATAACTGATTTTCAGGTTCTTCTACAGCTAAAAGAGGAAATGGTTTTGGATCATTTAATAAAATTAAATACGCAAACATTTTAATAGTGCCATCGGATACATGGCGAGCAATAAAGGGGTCTTTAAAACTACCGTCCTGAAAGCGCAATACCAAGCGACCATCTTCTGTTTGTTTGGGTTCTATAACGGATACTCCAGGCACCCTGACGCGCATAGACTTTAATACACGCTCAAAACTTTCAGGATGATGTTCAAATAAATAATTTGAGACAACGGCTAAATTGTCGCCACGAGTTGATAGATGTTCAGCAAAACCATCTTCTTGACTGGGGCGTGCTTCAGAAATATGAAAATCGGAGATGTGCCAATTTTCAATCATTAATCGAAAAGCACTAGCGGCTTTAAAACGCTCAAACTGCCCTAAACCTTTAATGGCTAAAATATCAGGAGAATCTAATTCCTGTTCTTCTCGTTTTAATTCTTCATCGGGCTTAGAAAAATCTTCTTCATTGATAATGGAGTAACCTTTACCATAAGTAAAGTCTAGGAAGTGGCAGGGTTTGCCATTAGCGCCGCGTTTGTAATGCAAAATTTCACGAGCAATAACAGGTCTGCCTATTGTACTAGGTTCAAGTTTTAAAATATAGGTTACTAAACGATCATAACCTGTTATTTCCATACGGAACTGCATAGAAATTTCAATAGGTTCGGACGCAAAGCCACGACTTGCTAACTCTTTATACCCGCCTCTTTTTGAAATAGCCTTAGTCACGTTCATAGCAAGAGAATCTTTCAAAAACGAAAAAACATCAAATAAGGTAGATTTTCCTGTGCCATTAGCGCCGACAAGTACACACAATCGCGGGATATTAGTCAGCTTGGTATCACGAAACAAGCGGTAGTTTTTTATTTCCAGTGATTCAATTTGCATAACGTGAACCTTTAATCGTGAGTAATGAACATCTAAAGAATATGGGGGATTACTAACTGATTTAGCCGATTATATCGCTGCCTAGAGAGTTATTGGATTCAGTGATCGCGTTGTAGTCGGTCATGGTCGCTCTCAATCTCGTCCACTGTCGGCAGATGTGACTACACCAATCAGGGAATATTGTCCCACAGGCGGCGGGACTAATTCAACTCGACACTTAAAATAAATGGGTATAATAGATAGACTCAATCAAAAATGTGTTGTTCTGTTTAGAGGGTATAACCATGACAAATCAAGAAATTTTAGATGAGTTTTTATCTTTGCCTATTGAAGCACAGAAGCAAGTCGTCAGCCTCATCACTTTTTTGAAACAGAAGTATTTATGCTCTGATTCTTTACCTACCTCATCAAGTGTTGATTTAGTCAGTGATCCTTTTGTGGGAATGTGGCGCGATCGCGAAGATTTAAGTAGCACTACTTGGTTGCGAAATTTGCGAGAAAGTGAGTGGTGAAAGACTCATGGCTAGTTCAACTTGCTCATTTTTTCTCCTTAGTTTTGGGAAAGTTTAACAACAGGTCGCGGTAATATTCGTATTGCTGTTGGCGCAGGGCGATTTCACGGGGTAGGCCTTCGCGGATGGAGGTGGTGAGGGTGTCGAATTTGTCGAGGATGGCGACGATGCGGGCTTGTTCTTCGAGAGAGGGAACAGGGACTTTCATTCTGTTTAGTGCTGTTAGGGTAATGGTTTTTTGTGCTGCACCAACAGCTACCGCATAAGCTTGTTTCAAAAAATCAGAACTGCGGAGTACATGATAAAGATATTTAGGAATAATTACATTTCCATTTGGGCGCAAAATGGCGATATGTCGTTGAAATGTAAACTTCCTGTTTTCATTTATAAAAACTGGAATGCCAAACGAACCCACAACGGTATAAAGAATGTCATTTTTTCTCGCTTTGCGTTTATCATCAAGTTCAGTATAGTAAGCTTCTGAAACAAATTTTGTATTGATAAAATCTATTTGATGTGAATTTGAAACGTTTGAAATGGTAATAAATGGAATACCTGTATTAGTTTTTGGTGGTGCTTGATGATCACCGTCGGCAATACTTACACAACATTGTGAAAGTTGCATAATGGGTACTTCACCCCCAAAGGTAAACAACCGATCGCGGTAGTAGTTATATTGTTGTTGGCGGGCGGTCAACTCGGCGGTCAACTCGGCGGTCAACTCGGCGGTCAACGCTGTAAAAGTGTCCAAAATCCGCACGATTTCGGCTTGAATGGCAATGGGTGGGATGGGGATTTGGAATTTGTCAGTATCAGGTGTTGCAATCTGTGGCATCTGCATTTTACTGCCAAGATTTTGAAAATATGGCTCATTAATTTTAAGAAAGTAGTACACAAACTTAGTGCTAATACTCTCATCTTTTGAATGATAAGACCACATTTCATTTTTATGTGAAAAGGGCTTATCGTAGTAATCAAATTCAATAAAACCACGCGATTTTACAATAATTGAAGGCTCTCTATTTATATCCTTCTCTGGAATATCCTCAAAATCAACAAATGCAACAGTTTTACCGCCTGCAAAGATTTTTAATGGCGCATCTTCTTTGTGCATTTCTTTCATTTGCCCAGCAGTTATTTTAGTGCCTTTGGTACGAGCAAGAGCTTTCCCCAACGGCTTCCACTCCACCGCCACCCCATCTAACAACCTTTCCATAAAACTCATCCCACACCTCCATCAAACCCTATTAATTCCCGCTCAATCTCTTTAATACAAAATTCGGCGCAACGGGTCATTTCTACATACACCTCAATGCAGTCATAGCTATTTCTCTGAATTACTGTTCCATCCATGAATAGGATCGATTTCATTACAGAGTATTTCTTCTTCTAAGTCAGAAATATCAGTTTCTCCAGATTGACCCAGAGCCGCAATGCTGAGGAGGAAATTTTGTTGAGGTGGGGATGTTTTTTGGTGGCGGGTTTTGTATTGTAGATATTCGAGGAAGTTGGCAAGCTCGATAAGTGCTTCATCGGGTAATGCGTTAATCGATTGAATCAATTCTTGTTTTTGAACTACTAAGTTAGACATTATTTTTTCCTCTGTTTGCACGATCTTAATTTAAGTTATCTTTTTTTAACCCTCAATCTCCGCCACAATCGCATCAATCTCCGCCCGCAAACGATCAATCTTCGCCACAGTCGTTTTTAACTCCGCATTCAACGCCACAATATCCACCTTTTCCCGCGTATCCTCCGCCTCCACATAACTACTCACTGAAAGATTGTAATCATTCGCCGCAATCTCTTCAAATACAAAGTTCAACATAACGAGTCATATCAGCCTTGTTCTGCATTAATCAATCCTGCTTTATTGAGCCGCTCCCATGCTAGGTAAATATGATGGGGAGTAAACATTTTCTTACGAGGACTCCAAGCATGAACTTGCGTCACTGCTAACTCCGGAGTGGTGGCTTGTTCATGAGTAGCGACCCAATGCACCGTAGATAATAACTCCATGCCAAAAGTTGTCTCAAAACCCTTAATCAGATTAGCAACACGCTCAAATCTTTGCTGAGTTATTTGATGGTTTGAAAGAAAGATTTCAGCTTGTTCAGAAGCATAGGGCTTTAATTCAAGGGGTTTGTCTGGCTGATCTCCGCCATCGCCATAACCACTGATAAAATGCCCTTCAATATGATTGAGAACATGGCGCAGATTTTCGGCATAGGGACCGTAGGGAGCTTTTTGAAATTTTAGCCGTAAAGGTTCCCCTGCTTCCTGCATGAAGTACATCAACTTATGGACTTCTAGAAGTGTTACGGTGGGATCCATAACGGCGGCAAGATAACGACGCATCAGCCCCAGTAAAGCAGCTCGCCCTGGGGTCATTTTAGGGGGTTCTGCTTGGGGAGTTATGTCTACGGTTTGGGGTGAATCAATAGGTTCAAATAAGAGAATTTTGACCTCTGGTACAGACTGAAAGGCCTCGATAATTAACGGCTTAACATCATCCCAATTTAGCCCCCCTAAACCACAACCCAAGGGAGGAATGGCGATGGAGCGAATTTGCTGTTTTTTGACAACTCTTAGGAGATCAATGAGTCCTGTTTTAATATCGGCAATCTGGCTTTTATTCTTCCAGTGACGTTTAGTAGGAAAGTTGATAATAAAGCGAGGATTATATAGACAGTTGAGGTCATAAACAAACATCTGCCCCAGTTGCACTTGATTAACTTTACAGGCGGCTGCATAGGCTTTGAAATTTTCTGGAAAGGCTTTCTTAACTTGCAGGGCAATGCCACGCCCCATGATGCCCACACAATTAACTGTGTTGACTATTGCTTCAGTGTCAGCTTTGAGGATGTCTCCTTGGGTGAGCGTAATCATGGTTTAGGGGGTTCAATCAAAAGTACCAGTCAGGCTCTATGGTAATTACAGGTTGATGCTCTGCTTGGGCTAGAGTGGTTTTAACCTTGGTGGCAATTGTGCTATTGATTGTCCCAATTTTTTCGATCAATGTCCAGGGAAAGACATCAAACATCAAAAAGTCGGCTTGCTTGCCCTCTTTGATTTTGGCATCTCGAAAATCTCTAGCACCCACAGCGCGCCAGTCAATTTCACCCAGTTGGTTAGGATCGTTATAGAAAGCAGTGAGAAACGCTCCTGCATTACCATTGCTAAAAGCCCAAGGAACTACATTGGCATCAGCCCAGTTGATGACCTCATAAAAGTCTGCTTGTAGGTGGACGATCTGGCTCTGCCCATCTCGGTAAGTAATCTCAGGATGATTGCCCATGTGGAGGATGTACAGCATGATCGAGCGTGGACAAAAGTAAAATGGCACATACTGCCCAACTTTTGTATTTGAATGACAAGGAACTTCTATTTCTTCAAGGCGGCGTTGTTTGATGGTTGACATCCCGACTAATGAGCAAGATATTCCTTGAGCGATACGGTTGGCATCAGAGATTAACTCCATGCTGGCGGCAATACTAGGGAGATTATCAATATGGGTGATGTGATAAATCTTGGGGCGATCGGGAGTGATTGTCATCCCTCAATCTCCGCCACAATCGAATCAATCTCCGCCCGCAAACGATCAATCTTCGCCACAGTCGTTTTTAACTCCGCATTCAACGCCACAATATCCACCTTTTCCCGCGTATCCTCCGCCTCCACATAACTACTCACCGACAGATTGTAATCATTCGCCGCAATCTCTTCAAACGGCACCGATCGCGCAAAATGGGCAACATCTTCCTTGCTCTCAAACACCCCCATAATTTCCGCAATATGATCATCCGTCAGGGTGTTATTATTCGTTTCCTTCTTAAACAACCCACTGGCATCAATAAACTGAGTTTTAGAGTCTGGCTTGTGCTTCGATAACACCAAAATTGTCACCGCGATGGAAGTACCAAAAAACAAATTAGGCGCAAGCGCAATCACCGTTTCCACATAATTGTTATCTACCAAATACCGTCTAATTTTCGCTTCCGCACCCCCCCGGTAAAAAATCCCCGGAAAACAGACAATCGCCGCCCGCCCCTTACTCGATAAATAACTCAAACAATGCAACACAAAGGCAAAATCAGCCTTAGACTTCGGCGCAAGCACCCCCGCAGGCGCAAAGCGATCATCATTAATTAACGTCGGGTCGCCACTCCCAACCCACTTCACCGAATAAGGCGGATTAGAAACAATCGCATCAAACGGTTTTTCATCCCCAAAATGTGGGTCAGTCAACGTATTGCCCAACTGAATATTAAACTTGTTGTATTCGATGTTATGTAAAAACATATTCATCCGCGCCAAGTTGTAGTTAGTATGGTTAATTTCCTGCCCATAAAAACCATCCTCAATCAGGTGAGCATCAAAATGCTTTTTCGCCTGCAACAACAACGAACCCGAACCACAAGCCGGGTCATAAATTTTATTAACACTGGTTTGCTGGTGCATCGCAAGCTGGGCAATCAACCGAGAAACGGGCTGCGGTGTAAAAAACTCGCCCCCCGATTTCCCCGCATTGGCCGCATAGTTCGAGATCAAAAACTCATAGGCATCCCCAAACAGATCAATATGGCTGGCATCAAAACCCCCAAAATCCAGCCCTGCCACCCCCTTCAGCACCGCCCCCAAGCGTAGGTTTTTATCTTTAACCGTATTGCCAAGGCGGTTGCTCGTCGTGTCAAAATCCGCAAACAGCCCCTTAATATCCGGCTCCGAGGGGTAGCCATTGGCAGAACTTTCAATCGCCGAAAAAATCGCCGCTAGGTCAGTATTTAGGCTTTCATTCGTGTTAGCACTGGCGACAACATTGACAAACAATTGACTTGGATAAATAAAATAGCCTTTGGTTTTAATGGCATCTTCTTTGATGTCGTCGGTAATCACACTATCGGGCATCTCCGCATAGTGGATGTTGTCATCACCCGCCTCAATGTAGCTAGTAAAGTTTTCACTAATAAAGCGATAAAACAGCGTGCCTAATACATATTGCTTGAAATCCCAGCCATCCACTGAGCCGCGCACATCATTAGCGATTTGCCAGATTTGGCGTTGTAGGGCGGCGCGTTGTTGGGTACTCGTCATTATGAAAATTCTGGTTCAAAGGTTTTGAATAACAGTCAGTGTGACCTCGGTTTTGTATTTTAACAAGTACAGGTGCAGATGGATCTCCGGGATCTATAGTTATAAGCTAGACTTATGTTTAGGTGTGACAAGGCTTTCAAGCATTCTCCGGTCTGCAAAGTGTGTAATTTGATATAGTTTGTCCCACTAACCCGGAAGAACCCAAACCTGAACAAAAAATGGATATTAACCAACAGATTCAACGACTGATTGACAAAGCCCCCCCCGATGGGACAGGTGTCCTGATTGAGCAAGTCATTGGCCCGGTTTTGCGCGCCTTTGCCGCACAGGTCGAGCATTTAGAATATTATGTCATGCAAAGCCTAACCCAAGAGTGGGTATTAACCACCCTCAGCAACCGCGCTCAACCCCAACAACAGAAAAAAGTGATCTATGCGTTCGCCACTCTCAAAGATGCCCGTCAGTTTCAAGAAACCCCCGACCCCAGTTTAATGGCGGTGTGCCTACCTGTAACCCATATTTTGTTTCAACTGTTGGCAATGGAACCGGTGGATAGTGTGGTGTTTATGGATGTTCCCAAGAATTTAAGCCAAGGCAAGGAAGTTAAGCGCCAAGATTTACAAAACTTAGTAAAGAGTCAAATGGAACAGGTGAAACCCTCGCCCGGTGCGGGATCTCGTCCCATCCCGCCCGATTTTGCTTAGAGGGCAATTGTGGGGAGAAGACAAAGAAGAGTGAAGGCGGAGGGTTGGTCGCGCTAACATGGCTGCATGATGGACAGATTCGGAAAGCGACAGTTCTCGCCTCGCTTTCTGCTCCCGTTTTCCCCTAACTGGATGTCATTGGGCGGGAGTTCCTCTAGCGAGTTTTATTTGATGGAGCAAGATTCACTACCGACTGATATTATTTTGACCCACCCCCAAGAACATTTAGGGCAAATTCAACTGGATTGGACTCCACAGCCCGGAAATTATCTCAATTTGCACGGGAAAACCTACGCCATTTTGGAGCGCCATCATCATTATCAGTATCGGTTGGGGGGGTATCGTTTACACAAGATTTCTGTGTATGTACAGGCTGCCCAAAAACCCCAAGAAAAGAGTTGGATAGAGGGGCGTTGGGTGATTGGTGATGCTAATTGTCGCCTCAATGCACGGTCAGAACTCCTACGCTGTGCGGTGAATCCGATGGGGCCTTGTGATGGGTGTCGGTATTTTGTGGGTAGGGAACAGGGGAGCGGGGGAGCAGGGGAACAGGGGAGCAGGGGAGCAGGGGAATAGCCAAAACTCTTTTATTTTAGGGAACAGGGAACAGGGAACAGGGAACAGGGGGGGAGAGTTCCCGGACTCCCGACTCCCTAGGGCGCAAGCATTGCGCCCCTACACAGATTCCCTCTCTTTAGGGAACAGGGAACAGGGAACAGGGAACAGGGGGGGAGAGTTCCCCGATTCCCGACTCCCTAGGGCGCAAGCATTGCGCCCCTACACAGATTCCCTCTCTTTAGGGAACAGGGAACAGGGAACAGGGAACAGGGGGGAGAGTTCCCGGACTCCCGATTCCCTAGGGCGCAAGCATTGCGCCCCTACACAGATTCCCTCTCTTTAGGGAACAGGGAACAGGGAACAGGGAACAGGGGGGGAGAGTTCCCCGACTCCCGACTCCCGATTCCCGATTCCCGACTCCCGACTCCCGATTCCTGACTCCCGATTCCCGACTCCCGATTCCCGACTCCCGACTCCCTATTCCCGACTCCCGACTCCCTATTCCCGACTCCCGACTCCCTATTCCCGACTCCCTATTCCCCGTTCCCCGACGGTTAACCGTTGACCGTTGACGAAATCCCAACCGGATTGGGGCTTTTTCCCGGCGGGTTGTACGGCTTGAATGAGTAGGGGGCCGTCTCCGGTTTGCAGGACGAAGCCCTGTTTTTTGACGAGGTGTAGAATTGCGCCCGGTGGCTCGTTTGAGGGGGTGAGCAGGGTTGGGGCTAGATCCCGTAGGGCGGGGGGGAGTTGGGGGGTGTATGGCTCTCCTAGGGGGCTGGTGGCGAGGATTTTTAAGGGGGTGCCTCGGAAGGGGGTGACGCAGTTGGGGTAAAAGGCGCGGATTTGATGGTGGAGGGCGATCGCGGATTTTGTCCAATCTAGCTCATAATCCTCTTTCTGAATCAAGGGCGCGTAGGTGGCTTCTGCGTTGTTTTGAGGTGTGGGGGTAATCGTCCCCGCGTCTAATTGCTCCAAGGTTTCCGGGAGTAAATCCGCGCACTGTTGAGCAAGGATCTTCCCGACCTCTTCGGCATTATCCCACAAACCAATCTGAACGGAGGATTTCAGCAACATAGCCCCGGTGTCCATGCCTTCATCCATTAGCATCGTTGTCATCCCTGTTTCCTGTTCCCCATGATACAAACACCACTGGATGGGAGCCGCGCCCCGATATTTGGGCAGTAGGGAACCATGACCGTTAATACAGCCTAAACGGGGCAGGGCAAGGATTTCTGGGGATAAAATTTGACCGTAAGCCACCACAACAAAGGCATCGGCTTGACTCTGACGCAAAAAATCAAGGGTGTCTCGGTCTTTTTTAACCCGTTTCGGTTGCCAGACGGGGAGATGATGCTCTAGGGCGACTTGTTTCACTGGGGAGGGGATTAATTTTTTCCCCCGCCCTCGGGGTTTGTCGGGCTGGGTGACAACGGCTAAAACCTCGAAATTCGGGGCGTTGAGGAATCGTTCTAAACTAGGGACGGCAAATTGTGGGGTGCCAAAAAAGATGATTTTCATAATGGGGTCAATATGTTGATGTTATAATCAATATTTAGTGTTTTGTGGCTGAAAACCGAGATTAAGGGGGCGAAATTATGGCGATTATCGCACTGCGGGCGTGGTATTTAGAAGATTATGAACCGATTGGGGAAATTGTCAAACGTCCCCATGATTTGCGCCTCAGTCGCAACAGTTTGTTAAAGTCGGGACTGCGGGCGGATTTTTTGGATGATCGGGTGGAGGTGGAAACGTCGGGCTGGTTTCGGCGTTATTTGGCGGGGGAAACGGTGGAGTTTTACATTGAGGGGAGTGGGGGCTATGCCATTTCTAACATTGATTTGATTTCTCAGGAAATTTATTTTACCAAGCAGGAAACTACGGCGGCTTTGGAGCCGGTGATTTTTTTCAGTTACCAACGGGAGTATCCCCCCGCTAGTGAGATGATTCGGGAAGTGTTGGAGGAGGCGATCGCACAAATCAATGAGAAATCCCGCCATCCCCTCACCCTACAACTCGCGGCGCGCCCCACGGAAGCCCCCCTCCGTTTAAGTTCCCATCAATTCCGGCAGATTCGCAAGAGTTTATTAGTCATCTTTGATGGTACCCCTGTTTCCTCCCTTGAAGGAGACAAAACCCCGCAACTCCTCCTCAGTCCGGCCGTCTGTGCAGAATTGGGCTATGCTTTAAACTACAGGCGTTCTGGACAAGTGCTTCTCCTCCAACAAGAGCGCCTAGAGGGTCAGATGCCCTTTGACCTAATGAACCTGCAACAGTTATCATTTAAAGCGGCCCACGAACTTAAAAAAACCCTCCCTCCTCTGTTGCAAACTCTGCTAAAGCCTTTCCATCTCGTGGTCTGAGTATCTTGCTCTAGCATAATTCTGTCACGAGAGAATCAACATTCGATAGACTGGGGAGGGAACAAGGAGATATCTTTATGCCGAGAAAGCCAGACGAATATATCGTCTTTATTTTATTGTCCACGGGACACCGTGAAGAGGTTCGTTTTAACAGCATTCAGGAGTTCCAGAAGTGGTATAGCGGGGAGTTTATTCCCAAAGCGAATGATGATACATTCATCAGTGTTCCGATTAAGAACCTACAAGGAGAATACATGGTGCTGCGTCCTAACTGTGTAGCCGCCATCCGTGTTGAACCTGTATTTGGCGGCAGTGTGGAACGGTATTAATAAGAATTAATAATTATCAATTCTTAATGGCTTAATCGCTTAATTGATAGTTTTTAATTCTTCCTTTGACAAATAAGGACTATCTGCCCTAGGGCGTTTTCCTTTTTGGAACAATACTCAAAAAAGTGTTATTTTTGGATTTTATCGCCAAAAAATAACACTTTTTTGGCTTGAATTCAAAATAAATTTAAATAGGGCTTGCTGAATAACTCTACTCGTAGGGCTAGGAAACAGGTAATAGGTAATAGGTAATAGACATCTCCCCCTGTTCCCCGTTCCCTGTTCCCCGTTCCCTTAAATTCTAACGTTGAACCTTAACTTGTCACCCCCATCAATCCCCTTCCCCAATTTTTGGCTTCCGCAAAATTTGCCGTAGTGTCCCTTCTACAAAATTAACAGTTTGGGGTAAATACCCTAATTGACCACTACCTCCATTGAGCCAGTCTGCCAGATCAAAATATTGATCACAGACTCGATACAGTTTCACCCCATTATAAACCCCGTTTTGGTTTTGACATTCTTTAATCCAGACCGTTGATGATAAATCGGGGTAGGGACGAGCCGTAAAACAAACTTTAGGATAAGGAATTTCTAGCTGATCAAATTGTTGTATCTGTTGGGGGTTAAAATATTGAGGATAGAGTTCAGCATAATCACAAAACTTGACAAAAAAATTAGGATTATTCCAATCAATTCGTTCTAAGCGTCTTTGCCATTTTGTCCGAGCTTCCTCAATGGTTGAATAATGGAGAAAGTGGATTTCTATGGTTTCATTTAAAAGCCCGATTGGATATTTTTTCTTAATTTGATTCGATATAATAGGTCGAGAGGATTGGTCAATAAATAATAGGGAAGATTGGAGGTATTTAGGAATATTTTCCAATAATTTCAGGTAATCATCGGGCAAAATAAATAAGCCAACAAAAGGAGATTGATAAGGAATATTTAGATCAGAATATAGAGTCGCTCCCCAACAATTATTTGTAATAATAGTTAGATTCCTTAATTTAACCCGCCTTTGAAAAATTAATTTCCTAAGATTGCTAAACATAGAAAGATTCGCCATTTAATTTAACATAAATCTTGATTGTTAAACGCCTACTATGCTATATTAGTTGTGGTGTATCTTTTTTCCGTCACGCTGGACGATTTTAACGAATCTTCGGCATCACAGCCAAGGAGAGAATCAGGGGTTGAACCTGATCGGACAGAAGAGAGAGAGTCTTAATCTTTCGGTAGCAAATTTAATTCACCTGCTGGAGTAATTTCGAGAGGGGTTTGAGGGAAATCACTCCCATTTAAACGGCGAATCAGTTGGATAGTACGCCCTTCAGGATCAGGATAGGGAATCCCGTCTGGGGTTAACCGTAAGGGAATAATTTGCCCCCCTAAGAATCGACCATCTGCCTCTAATTCTACGGCTAAAATGAGCGAATAACCATTATATCCTTGGGTGTTTAAGGTACGATAGCCGACAAAGTTTCCTAAAGAATAGGCAATTAAACGACCTCGATAAAGTTCGATGGCTCGGGGAACATGGGGGCCATGTCCTAAAATTAAATCGGCTCCATGATCAATCATAGTACGGGAAAATTGTACTAAATTCCCACGATTTTCTCCTAGAAACATTTCCGTTTGATTGCGGGTGTGGATGGCGTTCATCCCTTCTGCCCCTGCATGAACGGAAATGATCACAATATCGGCGTTTTGACTGGCTTGTTGGGCGAGGTTGCGCGCTTGGGCGAGGTCATGGATGGAGTTATGATGTCCTAAGTAACTAAAGCCAATCCAGGCCACTTTAAGCCCGTTAGCTTCGGTATAAACAATCTTATTTTTTTCGCCGACGGCTAACATTCCCTGATTTTGAATATGGCGGATAGTGTCTTGATAACCTTGCACAGAAAAATCATGGGAGTGATTATTAGCCACACTGAGAATGGTAAATCCAGCCCGTTTTAAAACGGCGCTATGTTCCGGGGGACTGCGAAAGGCGTAGACTCGCCCCGCAGAGGGGCGTTTCGGGGTGTGGGGATGATTGGTTAGGGTACTCTCAAAGTTGGCAAAGACAAAATCGGCATCGGTGAGTAAGGATTGTACTCGTTGAAACAAAGCATCGGGCTGGGGGGGGAGGCTGTTACTGGGGTAGTTAGTGCCTAAAATTGTGTCCCCGACGGCTTTAATGGTGACGGTAGAAATTTCTGGGCCAATGAAGGGGGGGTGAGGGGGTTCTGGAATTTCCCACTCGGGTAATATATCGCTAAAGGTTTGAGCCACTAAGGGGGGAGTCCATCCCGAGGCCCCTAGCATGACTGTAAAACCTAATAGGGTGAGGGAAAGCCCTCTCGTTCGCCAGACTGAAAAACCAAACATAATCGCTCAAAACCTTTAAGATTGTCTTAGCTTGTGATGGCTTGACATCCTCACCACCTTGAACGGACGGTGCTAAGATTTATATTCAAGCCGCCCTAAAAGGGCGGGGTTTCAACCCCAAAGTTTTCGATGAAGTTACATGAATTCTAACAACCGTAGACTGTTGATATTCGCAAGTATTATTTTAAGTTTAGTTTTGGTGGGGATTATCTGGGCGCTGACGTTGCCTGCGACTTCGGCTCAATATCCTCGGGTGAGTCCTGCTGTGCCGATTGTACAGGCGGAACGGAAACCAGATAGCGATCGCCTACAAGCCGTAATTGACTGTCTACCACCTGAATTAAGTATCAATAACAAGGATACTCGCGATCGCATTAACCGGGCGCTTGATGAAATGCAGAACGAACAACTAGAGCGAATGTTCCAAGTCAAGGACAATCCGAAACTGAATGAGGCGGAGGAGAAGTTTGAGCGTTGTCTTAAAAATCAATAATCATTCCCCACTCTCCAGAAACCTCAGCCTTCAACTAACACTATGGCTCAAAAATACTATAGTAGACTGAATATTCTATGTAAGACGTAGTTCACCCATAAGGACTCACCGTGACACCACAAGAACTAATTATCAAGGGCGGAATTGCCATTTGGCCGATTCTCTTTCTGTCTATACTCGCCCTAGGCGTAATTCTCGATCGTCTATGGTTTTGGGCGAGAGTTCTGTTGCAAGAACGGCAAATTCTGAACACGATTATGGAGTCTACCTTTCGCAACTGGGAAAGTGGCTCAGAAATTGCGAAGGACTACCGTCATCATCCCATTGGGCGGTTTCTCTTTGCCCCCCTCCAACTGCCCCAACCCGAACCGGATGTTTTCCACCTCGCCCTAGAAGCGGCGGCGGACGATGAGTTAGCTTTAATGCGACGGGGTGACAAAATCCTAGAAGCCGTGATTGCGCTTTCCCCCTTATTGGGACTCCTCGGCACCGTATTAGGGCTGATTAATTCCCTCGGTTCCATCAGTATCAGTGACTTAGGAACCGCTTCCACGGCGGGAGTTACCCTAGGGATTGGGGAGTCTCTCATTTCAACGGCGGCGGGTTTGGTGGTGGCCATTGTGAGTTTAGCCTTTTACCGTCTGTTCCAGGCCTTTCTCTTTGGTCAGGTGCGGATTTTTCGCAAGGCGGGGAGTGATTTAGAACTGCTCTATCGCCAGCATTGGGTGGAAAAGGAAGACCTGAAGTTTACGATTAATCCCCCAGCTTTGGTTAAAGGCCCTAAGAAAATTATTGACCCTCAAACGGAAAAGTAGGGGAGCAGGGGAGCAGGGGAGAATTGATAATTATTCCCTCTTGCCTCTTCCCCGATTCCCGACTCCCGACTCCCGACTCCCGACTCCCGATTCCCGACTCCCGATTCCCGACTCCCGACTCCCGATTCCCGACTCCCGATTCCCGACTCCCGACTCCCGACTCCCGACTCCCGACTCCCGACTCCCGACTCCCGATTCCTGATTCATTCAGCCAGCCTTAAATCTGTCCCAACTTGTCCTAACGGTGTTGAAATTATGACTTCTGTTAATCCGAAGCGGAAACCCCCTAAAGCTCGTCCCTTGGCCTCTACGGTTCAACCTCTGAAGTTGTGGGTAGATAATCACCCTAATCAAGAGGTACGGATTGAAATTATTCCCTTAATTGATGTTATTTTCTGCATTCTGACCTTTTTCATTTTGGCGGCTGTGGGGTTTTCTCGTCAGCAGGCCATTAGTTTGGACTTACCCCGCGCTTCGACGGGGGCGGCACAAATGCGGGAGATGTTGATTGTTAGTGTGGATGATTTTGGTCAGGTGTATGTGGAACAACAGCCTGTTTTAAATAAAAATCAACTGTCCCAAACGGTAGAGAATTATTTTCTCACTCGGCCCGATGGGTTAATGGTTTTATATGCCTCGAAAAGTAGCCGTTATGACGATGTAATCCAAGTTTTGGACATTTTACGTCAGGCGGGAGGCGATCGCGTGGCCTTAGCAACGTTACCGGAAGGCAGCACCGCACCGGAGGATCTCGCCCCCATGCCTTCGATTCCCACCACTCCCTCTAGTCCTATCCCCACCCTTCCCAGTCCCAATTTACCCACCAGTCCAGACCTTCCCGCTAGTCCTGATTTACCCACTGGGGAGGAGTAGGGGGGGCAGGGGAGAATTGATAATTCTTCCCTATTACCTATTACCTATTCCCCGTTCCCTGTTAACTACCGTAACGGCCACCATGAGACTTTATCCCGCGTGGCACTGTAGACCTCTTTTAAGCCTTCTGGGTCAATAACTTGGACTAAATCCCCTGATGCGTCATGGCCTTTAGCCGTTTGGAGTAAGCCAATTTGCTGCATTCCCTTGAGGACTTGCTCCACAGTGCGCTGATTCAGTTGACAAGCACGAGCAATCACATCTACAGGGAGATCAAAACTATATATCTGCTGGGAGTCGGGTTGATTGCCTAACTCTCGCTCTTGATAAATGAGGGCGCGGAGGAGGGCGGCGACGGCTTGGGGGGGGTAACTGCTACAGTTTAGGAGATGGTACTGGAACTTGGTGCGCAGTTCAAATAATAAACGGTAGCGATCGCGAAATTCCCCATTGTTCTCATAAAGACGCTGCACAACATCTAGAGGAATTTTAATCACTTGGGTGGTTTTATAGGCCTCTACCTGACTGGGGAAAGCCCGGTGCGCGGTGCCGTAACTAAACGGTAAACTCCTCATGCCAAAACACCCCCCCGGATAGGTAATCGCAATAATCCGGTCAAGGGGGGTGCTACGGGTGATCACTAGACCCTCATTGAGAATCACATACAAAACATCTAGAAATTCATCCGGCAGGTAAGCCGTAAACACCGGACGGTTAGAAAACAGTTTCTCTACCTTTAAACTCTCCGGTGGCAGGTCATTAGCCAACTCTGCCGCCTCTAAGCCTCGAAAGAGAAAATTCTGTTGGATCAAAAGTTCTAATAAATTCGGTTCTAAAACCTTGGCGCGCTTTGCCATCCCTATTAAATCCCGTAGTCTCGCCTCCATCATGGCATAAAGGCTCATGGTTTCCATTTTTCCTTGAATTTGTTTTTAATTTGTATTGCAATACAAACACAAATCGGGTAAAGTCAGAATACGATTTAACAGAATTTGTCCTGTAATGTCCTTGTCCGCTATCAATCGGAGTTAAACCAGAACAATGAATCAGCCCAGACGCTTCATCAGTTGGCTATTTGCCGGAATTTTTGCCAGTTTTGCGATCGCCGCCTGCACCACACCACAAGGCGGCACATCTGGAACGGCACAACTCACCCTTGTTTCCTATGCCGTCACCCAGAGAGCCTATGAGAACATCATTCCCAAGTTCGCCCAAGAGTGGGAAGCCAAAACCGGACAGAGAGTAGAATTTAACCAAAGTTACGCCGGCTCCGGGTCCCAAACTCGCGCCGTTATTGATGGATTAGAAGCCGATATTGTCGCCCTTGCCTTAGCCTTAGATACCCAACGCATTGAAGAAGCAGGACTCATTGAATCCGGTTGGGAAGACGAACTTCCCAACGGTTCCATCGTCCATAAATCCGTCGCCGCGTTAGTGAAACGAGACGAAAATATTAACGTTGAAAACTGGTCTGATCTCGCCAGAGATGACATTCAAGTAGTCACCGCCAACCCCAAAACCTCCGGGGGGGCAAGATGGAATTTTCTCGGCCTCTGGGGAGCCATTACCCAAGCCGGAGGCAGTGATGCACAAGCCTTAGAATTTGTCGAAGCTGTCTTTAAAAACGTCCCCGTTTTGCCCAAAGATGCGAGGGAATCGACCGATGTTTTCTATCATCAAGGTCAAGGGAATATCTTGATTAACTATGAAAATGAGGTAATTTTAGCCGCACAACAAGGGGATGTCAAACCCTATGTTATTCCAACAGATTACAACATTTCCATTGATAATCCTGTTACCCTTGTTGATGTCAATGTAGATAAACACGGCACAAGAGAAGTCGCCCAGGCATTTGTTGAGTTTCTCTTTACCCCAGAGGCACAACGGGAATTTGCTAAAGTTGGATTCCGTCCTGTAGATGAAACCATAGCCGCCGAATTTTCTGCTCAATATCCCCAAGTTAATAACCTGTTTACCGTGACAGATTTAGGCGGTTGGGATGCGATTCAAACCAAGTTTTTTGACGATGGGGCAATTTTTGATCAAGTATTAGCCAAGGTTGGTAAATCCTAGGTTAAGGGAACGAGGAACAGGGAACAGGAAGGGGAATCGGAAAAAGGCAAGCCTTTTTGATGATTTATCCCTAAAACCTTGCAACTTCTCGCTGTTAAAAGGGAACAGGGAACGGGGAACGGGGAACAGGGGAAATTCAGGTTTTTGTCCTCAAGTCTATTTAATTTGGTATAAACGCCTAAAATTCCTAGTAACAGTGCTTAGAAGGATATTTAGCAGACCCTAAATATATAGCCACAACAAAACCTCACATAATCTATTCTATTCCTCTGATGAATAAACCTCCTGCTTTAGACCAAAACCAGCGTAAAACGGAAGTCCGTTTGAGGGTGAGAATCCCCCAACAATACCATCAAGAACCCGTCATCACCCACCTAGCCTCAAAATATCAACTAGAAGTGACCATCTTAGCCGCCATGTTAGGCGCAAATGCGAAAGGCGACGGCTGGTTTGATTTAGCCCTCAGTGGTTCAGTCTCCCAGATTGAAAGTGCCTTAGTTTATCTCTCAGATTTAGATGTGGAAATCTTGAGCGGTAGTGCTTCTCTTGCGGGGTTACTCCGAGAACAAGAACCCGACGGTTGGTAAACCCAATCATCCAAAATCTAAACTTCTCGAAAACTGAGTAAACGAAAAAATAGAGCCAATGAATTCCCTTTTGTCAAGTTCTTTTAATCACAATTTGAAACGTATTTCTATCCCCAAGTTGCCCATTTCTATTCCTTGGTTTGTCACCCTAGGATATTTGGTTTTAATGTTGCTACTCCCCATCACAGCACTAATCACAAAATCCCTTACCCTAGGAGTAGATGAATTTTGGCGCATTGCGACCCAGCCCGTTTCTTTATCAGCTTATGGCGTGACCTTTATCACCGCTCTAGCCGCAGGATTAATTAATGGGGTAGTGGGAACATTAGTCGCTTGGGTGTTAGTTCGTTATGAATTTCCCGGTCGAAAAATTATCGATGCGGCCGTTGATTTGCCCTTTGCCTTACCCACCTCTGTAGCCGGTTTAGTTTTAGCGACGGTGTATAGTGAACGGGGATGGATTGGTCAACTTTTTGCGCCCTTTGGTGTCCGAATTTCCTTTACTCGGCTAGGGGTATTTATCGCCATGTTATTTATTTCCTTACCCTTTATTGTGCGTACCCTACAACCTGTTTTACAGGAAATGGAAAAAGAAATTGAAGAGGCGGCTTGGTCTTTAGGTGCGTCCTCTTGGCAAACATTTAGCCGGGTTTTATTGCCCCCCTTAATTCCCCCCATTTTAACCGGGGTAGCCTTGGGATTTTCCCGCGCTGTGGGGGAATATGGCTCAGTGGTGATTATTGCCTCAAACATCCCGTTTCGAGATTTAATTGCTCCGGTTTTAGTCTTTCAGCGTCTGGAACAATACGATTATGCGGGGGCAACGGTGATCGGAACGGTTTTATTAATGGTGTCACTGGTGCTGTTATTAGTGATTAATTTCTTACAACAATGGGGTCGTAGTTATGCCATCAAGTAACCAACCGAATCAGAGAATAAAATGGCTTTTAATTGGGTTAGCGGTGGGATATTTAGCTTTGATTTTGTTTATCCCGGCAGCGACTCTAGTTTATGAAGCTTTTCACCGAGGATTTATGCCTTTTTGGGAAGCGGTGAATACTCGATTTTTCCAAGCCGCTGTTTCTTTAACCTTAATTGCTGCCCTTATTTCTGTACCCATTAATACTATTTTCGGACTTTGTGCTGCTTGGGTCATTGCGCGCAATCAATTTAGAGGTCGGGCTTTATTAATGAGCATTATTGATCTGCCGTTTTCTGTCTCTCCCGTTGTGGCAGGTTTGATGTTAATTCTGCTCTACGGTCGGATAGGTTGGTTTGGTCCGTTGTTAGACGGTGCAGGAATTCGGGTCATTTTTGCCCTACCGGGGATTGTGTTAGCGACGCTCTTTGTTACCCTGCCTTTTGTCGCCCGGGAAGTGATTCCGGTGTTGGAGGAAATGGGGTCAGACCAAGAGGAAGCCGCTCGAACTTTGGGCGCAAAAGATTGGCAGATTTTCTGGCGTGTTACGTTGCCTAATATTCGTTGGGGTTTGCTCTATGGGGTGTTGTTAACCAATGCGCGGGCAATGGGTGAATTTGGGGCGGTGGCGGTGGTTTCTGGGAGTATTATTGGTCGGACTTCAACCTTGCCAATTTTTGTCGAACAGGTCTACAAAAACTATCAAACCCAAGCGGCTTTTAGTGCGGCGGTGGTGTTGGGATTACTGGCGGCGGTTACGCTGGTGGTGAAAGATATTTTGGAAAAAAGAACTCACACAATTTAGGAGGAAAAAATGGGAATTATTATTGAACAAGTTTCTAAAGCCTTTGGTGATTTTCAAGCCTTACGTGATATTGATCTAGACATCAAGGATGGGACATTGGTTGCCCTATTGGGGCCGTCGGGGTCGGGGAAATCAACCTTGTTGCGGACGATTGCAGGATTGGAACAACCGGATAGGGGGTCGATTTGGATTAATGGTCAAGATACGACTCATTTGGATGTGCGCGATCGCAATATTGGTTTCGTCTTCCAACATTACGCCCTGTTTAAGCATCTCACCGTTCGTCAAAATATCGCCTTTGGTCTAGAAATTCGCAAAACTCCCCCCAAATTAGTTAAAGAAAAAACCCAAGACCTGTTAAGGTTGATTCAACTGGAAGGTTTAGGCGATCGCTACCCCAACCAACTTTCCGGGGGACAACGGCAACGAGTCGCCCTAGCGCGGGCGCTGGCCGTCAGTCCTCAAGTCCTCCTCCTCGATGAACCCTTTGGAGCCCTAGATGCTAAAGTGCGCAAGGAATTGCGCGTTTGGTTACGGCGACTTCATCAAGAGGTTCATGTGACCAGTGTTTTTGTCACCCACGACCAAGAAGAAGCCATGGAAGTGGCCGATCAAATTGTGGTAATGAATGAGGGGAAAATCGAACAAGTGGGCACCCCCACCGAGATTTATGATCATCCGGCCACACCCTTTGTCATGAGTTTTGTCGGGGAGGTAAACGTTTTACCCAGTCATGTGGATTTAATTCCCCGGAACGCGAAAGGGCGGGATGGTGCCGCCTTCATCCGCCCCCACGAGTTGGAAATAGTCCCCTTGGGTGCAGGAGAAGGCACCCCTGCCATTGTGCGTCATATCACCCATTTAGGCTGGGAAACTCAAGTTGAGTTAGCCGTCGGTGAACTGGAAATTACCGCCCATTTAAGCCGAGAACAGTTTACCCCCCTTAATTTAACCCTCGGCCAAAAGGTCTTAGTGCGTTCTCGCCATGCGAGATTCTTTCCCCAAGTCGCTTGATATATTGAGGATCTGCTGAATGACTGGCCTAGGGAACGGGGGGCAGGGGAGAGGAGGAATTAAGACTTATTACCTATTGCCTTTTCCCTATTCCCTATTCCCTAGCCCCACGAGCAGAGTTATTCAGCACACCCTAAGATAAGTGTATTGACTTAGGGTATGCTCATAATTCCTCAATAACCGTTGTGCTTCTTCTAAGGTAATCCGATGCTCCTGTAAAGCCTGTTCTGTCCGTCGCCGTACCGTTTCAATGAGGTCATCAGGTTTATATTGAGCATAGTGTAGAACTTCGCTAATGGTGTCCCCTTTCACAATGGATTCTACTTGATACCCTTGGGGAGTCATTTTGATATGCACTACATTGGTATCCCCGAATAAATTATGGAGATTGCCCATAATTTCTTGATAAGCCCCGACTAAAAACATTCCTAAATAATAGGGGGTCGGGTGGTGATTAGAAACCCATTCTAGGGGGTGGAGTTCGAGGGAATCTTTAATGTCTCGCAGATCAATAAATTTATTAATTTTGCCGTCACTATCACAGGTTAAATCGGCAAGGATAGCGCGTTCTGTGGGTTCTTCGGTGAGGCGATGAATGGGCATAATAGGAAATAGTTGATCTAATGCCCAAGCATCAGGGGCAGATTGAAAAATCGATAAGTTGGCGTAATAAATGGCCGTCATGTTTTTTTCTAAGTCGGCGAGATCGTCGGAAACGTAGTCCTGTTGACGGGTGATGTGCAGGATTTTCTCACAACAAACCCAGTAAAGTTGTTCGGCGATCGCACGTTCCTGTAAACTCAGATAGCCAAAGTTAAATAAACTGATGGCTTCTTCCTTGAACTGCACCGCATCATGATAGGCTTCTTGGTAGTTTTCCGGGGTGATGGTGGTGTAGGTGTCCCGTAAGTTGCGGATGACGAGGTTTTCTTTAGCGCTGGTAATCTCTGGGTATTCTAAGGTGGGGTAACTGGTTCCGAGAATATCAAAAATGAGTACCGCTTGATGACTGGCGATCGCACGGCCACTTTCACTGACGAGGGTAGGCGCTGCTACCTTGCGCTCCTCACAAGCTTCTTTAACCTCGGCGACAATATCATTAGCGTAGTTCTGCATATTGTAGTTTTTCGAGGCGTAGAAGTTGGTTTTTGAGCCGTCATAGTCCACCGCTAAACCGCCCCCTACGTCCAAATACTGCATATTCGCCCCCAGTTTGACCAATTCGACATAGATTTGACTGGCCTCACGGATGGCATCTTTAATCGTGCTAATCGAGGCGATTTGGGAGCCAATGTGGAAATGGAGGAGTTGTAAACAGTCCAACATCCCCGCGTTTTTGAGTTGGGTGACGACTTCGAGGATTTCAGGAATAGTCAGGCCGAATTTTGCGCGATCGCCTGTAGACTCTCCCCAGTGGCCGGCTCCCTTGGCGCTCAGTTTCGCCCGCACCCCCAGAATCGGCGCAATATCTAGGGTTTTGCTCAAGTCCAAGGCAATGGCTAACTCGGATAATTGTTCAATGACAATCACTGGAGTATGACCCAAACGAGTGGACAACAGCGCCGTTTCAATATAATCCCGGTCTTTATAGCCGTTACAAATGAGCAAAGTGGCCTTTGAGTCCAAATTAGGGTTTAAGGCAGGTTCTAGGGTCGCTAAAGCAATCATTAGCTCCGGTTTAGACCCGGCCTCCAGCCCAAATTGATAGGGTTTCCCGAACTGAACAACAGACTCCACTAGATGGCGGTGTTGGTTACACTTCACGGGATACACCCCCCGATATTCTCCCGGATAGTTGTAGCGTGCGATCGCCTTAGCAAAACAAGCATTGAGGCGTTCAATTCGATCGGCGAGAATATCAGAAAAGCGAATCAGGAGGGGTAAATTCACGTTGCGTTGCCGCAATTCCTGCACCAGTTCATAGAGATCTAGAGATCCCCCCCGTTCCCCTTGAGGAGACACTAGCACATGGCCAGCCGCATTAATGGAAAAATAAGGTTCTCCCCAGCCTTGAATCCGATAGAGGTTTTCGCTATCTTCAATCCGCCAAGGGGTTTGAGGGGAGGATAAGGAATTATATAGGGTTTGGGTTGTCTCTAGGGGTTTATCTGTCTGCAAGGCCATTGCTTGTACTCCGGATGGGTAGGGGATAGGGAACAGGGAGAGGAGGCTCGCGCAACAAGGCGAGAAACTGTTATATTGATTGATATAGCCGTTGCTTGTCAGTGACCTCAGTCCATCTCTCTTCTTTCCCTTGAACCTTCTTTGAGTCCTGACTACTCTTGTTTACGCTATGCACCCATTATCTCCTACTCCGGTTCCCGACTCCCAACCTCCTGTAAAACAGAAGAGGAAGAGGAAAGCCTTTCATTTA
Source organism: Spirulina subsalsa PCC 9445 (assembly GCF_000314005.1). Lineage (NCBI taxonomy): Bacteria > Bacillati > Cyanobacteriota > Cyanophyceae > Spirulinales > Spirulinaceae > Spirulina > Spirulina subsalsa. The sequence continues at coordinate 2,923,136 of NZ_JH980292.1, forward strand.
ACCGTCGGTCAAAAGATTAGTATAGGTTATGGGGTGGCACTGGCGATCGCGGTTTTGGGGACGACAGGCGGCGTTTTAATGGGAAACCAGTATCAGGAAAGAGTCCGCATTCTCAGGAATACGAGCCTTGAGGAGAGTCATTTAATCAACTCCCTAGAAGTCGCTCTTTTACATGGTCAACTCCACTATTACGAGATCAAAGAACCCTCGCCAGACTCCAATGATTATGAGACAATCCGAGGGAATTTGGAAGGCGTGGCGCAGGAAATCCAAGAATTGCAATATCTTTGGCTAACCTTCCAAGAACGCTATACAGAGGGGAATTTCAGTAATTCTCAGGGAGAGGCGATCGCCTCTCAACTCATTGCCCAGTACGATCCTATAGTGCAGGAAATTCTACAGCAAATTGATCCCCAGTGGTTAGAACAACTTCAAGAACTTAGCACCTCAACCAATCTCAATCAGCTTCTCCTACTGCGGGATCAAATCGGCTCCATCTACACTCTAGAACAGGTGGAAGCTATGCACAATTTGTCTAGAGAGTTAGGCCATCTCTATAAACAACTAGAAAGCCAATGGGAAAATGCCTCAGTTTTAAGTGAACAAGCCTCTCTCTTACGAACTCAAATTATTGTCCTTAGTATGTTTATTTCCTGTGTGATGGCCATTTTCTGCGCCATCATCACCAGTCGGGCTATTACCCAGCCGTTGCGTTCCCTCACAGAAGTAGCAGAAAAAGTGACAGAAGAATCAGATTTTTCCCTACAAGCACCCGTGACGACTCAAGATGAAATCGGTATTCTCGCGGTGGCTTTAAATAAACTCATTGCACGAGTGCAAGAACTCCTCGCCGAACAACAAGCCGCCAACACCGCCCAATTATTACAAAGTGAAAAAATGTCCAGTTTAGGACGAATGTTAGCCGGAGTAGCCCATGAAATTAACAATCCGGTTAATTTTATGTATGGCAATATTGCCCACGCAACAGAGTATGTTGACGACTTATTGAGATTATTGGAAACCTATCAAAGGGAAATCCCCAATCCCCCAGAATCCATTGAAGAACAAGCCGAGGAAATTGATCTAGAGTTTTTAGCCGATGATTTACCCAAACTTTTAAGTTCTATGCGAGTGGGGGCCGATCGCACCCGACAAATTGTTTTAAGTCTTAAGAATTTCTCCCGTTTAGATGAAGCACAACCACGCCCTGTTAATGTAAAAGATTGCTTAGAAAGTACATTATTGATTCTCCATAATCGCTTAAAGAAAGGGGTTCAGGTCACTTGTGATTATGGCGATATTCCCGACATTGAGGGTTTTAGTAGTTCCCTCTATCAGGTCTTTATGAATTTAATTAGTAATGCGTTAGATGCCTTACCTGAATCTCCACGCAACCGACCAAAATTAAGCATTAAAACGGAATTATGTCAAGACAAACCGGGCTGGGTGGCGGTGCGTATTGCAGATAATGGCTGTGGGATTCCCCCAGCAGAACAATCTAAGATTTTTGAGGCTTTTTATACCACTAAACCTGTAGGAGTGGGAACAGGTTTAGGGTTAGCGATTACGCGGCAGTTAGTGATAGAAAAACATGGGGGGGAAATTCAACTCAATTCTGAGGTGGGCCAGGGGACAGAGTTTGTTATTTTCTTACCCATTAAACATCCGGGTGAGGTGCTGGCGGCGTGATTAAGTTGTCGTTTTTGTGCCAAGCTTGACGAATGCGTAACCCTAAACCCAAGGTGATTTCTTTCATGACCCAGTAGAGAATGGTTAACACCCAGAAGGTAATAAACATGACGACCACCGGGCGCTTGCTGGTGAAGTCGTCTAAGATGCGGTAGGTGATGTCATCAGGATTGGTGATTAAGTCCCAACTGTTGAAGCGTTGAAAGCGCCCTAAATAGACTCCAATGGCGCATAAAACATGAATCCCTAATTCTGCGAGAAAAACGGCTTTTTTTGCCCCAATTTTGCGGAGATAATGCCCCAGATTCATCACGGAGATCACATAGGCTTCAAATCCGGCAATAATGGCGAGTAGATGTTGAGGGATTAAGATTAGGGTGATTACCCAAGCGGAAAATCCGGCGCGGGTGGCTCGGATCAGGTGAATAATATCTGTGAGGAGGTAGGGTGCATTGGGGAGAAAGGCGATAAATACGACGAAATTCAGCCACCAAAAGGTGGAACGTCTGAGGGAACGACGACGGAAGAGGTAAAAGCTTAAAGCGAGGGGAATAAAGGCAAGAAATAAGTTCCAAATAATCCAGCCGCTATGAATGGATAGGGCAATTTGGGCTTGTCTCAGGAGGTTATTCATAAGTCGTTTCAGGAAATAATGCTTAGAGGGATAGATGCAAAAAAAGAAGGTATAGCGCCCTAGCGCGGCTGGTGTTTCTCGGCGCTCAAGGCAAGGGATTCGCTGCACCTTTGAACTATTTTAATCAAAACAAATGGGCTGTTGGGGGATGTGTGCGGGTGAAGGCAAGACGGAGGGTGAGGTTTAGCTTTTTTCCGGGGATCTTTTGTTGCGCTTGGAAAAGTTGCACAGTGGGCGTTTTTTCCCAAATGCTTAGGGGTTAGCTTGTAGATCAAAGGAAGGAGTTATGAATCCCCCGGAGTGTTAGAGGTCATATTGATTATGTTTAACCCAAAAATTTTAGTAACTTTTGTATTAAGTGCATTTGTTCCCTTATGGTTATTGGCAGGCTGTGCAACGCCTGAATTGTCCCCCCTTGAGGAGGGGAATGGTAGCCCCGAAAGCCCAGAAACGACGGTAGAAAGCCCGACAGAGACGACGACGGAGCCGGAAAGCCCCCGGACTGAACAAGTCCCTCAAACGGCCGAGGAGGAAGAGGTGGCGGTGCGGGTGTATTTTGCCAAAAGCCCAGAAAGTGATGAAGATTTTACTTATGTTGAACCGGTTTGGCGAAAAACCCAAAGTCAGGGGGTGGCGCGTTTTGCGGTGAATCAGTTGATGGTGGGGCCAACGGAAGCGGAGGCTAGACTGGGGTTAAAGTCGCTGTTGGAATTAAGCGGCCCGTCGAATTGTGGGGAGGATTTTAAGTTAGCGATCGCCCAGCAAGTCGCGGATCTCCAATTTTGCCGTCAGGTGATGCTGAAAGGGTTAGGTCATGATGCCCAGTTACTCAGTACCCTAGAAGCAACGCTGAAGCAGTTTCCGACGGTGGATCAGGTGGTGATTCGCGATCGCAATGGCAACTGTTTAGCGGATCAAAGTGGGGAAAATCACTGCTTAGATAAACTCCCCCGCCAACCCCAATCTAATCATAACCAACAATCCACTACCCCCCTGACGGAACAATCTAAACTCACCCTAACAGGTATGGGGGCGGTGCAAGTGGGGATGACAATTGCTCAAGCGTCACAGGTAACGGGGATGCGGTTTACCCAACAGGCAAGCGGTGGGGAGGAGTACGGATGTTTGTTCTATCGTCCCCCGAATCTGAGTGATGTGTTCTTCATGGTGACGGAGGGGAAAATTGCCCGGGTGGAAACAGGCAACCCCCGGATTAGCACCCTCAGCGGGGCAAAAATTGGGGATACAGAGGCGCGGATTCGTTCTCTCTACCCCGGTCAAATCGTCGCAGAACCCCATGAATATGTGCCGGGGGGGAAATATCTCTTTTTCATGCCCCAAGACAGCGCACAGCGCAATTATCGCGTAGTCTTTGAAACCGATGCTCAAGGGCGAGTGACACGGATTCGGACGGGGAAAATGCCGGAGGTGGGTTACATTGAGGGCTGTGTTTAGGGGGATTTATTTGAGTTCAGCAAAAAATCCCTTGCATTTGTGTCCAGTCAATTCATAATAGGGAAGGTCATTCTGCTCTGCTCGTCCCCTTGATTTGGCATGAAATTACTATGTTTGAGTAATGGTCACGGTGAAGATGCGATCGCCGTGCGTATTTTGAAACAATTGCAAGAACACCCGGACGCGCCGGAGGTGGCGGCCTTGCCCTTGGTGGGGGAAGGACACGCCTATGTTCAAGCAGGCATCCCGATTATTGGCCCGGTGAAGAAAATGCCCTCTGGGGGATTCATCTACATGGATGGGCGGCAGTTATGGAATGATGTGCGCGGGGGCTTAATTGGTCTGACTTGGGCGCAGTATCGCTTAGTGCGCAAGTGGGGCAAACGGGAAGGGGTTATCTTGGCGGTGGGGGATATTGTTCCTTTACTCTTGGGGTGGTTGAGTGGCGCACCCTACGCTTTTGTGGGGACGGCTAAATCTGAGTATTATTTACGGGATGAGGCGGGCTGGTTATCGAAGAATCGCAAGCGGGAAGGTTGGTCGGGTTCGGTTTATTTGCCTTGGGAACGGTGGTTAATGCAGCGCCCCAATTGTCGGGCAGTGTTTCCGAGGGATACGATTACCACGAACACTTTAAACCGTTTGGGAATTAAGGCCTTTGATTTGGGTAATCCCATGATGGATGATATTGTGGCCGAGTCCTCGAACCCGGATTATATTAAGAATATTCCCGAATGGCAGGAGAAGAATCGACCGTTAACGGTGGTCTTACTGCCCGGTTCTCGCGCTCCGGAGGCTTATCACAACTGGGAAACGATTCTGGAGACGTTGCCGGGAGTACAGGGGGCGTTTGAAGGGCGATCGCAAATCTTCCTCGGCGCGATCGCACCCAGTTTAGACCCTCAACCCCTCATTCAAGCACTAGCCGAGGCGGGCTGGCAAGAGGAAAGCGACTTTCCTAAAACCGTCCCCTTTTTAGACCCCGACGCCTTTATTTTTAGTCAAGGGAAAGCCCAGTTAGTCCTAACCCAACAAGCCTATCATGCCTCCTTATTAGCAGCCGATGTAGCCATAGCCATGGCCGGCACCGCTACAGAACAATTCGTCGGTTTAGGCAAACCCGCCCTCTCCCTCCCCGGCAAAGGCCCCCAATTTAACCCCCAATTCGCCGAAGCTCAAACCCGTTTACTCGGGGTTTCCGTCATACTGGTTAACAAACCCCAAGACCTAGGCAATACCATGAAAGGGGTCTTAAGTAAGCCCGATTTATTACAAATCATCGGCGACAACGGCAAAAGACGCATGGGAACCCCCGGCGCCGCCCGTCGCCTTGCTGATTGTTGTCTGGAAGTGTTATCGTCAACCTAGATTTTAACGGCTTCTAATTCTTGGCTTTATGGCTAAATCTGACAGATCCCTTATTCAGCGTATTTTAATTATTGTCTCCGGTTTCGCCTTCTTAGGAACGGGTGCCTTTGGTGCGGCCAGTTTATTAACCAGCAATCGTCAACGGGGGGAAAATGCCCCCCAAACGGAAGAAGCCGCCATCAATCAGCAGTTAGCCATCCAAGAACGCAATTATGAGCTTATCTTAGAACGGGAACCCGACAACCGAACCGCCCTCGAAGGATTAGTGCAAACTCGCATCGGCATGGGAAATGTGGCCGGAGCATTAGAACCCCTCGAAACCTGGGCAGAGTTGGAACCAGAAAATATTGATGTTTTACAAGGCATTGCCGCCGTTCATATTGAACTACAACAGTATGATCAGGCCATCAAACAGATTGACAAACTCATCGCTTTAAATGCCGATTCTCCCCAACAACAGGAAGAATTAAGAGCCATCAAACAGCAACTCGAAGCCATCGAATCTGGCGAAATCGTTGTCCCTCCTCCTGATGGGGAATAGGTAATCCTGACAAGTTAAGGCTCAACGTTAGAAGTCAAGGCATCGGGAGTCGGGAGTCGGAAGATTGCCTCTCCCCTGCCCCCCTCTCCCCTGTTCCCTCTAATCAAAATCGCGCAAAAAAAACTTGACAGGGGTTTATTTTTCTGGGAAAATAAAAATAATTTCATCATAATGGGAGTGGTTGCGCCTAATGATAAGCAAAACCACTCCCATTATGTAAGAATATAGTACCAAAAATTCTCAACTTTAGCAACCCCCTAAAAAAACTTAATTTTTTTTCGACCTTAATTAGGGTTTACTAAATAAGTCGGGGAGTTGGGAATAGGGAACAGGGGGGAGTCGGAAAAAGGCAAGACGGAGAGTTAATAATTATCACCCATTACCTATTACCTATTACCTACCCATGTCTTCCTCTGAACTAGACCGTATTATTCCCCCGGAAATCAAACATGATGAATTTTACGATCTCATCGTGCAGCTTGCCCAAAACGAACCCCTACAAACCGTCTTAGAAATTGGTTCATCCTCCGGGGGGGGTAGTACTGAAGCCTTTGTTAGAGGATTAGCCAATAACCCTCACCACCCCCGGTTATTTTGCCTCGAAATTTCTAAACCCCGCTTTCAACAACTGAAAACAACCTATCAAAACTCCCCCTTTGTTCACTGTTATAACCTCTCCTCCGTCCACTTAAACCAATTCCCCACCCCCAACGAAGTCGAGGAATTTTATACCCAATATCGCACCGGATTAAATGCCTATCCCCTCCCCACCGTTTTAAACTGGCTACAACAAGACCTAGACTATGTGCAACAGTGGGGCGGCACAGAAAACGGCATAGAATACATTAAACGAGAACAACAACTAGAACAATTTGATCTCGTTCTCATCGACGGTTCAGAATTCGCCGGAGAGGCGGAACTTCAAGCCGTTTATGGCTCAACCTTTATCCTGCTGGATGATATCAACACCTACAAAAACTATAAAAACTACTACCGTTTAGCCAAAGATTGGCAGTATGAACTGATTGCCGAAAATCGCCAAATCCGCAACGGTTACGCCATCTTTAAACGCAACACATCCCCTTACAAAAAACAAGATATTCTCGCTCAACTTGCCCTCAATCCCGAACAAAAAGAACAAAAACTGGTAGAAAATTTAGTCCCCAAAGGCGGCACCGTCTTTGATGTGGGGGCAAATGTTGGTGATTATTCCATCCTCTTAAGTCAGTTAGTCGGCTACTTTGGGCGAGTCTACGCCTTTGAACCCACCTCTAGCATTTTTATGCAACTGCAAACCCGTTTAACGGAGTATCAACTCAATAACATTACCCTGACTCAAAAAGCCGTCTACGCCGAAAATACCACCCTAGAATTTAACGAGTTTCCCGATGATTATTCTGCTTGGAATAGCTTAGGAAAACCTGTGATGAGTGACCCTCACGGCAACTATGAAATTGTGCCGATTGTTAAAACAGAACAGGTCGAAGCTATCACACTAGATACATTTTGTCAAGAGAATAACATTGAAACAATAGACTTTTTAAAAGTCGATGTAGAAGGCGCAGAAAGTTATGTTTTCCAAGGGGCGGAACAACTCCTTGCCCAGAAAAAAGCGCGGTTTATTCAATTTGAAATCTCGCAAAAAATGCTAGAAGGCTTGAATAAAACCGCCCAGGAAACCTTTAACCTTTTAGCGGCTCAAGGGTATGAGTGCCACGAAATCACTCCAGAGGGAGAAATCGGCGAATTAGTCCATGATTCCCAGGCTTTTTATGAAAACTATATCGCCTTTCGGGCCTTACCCGTCCACTTTTTCACCATTGTTTTAAACGGTGAACCCTTCATCCGTTATCATATTGAAATCTTGCAACAATTACCCTTTCCTTGGCACTGGCATATTGTGGAAGGAGTCGCTGATTTAAAACATGATACGGCGTGGAGTGTGAAGTTAGGAGGACAAGTCACTGATGCCATCCATCGAGACGGATTGAGTCAGGATGGCACCTCAGACTATTTAGATCAATTAGTTGCCCAATACCCAGATAATATTACCCTCTATCGTCAGCCTAAAGGCACATTCTGGGAGGGGAAACGGGAAATGGTTAATGCTCCCCTCAAAAATATTCAAGAAGAGTGTTTATTGTGGCAGATTGATGTCGATGAATTATGGACAGTTGAGCAGATTAAACAGACGCGGAACTTATTTATTAGTCACCCGGAAAAAACCGCCGCTTATTATTGGTGTTGGTACTTTGTGGGAGAGGATTTAATTGTCACCACGCGCAACTGTTACAGCCAAAACCCCCAACAGGATTGGCTGAGAACGTGGCGCTATAAACCCGGTTATTTTTGGGCTGCCCATGAACCCCCTGTATTAGTTGAACCGTTAGCCGATGGGAAGTTTAAGAATGTCGCCGCCGTTAATCCATTTAGGCATGAAGAAACATCCCAAAAGGGCTTAATTTTTCAACATTTTGCCTATGTTCTGCCGGAACAATTACAGTTTAAAGAACAGTATTATGGCTATACACAGGCTTTGAATTACTGGCAACAGTTGCAGAAAGCGGAACAGTTTCCGGTGTTATTGCGGGAATATTTCCCTTGGGTGGGGGATGATACAATGGTAGATCATAGTATCCCTTTGGGGATTGAACCGATTATGAGGAAAGATGGAACAGGGGCTTGGAATTTTAACTTAAATGCCCTGCCATTATCCCCGCCCCAACTTAGCCCCCCGAAACCGATTATTGTCATTGATGGGGTATTTTTTCAACGCTATCAAACGGGAATTGCGCGGGTGTGGCGCAGTTTATTGGAAGAGTGGGCTACACAGGAATTCGGGCGACATCTAATTGTAATTGATCGGGCAGGGAGTGCGCCAAAGATTGCCGGGATTCAATATCAAACCTTACCAGAGCATAATTATAACGATTTGGCGGGAGATCAAGTCCAATTACAGGAATTATGCGATCGCAATCAAGCCGACTTATTCATCTCAACCTACTACAGTTTCCCCACTTCCACCCCCTCCGTCTTCATGGCTTATGATATGATTCCCGAAGTCTTAGGGGCTAATTTTAATAATCCCATGTGGCAAGAAAAACACGCCGCCATCCAACGCGCTAGCGGCTTTCTGGCCATTTCCCACAACACCGCCCAAGACTTACAAAAACTCTTCCCCCACGTCTCCTCCGTCACCGTTGCCCACTGTGGCGTAAAAGCCCCCTTTATCCCTCCCACCGCGTCAGAAATTGAACAATTCAGGCTAAAATATGGCATCCAAAAACCTTATTTTCTCCTCTCCGCCCCCGGCACAGGCTATAAAAATGCCCCCCTATTTTTTAAAGCCTTTGCTCAACTGTGTTCTCGGCAAGGTTTTGAATTAGTTTGTACGGGAACTTACGGCATTTTAGAAGATAAACTTAGAAATTTAGTTCCCGGTACCGTTATCCATTTATTAACCCTCACCGACGAAGAATTAAGATTAGCCTATGGGGGAGCAGTTGCCCTAGTTTATCCCTCCAAATATGAAGGCTTTGGCTTACCGATTTTAGAAGCAATGGCCTGTGGTTGTCCGGTGATTACTTGCGCCAATGCCTCTATCCCGGAAGTCGCCGGAGATGCGGCTATTTATATTAACGAATATGATGTAGAGGGGATGAGTAATGCCCTCTGTGAGGTACAAAAACCTTTAATTCGACAAGGATTAATTGCCCAAGGGTTAAAACAAGCCCAATCATTTCCTTGGGCAAAAATGGCTACTACTGTGCAGGAAAAATTATTACTCGCTACCCTAGATTTTTTACAACTCAAAGCCATTAATTTAATTATTTTTCCAGACTGGACACAAGAAGAGGAAACTATTGCCGAAAACCTGCGCCATGCCCTGTATACCCTCGCCCAACATCCCCAACCGGAAGCGGTGACATTACTGATTGATCATACGGGGGTGAGTGCGGAAAATGGCAACTTAATCCTTTCTTTTGTGGTGATGAATGTCTTAATGGAAGAAGAAATAACCGTGAGTGAAGAAACCGCTATTAGTTGGCTGGGAGAACTTTCCCCCTTACAATGGCAAGTGTTACTTCCCCGACTGACGGGACGGATTGCCTTAGCCCAAGAAAATGAGGCTAAAATGCAGGCCGTTGGGGCTGATGTTTTAAGGGTTTATTCAGTAGACCCCAGTTAAAGGCTTACTTTTTTCCGACTCTCCCTGTTCCCTGTTCCCGACTAGCAGAGTGATTCAGTAAGCCCTACAATAGTCAAGGCACTTCATCCGGTTTAAGCATCGTGACTATTTCCTCTCCTTCCCTCACCCCGAATGACGTTTTACTGGGTCAATCTTTAGCCGAATTAACCCATTGGGTTGAATCCCAAGGTCAACCCCGTTATCGAGGGAAACAGTTGCACCAATGGCTGTATCAAAAAGGGGCGCATTCTCTAACGGAAATTTCAGTGTTTCCCAAAGCGTGGCGAGAGGCCCAAGAAAACGTCACCATTGGCCGTTCTACGGTTCATTATCGCACCGTTGCCCCAGATGGTACCCGGAAGTACCTGTTACGCTTGACAGACGGTTTAATCATTGAAAGCGTGGGCATTCCCAGCGCCAAACGTCTAACGGTTTGTGTGTCTTCTCAGGTGGGGTGTCCGATGGCCTGTGATTTTTGTGCCACAGGAAAGGGGGGATTTACGCGCAATCTCCACCCTCACGAAATTGTTGATCAGGTGTTAACGGTGCAGGAGGATTTTCAGCAACGGGTGAGTCATGTGGTGTTTATGGGGATGGGGGAACCGTTACTGAATTTAGAGGCTGTAGTGACGGCGCTGAGGGTATTAAACCATGATGTGGGGATTGGACAGCGATCGCTCACAGTGTCCACCGTTGGCCTCCCTAAACGCATCCTTCAGTTAGCCCAACACCAGTTACAAGTCACCTTTGCCGTCAGTCTCCATGCCTCTAACCAAGCGTTGCGAGAAAAACTCATCCCCAGCGCCCAACATTACACCCTAGAACAACTGATGGCCGACTGTCGCCAATATGTGCAAATCACCGGACGACGAGTGACGTTTGAATATATCTTATTAGCCGGCGTGAATGATTTACCCCAACACGCGGCCGAGTTAGCCCAACATTTACGGGGTTTCCAAACTCATGTAAATCTCATCCCCTACAATCCCATTTCTGAGGTCGATTATCAGCGCCCCAGCCACGAAGGGATTGAACAGTTTATGCAGGGGTTAAAGCGTCATAATATTGCTGTCAGTGTGCGTTATTCCCGAGGATTAGAAGCCGATGCTGCTTGTGGTCAATTGCGGGCGAGTCGGGCTGGGTGAATCACTGGGCTAGGGAACGGGGAGCAGGGGAGCGGGGGAATAGTGGATAGTGAATAACCAAAACTCTTTTATTTTAGGGAACGGGGAACAGGGAACAGGGAACAGGGGTGAGGTAATAGGTAATAAGTCTTAATTCCTTGTCTCCCTCTCTCCCCCTCCCCCCGACACCCGATTCCCTACACCGGATTCCCAACTTCCGTCTAAGAATTAGCCTAATTCCCCACTAATCCCCCCGGGGAAAATACCGCTTGAAAGGCTTGTAACTTTAAATCAACTCCCGTAATTGCCCCCCCCACAACTACAGAATAAGCCCCTAACTCTAACGCTTTTTTCGCCATCTCTGGGGTAGCAATTCCCCCTTCACAAATCACAGGAACCTCAAATTCTTTAACCATTTCTTGTAATAAATCCCACCCCGGCGGTTCACAGGTTTGGGTTTTTTCTGTGTAACCGTATAGTGTCGTTCCCACGATATCTACACCCGCTTTAACAGCCATTCTAGCACTCTCTAAATCATCTACATCCGCCATGACTAATTTTCCTAAGTCTTGATGAATTTTATAGATTAAATCTGTCACTTTTTCTAGATTAGGTCGTGGTCTGGAAGTGGCATCAATGGCGATAATATCGGCTCCCGCCTCCCCAATGGCGATCGCATCCTCAAAACGGGGGGTAATATACACGGAATAGCCCGGAATTTGCTGTTTCCACAGCCCAATAATCGGGACTTCTGGCAACTGTTGCCGCACCGCTTTAACATGAGTTGGGGTGTCAATTCTCACCCCCACCGCCCCCCGCAAAATAGCCGCTTTAGCGAAGGCTGCAATGATTAATGGATCATGTAAGGGAGAGTCTACTGGCGCTTGGCAAGAAACAATGAGTTGGTGTTTTAAGGAGTCTAACATTAGGAATCAAAGGTTGTGTTAAAATCAGCGTTGTTCAAATGAGATTCAAGATATTTAATCCGCTTTTCTTGGCTCTCAATTTGTATTTTAGCCTCTAGCAATTGTTCGTAAATCTCCTTATTTTCTCGCTTTTGTCGAGTGATTTGGGTATTTTTAGCAAAAAGGGTAGGAATAGCACAAATTAAGCCAATAATCACCCCACTGGCTAGGGTAATGACTAACAGCAGAGCGAGGGGGGTTTCTCCTTCCCATTTGATAAAATTAATCGCCACATAGTCGGGATTTTGTAGGACAAAAATCAGGGTTAGGGAAGCAATAATAAACCCCAAAACCAGTAAAGCATGAACTTGTCTTTGCATGGTGCCTTATTCCTCCTTGATGGGGTCAGAATCTGGAGTTTCGGGTTTTTCTAGATTGTCTTCAGTGATTATATCATGGGTAGGGGGATTTGAGTCTCTGGGGTCTGCTTCGTTATTTTGCCGGAATTGGGTCATTGATTGAGCCGTATCTTTTAACCGTTCAGTGACCTGTTTTGTTCGGTCTAAAGTTGCTTCTAAGGTTGCATCTAAATCTTGTTTAGTTTTTTGATAATCTTCCTGTAAAAACTGCATCGCCTGTTCAAATTTGCTTCCCAATCCTTCTTGATATTTTTCGGCTTTATCTAAGGCTGCTTGTAAAACCATCACGCGCTTATCTCCCACCCTCGATATACCGAGAGGAGATAAGATATGCACCCCTTCAAATAACGCCCCTTTCCAGCCCTCTTTAACAAATAAGTAGCCTTTGATGTCTCCCGTCTCTCGATGAAAGATAAAATCAACCAACTTCCCGATCTTATTGCCTTGAGAACTCCAGAGTTCATGACCAATGATTAACGAACATTTCCCGGGTTTTTGCTTGCTTTTTTCGCTACAATCAACTAGAATGCTATCTTCGCCAATGGTTTCAACTTGTGACCAAGGAATATATTTTTTTTGCTGATTTAAAAAGCCATGTCTACAGATTAAGCCATCCACAACATGACCTTGAGGGTCAATCCAAAACTGATCAAATGTACCGATTTTGACCGTAGTATTTCGATCTAAAATAAGTCGCTCAATCAGTTGGCTTTGCTGTATAATGATATCAAGTTTTTTCATGGATTTTAAGCTTTATTCTGTGAGACACTTTTTTTGTGAGATAAGTAGATTATCTAATCAATGAAATCACTAAAATAAATACAGGTTCTAGAGACTTCAAAAGTTTTAGAGAATTCACAAGGAGTGAATAACGAATTATGCACCGCATCGCTGCCACACCCGGAGGATGGAGTCCTGACACTGAGGGGGTGATTCTGATTGAACAAACCCCTGCCCCTATTATATTCCTTACCGCCGCCGATACAGATATTCAAACTTTGGGGGGGGCGATTGCTCATTTACCTGTAGGTTTTCCGGCAATCCGCGCTGTAAATATCCTGCAATTACAGCAACAATTGAGTATTGATCATTATGGGGAACAGGTGTTAAGTCAGGCCAAAGTGATCATTTTGCGCTTGTTAGGTGGACAATCCTATTGGTCTTATGGTTTGGAAGTGGTGCAAGATTGGGTTGAGCAAGAGGGGATTGAGTTATGGTTAATTCCGGGGGATGATCGTCCTGATCCGGAGTTAATGAGTCATTCTAGCGTATCTCTGGCAGATGTTAATCAACTCTGGAGTTATTTGTTAGCGGGTGGGGTGGATAATTTCGTGCAAGGTTTACAGTTTGTTGCGGATGTTTCTCTGGGAACAAACTATCAGCCTGATTTGCCAAAAACGGTCGAAAATGTGGGGATATATGCTCCTGTTTTGACTCACAATCATTTACCCAAGGTGGGGATTTTATTTTACCGTTCCCACTACCTCGCGGGGAATCTTGCCCCGATTGATGGATTGATTGAGGCTTTATCTCAACTGGAGTTATGTCCGGTAGCTGTATTTGTTTCCTCGTTACGAGATGAGTCGTTACATGGGAAATTATTGGGCTATTTGTCCGGGATTGAATTGTTATTGAATACTACTAGCTTTTCTCTGGCAAAAATGGGAGAAGCGGAACAGTTAGGGTTATGGAAACGCTTAAATGTTCCGGTGATGCAGGTGATTTTGAGTGGAGGAACGGAGGCACAATGGGAACAAAGTGATCAGGGATTAACGCCTCGGGATGTGGCCATGAATGTGGCACTGCCGGAGGTGGATGGACGGGTGATTACTCGGGCGATTTCGTTTAAGTCTGTGGCCAGTTGGAATGCTGATTTGGAAACGGATGTGGTGGTTTATCAGTCTCGATGCGATCGCCTGCAATTTGTCGCCCATTGTGCGAAACGTTGGGTAGACTTGAAACAAACCCCTCCCCAGAACCGCAAAATTGCCCTCATTTTAGCCAATTATCCCAACAAAGATGGTCGAATAGCCAATGGAGTGGGGTTAGATACTCCAGCCAGTTGTGTGGGCATTTTAAGGGCATTACAGGACGCTGGCTATGAGGTGGGGTGTCATCCCTTACCAACCTCTGGCGATGATCTCATTCAGCAACTGATTTCTTTTAGCACAAATGACCTCGAAAGTCAAGGGTTAAGACCGGTTCAACAAACCCTTTCTCGGGACGTTTATGAGGCTTATTTTGCCACCTTACCCCCATCAATACAAGGGGCTATTTTAGAACGGTGGGGGGCCATTCCCGACACTGATTTTTCCTTACCCGGTATCCAATGGGGCAATATTTTTGTGGGGATTCAACCCTCCCGAGGGTATGATTTAGACCCTAGTTTAAATTACCACGCCCCAGATTTAGAACCCACTCATCACTATTTAGCCTATTATTTTTGGCTGCGGGAGGTGTTCCAATCTCAGGCCATTGTTCATGTGGGGAAACATGGAAATTTAGAGTGGCTACCGGGGAAAAGTCTCGCCCTGTCAGAGACTTGTTATCCTGAAATTGCCCTAGGCACGATTCCCAATTTTTACCCCTTTATTGTCAACGATCCGGGGGAAGGTTCACAAGCTAAACGACGGGGACAAGCCATTATTTTAGACCATTTAACCCCTCCCCTGACTCGGGCAGAATTATATGGCCCCCTGCAACAATTAGAGGCCTTAATTGATGAATATTACGAAGCCCAAACTCTAGATCCTTCCCGCTTGAAGTTAATCGGCGATCGCATTACCCAATTAGTCCAGCAGGAAAATCTGGCGCAAGACTTGGGGATTGGGCAATTCAGCCCCGAGGATTTAGCTCAATTTCTCACCCTAGCCGATGGCTACCTCTGCGAATTAAAAGAAGCCCAAATCCGCGACGGACTGCATATTTTTGGACAATGCCCCCAAGGGGAACAACTGCGAGATTTAATGATTTCCATTGCCCGACATTCTAGCTTAGGCCGTAAGGGCTTAATTCCCGCCCTCGCCCAAGATTTGGGCTATGATTTCGACCCCTTCGCCGTTGAACCAACGGTCATTATTTACCACACCAATGGTAGCACAAAAGCGGGTAAAATAGTAGAAGAATTGGAACAAAAAGCCATTTTTTTGGTCGAGGAAATGCTGAATAATCCTCAGGCTCAATTCCCCGACTGGGTGGGGGAAAAAACCCAAATCGAACTAAACTGGATGGGAGGATTTCTTTACCCCAGTTTAAAAGAAACCGAGCAAGAAATTCAGAACTTACTGACTGGATTAAACGGCGAATATATCCCCAGTGGGGCATCAGGCGCCCCCACCCGAGGACGGCCGGAAGTATTACCCACCGGGCGTAACTTTTACTCCGTTGATATTCGGAGCATTCCCACCGAAACCGCTTGGGATGTCGGGCGAAAAGCGGCTGAATTAGTCATTGAACGTTACACCCAAGAAAATGGGGAATATCCCCAATCTTTAGCCCTTTCCGTGTGGGGAACATCTACCATGAGAACAGGGGGAGATGATATTGCTCAAGTGTTAGCATTATTAGGGGTGCGTCCAGTGTGGGATGGGTTATCCCGTCGGGTGGTAGACTTTGAAATCCTGCCCCTTTCCGTGTTAAATCGCCCTCGCGTCGATGTCACCTTACGGATTTCTGGCTTTTTCCGGGATGCCTTCCCCAATCTGATTGATCTGGTTTATCATGCGATCGCCGCCGTTGCCAACCTGTCCGAATCTCCAGAGGACAATCCCCTAGCCCATCAGGTGCAGCAGGAAACCCACTTTTGGCAAGAAAACGGCCTAGAAGTCGAACAGGCCCAAACTCGTGCCTTACATCGCATTTTCGGGTCAAAACCGGGAGCTTATGGAGCCGGATTGCAGGGGTTAATTGAATCTCAAAACTGGACGAGTGACGAAGACTTAGCCCGGGCTTATTTAAACTGGAGTAGTTACGCTTATTCGCCCCAAAAACTCGGCGATTCTGCTCCAGAAGCCTTTGCAAAACGACTGGCAAACTTACAGATTGTTCTGCACAATCAAGACAACCGAGAACATGATTTATTAGACTCCGATGATTACTACCAATTCCAAGGGGGATTAACAGCCGCCGTGCGGGCGATTACGGGGCAAAATCCTACAACGTATTTCGGTGATAATTCCCTGCCCAGTCATCCCAAAATTCGCCATTTAAAAGAAGAAATTGCCCGGGTGTATCGTTCCCGAGTGGTCAATCCCAAATGGATAGCGGGAGCCATGCGTCATGGCTATAAAGGGGCTTTTGAAATGGCCGCCACCGTCGATTATTTATTTGCCTATGATGCCACTGCCCAATGTGTAGAAGATTTTATGTATGAAGGGGTAGCCAAGGCTTATTTATTAGAGGAAAACGTTCAGGCTTTTATTCAGGCTAAAAACCCTTGGGCTTTACGGGATATGGCCGAACGTTTATTAGAAGCCAATCAACGGGGATTATGGCAATCTGCACCCGGAGAAGTATTGGAACAGTTGAAACTTTTGGCTAATCAAGCGGAGGGTGAGATTGAGTCCAATTTAGGTTTAACGTTTCAAGGGAATAGGGAACGGGGAACGGGGAATCGGGAATAGGGAATCGGGAATCTGTGTAGGGGCGCAATGCTTGCGCCCTAGGGAGTCGGGGGGAGGGGGAGAGAGGGAGACAAGGAATTAAGACTTATTACCTATTACCTCACCCCTGTTCCCTGTTCCCTGTTCCCCGTTCCCTAAAATAAAAGAGTTTTGGCTATTCCCCTGCCCCCCTGCTCCCTTGCTTCCCCCCTGTTCTCACAAACAGACTCATTCAGCCAGCCCCAGAGAGCAAAACCCGCCCTAAATACTGAGATAAGGTAAAGGCATCAACGCCCAATTCTGTACGCTCCCGGGCGGCTAAAATCCCCGCTTGGGCGTGCCACCAGGCCGCACCCGCTACCCGTTGCTCTAGAGGGCGTTCTAAGGCCGTGGTTTGGGCAATTAACCCCCCGATTAATCCCGTTAACACATCCCCACTCCCCCCTCTCGCCAGCGCTGGTGTACTCTCCCCAATCACCCATTGAGAACCGTGGGGGGCTGCAATACAAGTTCTCGCCCCTTTGAGCAAAACTATAGTACCACTTTGTTCTGCCGCTTGTTGCGTAGCACTTAAGGCATTTTGGGGAGGAATATCTGGAAACAAGCGCTTAAACTCGCCCAGATGGGGGGTGAGAATCGTCGGGGAAGTCCGTTGAGAAAGCATAGCTAGGGTATGGGATACCGCCAAGATATTTAAGCCATCAGCATCCAGAATCAGGGGGGATTGGGCGGCTAATACCCCTTGCACCGCGTTCTCCGCCTCCACACTCACGCCCGGACCACAGGCGATCGCGCTATAATCTTCTAAAGGGATATTGGGCAATTCTGCGATCGCACCCGTTTCCGTTTCCGGGCAATCCAAAATCAACGCCTCCGGTAACATACTAACCAAAATAGGCTTTAAAGAACTCGGAATGGCAATCGACAACATCCCCACTCCACTCGCCCTCGCCCCCAAACCACTCAACAGCGCCGCCCCCGCAAAGCGTTTAGACCCACAAATTAACAACAAATGCCCCTGTTTATACTTATGCGTCACCACCGGACGCGGCAACGGTAAACTCTCCACAAACACCTCTCGCGTCATCCGTTGAATCAGCACCGGATGGGGTAAAACCGCCTCAATATCCGCCCCCGGAATTCCAAACTCCACTAACTCCACCTCCCCCAAATGACCCAGCGCCGCATCCTGAAAACAGGCCATCTTCCACAGCCCCAAACACAGCGTCCGACTCGCCCGAATCGCCACCCCTAAAACCTCCCCCGTATCCGTATGAATCCCCGACGGTAAATCAATACTTAAAACAGGCTTTCCCCATTGATTAATCCGCTCAAACGTCGTCGCAATTTCCCCCCGTAATTCCCGAGTTAAACCAAAACCAAAAATCCCATCAATTAAAACATCACACTCATATAAACTCTCAATCTCCCGACTAATCGAAATCCCCAAACTTTGAACATACTTAAAATGACAATCCGTTAACTCTTTCTTCTTTTCAAACGGACAAAAACCTGCTATAATATAGCCCTTTAAATGTAACTCCCGCGCCACCACCAGCGCATCTCCCCCATTGTGTCCCGGCCCAATTAAAACCCCCACTTTGGGATAACGAGACAGAGGATAAAGCTCCACAAAACGCCTTGTAATTAACCCCGCCACCTTCTCCATCAAAGCCGGAACAGGCATCCCCGCTTCAAAAATTCGCCCCTCAATTTGGCGCATTTGGTCAGCCGTGACCATAATTGAATGAATATTCATAACATCTACTAAAAAAAACCATCCCCTTGTGGGTGGGGGAATTAACCACACTAGCGATTGTAAAATACTCGGGCATTCGTCAACCCTTCAGACTGTAAACGACTTTGCCAATATTGGGCTTCCTCCAAACGTCGAAAGAACCCCACCGCAATATGTAATCCTCGCGGTTGGTCACGAATCACCACAAAACGGTTTAAATCAACAATACGCCGCACATTTTGACAGAGACTTAAAACCTGTTCTTCCCCCGTCGGAATCACCACCAAATACCCCCGAGACGACAAATCCACCGTCGGGCTACTTCTGGAATCAGGACAGACCCGATAGGCGGGAGGAGTTGGCGGTACAACGACCGGAGGCAACACCCCAACAGGAGGCGGAAAACCTGCCCCCGTCTCATACACCACCCGGCTAAAATTCCTATCCTCCTCCAAAATCCTCACCCGTAACCCTTCCCGTTCCAACTCCCGCGTCCGATTCAAGGCATTATCCCCATAGGAAAAACGCCCCACTTGGATCATTTGATCTGATCGCAAAAACGCCTCTCGGTCTACCCGACGCGCCCTTTCCAACGACCAAGGCCCCTCATAGGGAACCTGCACCGAAAAGCGACTATTGGGGGATAAACGGGGCGGAAAATCAACATTATCGTAGGAATACCCCCCAAAAAATTGACTTTCCTCCACCACAGGCACAGACCCCGGAGATTGCTGGGGTATGGCCGGGGGAAAAAACGTAGGAATTTGAGCCAAAGTCGCCACCTGGAACGCCCCCCACCCCAAGAGGACTCCCGGCAAGAATCCAAGAGACTTAATCCATTGTGGCCATCTGAGACAGTTCTTCATACCCACCCTATAGACTGTGTTTCCAACAAATACGCCATAATAGTAAAGCGATTATTCTCATTTTAATTTTTTCTTCGCTTAGGTTGACTAACCGTTAACCCTTGTGTCCCGCATTCCCTAAACCTGTTATGAGCAAAGTAGTTGTCGGTTTATCGGGTGGTGTTGATAGTTCAACAGCCGCCGCCATCCTCCATCATCAAGGCCATCAAGTCGTTGGTTTAACCCTTTGGTTAATGAAAGGGAAAGGTCAATGCTGTTCCGAAGGCATGGTTGACGCGGCAATGATTTGTGAACAGTTAGAAGTCCCCCATCATGTGGTTGATAGTCGGGACTTGTTTCAAGAACATATTGTAGACTATCTGGTTTCGGGCTATGAATCGGGCGTTACACCCTTACCTTGTTCTCAATGTAATCGCACGGTCAAATTTGGTCCGATGTTGAATTATGCCCAAGCTGAGTTAGGAATTGATTACATTGCCACAGGCCACTATGCGCGCATTCGCTACGATGAAGCCAGTGGGCGTTATCAGTTGCTTTGTGCGGTGGATAAACACAAAGATCAGTCTTATTTTTTGTATGATCTCTGTCAAGAGTTTTTAGCTCATACTTTGTTTCCTTTGGGGGAAATGACTAAGGAAGAAACCCGGAAAATTGCCGCTCAATATAATCTAAAAACGGCCGATAAACCGGAAAGTCAGGATTTATGTTTGGTGGAGTCTCATGGCTCCATGCGGGATTTTTTAGACCGTTATATTGACCGCAAAATGGGAGATATCGTCAACAAAGAGGGTAAGGTTTTAGGACAACACCAAGGCATTCACCACTACACCATCGGACAACGGAAAGGGATTGGGATTGCTGCGCCAGAACCCTTGTATGTGATGGCTTTGGACCCGGTGATGAATCGGGTTGTGGTGGGCAGTCGGGAAGATGCCACCCAACCGGATTGTACGGTACAACGGCTCAATTGGCTGTCGATTCCGGCTCCGGAAACTCCCATCCGTTGTCAAGCGCGGGTTCGTTATCGCACTCCTCCGGTTCCTGTTGATGTGATTCCTTTAGGGGATGGTCGGGTTAAGGTGGTGTTTGATGAACCTCAGTTTGGGATTACTCCCGGACAAGCGGCGGTTTTTTATGATGGGGAATTGTTGTTAGGAGGGGGAATTATTGAACGGTCTGTGTGACTTGCTGACAGAAAAACAAAAATAACATCGAGCGAGAGTTAGCTATATTTTTCAAAGCATGGAGGCTTCAAATGGATTGTTATTTCGGTTTGAGTCTTGACTTTTGACTTGACAGGTGATATCCTTGACAATGGGAGTGGTTGCGTTTTTGAAAATGCTGCAACCACTCCAATTATGAAACATTTTTTCTAAAATAATCCTCTCAAAATACCTGCTCCCTGTCTAGCAAAATTTACATTTTTTAATATTTTTTTTTATAATCTTAGACTTCGCGGCCATCGTTCGCGTAGGGTAGCAAGCAAAGTCTAGATGCAGTAACCGGAATCGGGAGTTGATTAGTATTACCTATTACCTATTCCCTATTACCTATTCCCTTGTTGAGTCTAGCATCTAGTTTTCTCACCTAAAAACTCGTCGTTTAATCCCTACGCTTGCTAATACAATGAATAGCATTCCTAAGAGAGACGTGGGTTCAGGAACGGAGGTCGGATCTTTAATTACCCGAGCGACTAAAAAGGCGGAAGAGGCTTTATATTCTTCGGTAATGAAGGAAGAAACGGGCGCAAATCCGGTCATCGTGCTGCTAAATCCTAACAATTCCAAAGTATATTTAAACCCATCCTTATTAAGTGTCGTGCTGCTAAAAGGATTGGTGAAATCAATTTTATCATCACAAGGGGTGCTACTGATTTGAAAAGCTGGACAGAGGCCAGCAACATTGGGCGTTTCATCAATCGTAAAGGTGTAGTTAAAAGCATAATTCACCCCATCAATCGCCATTGAAAGTAACAAATCGACTTCAGAGGCTGCCGTTCCACCCCACACCGGAAAGTTAAAATGGGTCAGTTCTCCTAAAACAAAATTGCTCCCACTACTAATTAAACCTAAACTGGCAGTCGTCTGAAAACCTAACCCACTTTGACCGCTAAGAGTTGCGGGATCTCCCCAGCGAACTTGGTCTGTTCCGAGTCCGTTAAAAACACTGGTGCCTTGAAGATTAGCCCAAGTTCCAGTAATGTTGTCAATGGTAAAAGAAGCCGCTTGAAGAGCCGGGGCAAGAGCAATCGTTAGGGCAGCCGTCCCCGATAAAATGCTAAATGACTTAGCACCTTTTGAGAGTTGAACCATCGTGAGTTTTTTCCTCCTAAAATCGTTTTTTCGGGTCAAATAACACTAATTCTGGCACGACTTACCAAGGACTGCCAATTAGTGTAAAGGAACTCCAATAGTAAGGATGAGTGAGGTTCGCATCCCCTAAAGTGGCTAACTCTGGACTGAGGGGGAAACGAGTGTCACCCATAATTAACTCTCCGGCCTCAACTCGGGCTTCACCGCGTAACATGGCGAGTTGTGCTTGTTGTAGGGCTTCGGTTTTGGTTGATTGTTCTTGGAGAGCCTGATAAAAACTAGCCATTAAGGTGGCAGTTCCTTGATCACTCACATACCAAAGACTCCCTAAAGCGGTTCTAGCCCCTGATGCGACGGCGAGGCCAGCGAAACCTAATTCCGCATTGCGATCGCCCAGTGCCGTCTGACAAGCACTCAACACCAGCAAATCCACCGGAGGACGGTGTAATCCCAACTCTCGCAAATTGGGTAACGGCACCTTGCCATGATGTAACGCTAAATAGGACTCCGTAATCCGCCCCGGTTTAAACGCCCCATGTGTCCCCAAATGCACAATACCATAAGGCCGTTGAGCGCGAGTCGCCCGCAAATTTTCCACCGTGAACTGTTCATTGAGAAACTTAGACCCCTGCCATAACTTTTGGGTGATTAACTCCAACTCAAAAGGCACCCCCGGAAGTGGGAGTAACTCCACCTCCTCATCCCTGAGATTAAACTCAGATGCTCCCATCGCTAACACTTGGGTACCGCGCAAATCCCGATAGGTCGTATCCGTGAGCGCTAAACTGGGCATCATCCCTAGACTAAACCGCTCAATCAGGAACTGGTTGCCATCATGGAGAGCGGCAATAGGGAGCGATCGCAATCCCCCATCCATCACAAAAGCAATATTATCAATCTCCCGCGCCTCTAACTCCCGTTCCAACGGAGCAATCACCCACTGATATAACTGTTGGGCAGGTTCCATAAAAGCCCTCGGACGGCGAGCATTCGTCACCGTGCGGCGCAAGTGATCCGCCTGTTCCATCACCTGACCTCGCGTCACCCCAAACACCGTCCGAATAATTGGGCGACCTTGAGGCGTAATCAGAACCAGCCTCAACTCATCACTCTCCGACCCAAAAGGACTCTCCTGTTGATTTTGTGCCAAATCCCAAAATAGAGGATTCGCCGAGGCAAAAAGACGCTCCTCAGACAAATCCGGCGGGAATAAATTCGCCACCGAAGCCCCAAAACTCACATAAACCAAAGCCGGAGTAATATCAGCTTGACGCGCAATATTCGTTAAAACATCCTGAGCTTCCCCTAGTGTCACTTCAGGCACATCTTCAATCAACCCCTCAAAATACTCCTCAAACTCCGACGTAAAGCTACTATCGAGTTCCTCTTGAACCGTATCCAAAACCGAAGAACCATCCCCCATCACCTCATCAAAACTCTCCCCCTCCTCAAACCAATCATCCCCCTGTTCATCCCCCAACAACAGATCCTCACAGCCCACACAATCGCGGAAATCAAACGCTCCAGAGTCTTCTGGAACAGGGGCTTCCCCATCGGGGGGAGGTGTTGGAGAGCCTGGGGGAGGTGTTGGGGAGCCTGGGGGAGGTGTTGGGGAACCCGGAGGAGGCGGCAAGACCCCCAAAATATTACTCGACCCGAAAGCCACCCCATCACTGGCATTGAGACGAAATAAAATCAACTCACCCGATGCCGTCGAGAACGGCGTAAACTCCACCGCATCCCCCGGAGACAAAACCACCGAATCGCCAGTCACCGGAATTCCATTGACCCTTAACGTCCCTTGATCACTAAAATTACTCAACGTAATGCTAGTAATCAAATCACCATTCACATCACTAATTTGACCCAAGAGTTGAGTATAGCCAAAAGAAACCGACTGGCCTGATGTCAGGGGAACGCTGAGAGGTTGCACCGTCGGGGGACTATTCACTGAAGTAATCGTCACTTGAGGGTGAGGATTCACCGCTCCCCCACTTGGCAGCACTGGATAAGACCCCGAATTCACCTCTATGTCGGGAGAATCCCTCAAGAGAATACCGGACGCTAATCCATTGACTGTGGCATCATTCAGCACAAACGGCGCATTAGTTGACCCTCCATCATGGGTAATACTCACCGTAGAGCCTGCATCCGTTTCAATTGTATAATCAACCCCCACTCCTGTTCCCCGTACTGTCCCATTCGCCGCAATCGTCACGTTTCCTAATGCGTCAATGGAATTAAAGAGAATATTCCCGCCAAAAGAGCGGCTTTGTGTCGTCGTCAGCGTAACATCTCCCCCGTCATTAAAAGACAAATTTCCTAAAGTAATTTCTGCCCCTTCAATCGTGAGATCCGTTCCCACAAAATTCAAAGACTGGGACGGATCCATACTAAACACCCCATTCCCATCTCGATCCGCATCCGCACGGATAATTAAATTAGTCACACTACTGGTAAAACTTAGGGAAATCCCCGGGTCAACCGTGATGTCATTGGTCGCTTCTAAAATAACCGTGCCGAAGAACAGATCAGTTAGTGCCGTTGCGCTAATGGTAAACGTTGCCCCCGGCGAATCCCCCGCTAAAATTTGACCATCTGCTATTTCACCATCATTAGCTCCATCAAAGGCAACAATCCGAATATTCTCAGGATCCAGTAACAGTGTCCCCGCCAATCCATGAGCGGCCGTTAAATCGACCTTACCCCGGAACACTAAATCCTGTTTTCCCGACACCTCCACAAAACCCCCATCTCCTCCCTCGGCTCCCCCTCTCACCGTAATTTCCCCATAAAACCCGGTGAAATCATCCGCCCACAAAATCACCTTTCCCCCGTCTCCCGTAGTCAGCGCATCGGCACTAATCCGGGAATTCCCATTAACCAACGTCCGCCAAGCATTGGGAATCGTACCTTGTCCTCGATAATCTCCCCCCAAGAAAACATTCCCTCCTCCTAAGTCTCCCGAGGCGTTAATCGTGCCGTTAAATACCCCCACAATCGCCCCTAAACCGTAGATATTGCCCCCTGTAACCCCTGCCACAGACAATTCTCCCCCAAGGATAGTCAGGCCCGGTGTGCTAGGCAATAGGGTTGCTGTGGCGTTGAGGGTGACTTGATTATCCTGTACTGTTAACCCCGTTTCCACCGAGGCCCCGGTGAGTAGTTGGGGTAAATCTAAAGGGGTGATGGGTAAAATCTGGCCGTCACTGTTGCGGGGAGGGGTGATTTCTAAGCTTAACAGGTGTCCGGGTTGGGAGAGGGTGACAACACCTTGCTCTGGCACGGCACTAATGATAATGCTCCCTGCGGGGGCGCTTAATCCACCTGTGTTGATGACTTGTCCGCCTAAGAGGGTGAGGGTTTGTCCGGGATTGAGGGCTAATTCCCCTGCGTTGATAATACTGCCATTTGGGTTTAAATCAAAAGCAAATTGAAAGGGAGTTCCGGTTAAGTTGCTGTAGTCATTTTCACCCCAAGCATTGAACCAGTTATTATTACCAAATCCAATTCCTGTAGCGGTGGTGGCGAAAAAGTCTCCCGGAACGTTGAGTTGTGCTTGTGGACCAAAAATAATCCCGGCCGGGTTCATTAGGTACAAGTTGGCGTTACTACCTGTCACTTGCAGCAGGCCGTTAATCACGGAAGGATCTCCCCCAACGATGCGGCCAAGAATGTTCTGGTGTTGGGAATTACTCAGAAAGTCGGCGATTTGTTGGGAGTTGAGGCCAAATTGTTGGAAGCTGTGAAAGAGGTTTTTTCCATCTGAGGAAGGAGTGCCGCCTGTGATTTGGATCTGATTGCCGTTAGGGGTGATGAGGGTGCCGGTGCCGTCGTTGGCGGGGGTGATGGTTTGGGCAAAAAGGGGTTTTTGTTGGGGCAAATACATTAATAAGTTGACAAAAATTAACATTAATGGTATGTAAGAATTTCCCAACGAGTATCTAGAATTCTCTTTTTGAGATGTTGTATGGGTGCAGAATTTAAGCCAAGAAAATAACCAAGTCATTGGTATTTAGTCTCTCAATTAAGGTACAATGGATGTTGTAACTGCTAACAGTATTTAGTGATGAATGTTACCTGAATTAATTCTCTATTTTTTGCTATTTTTAAACAAAAAATAGAGTTTTGCACCGCAACTAAATCGCAGTATTATAATAGGAATAAACAGGTATAAACTGGAGCATGATGAGTGAATCTATGATGACTCAATCAATTGAGACAAAGCCTTTACCTGATCATACCCAGCTTCCTGATAAAGACGGCAATTTTGCGAAAAATTTCCAAGAGCATCCCCAAAGTATTATTCTCACGGATTCCCTCGGTCCGGTTTTGCAAGCTATTCATCCCGATGGACAATATACTATCGGGCAAGATAGCGGCATCTATTGGCGACAAACTGACCCACCGGAAAGAGGTTCAGAAGCTCCTGACTGGTTTTATGTTCCCAATGTCCCGCCTTTACTAAACGGTCAATTTCGCCGTTCTTATGTCCTTTGGCAAGAACATATTGCCCCCCTTGTGGCGATTGAATTTGCCAGTGGTAATGGGGCGGAAGAACGGGATAATACTCCCCTCTCTCGGACCAATCGAGATGTCATTAAACCGGGTAAGTTTTGGGTTTATGAGCAAGTGATGCGCATTCCCTATTATGGCATTTTTATTATGAGTCTGGGAACGTTGGAGGTTTATCACTGGAATAATGGTCACTATCAAGCTGTTACTCCTAATGAGCGGGGACATTATCTTGATCGTCGGAAGAAGACCCTCGATTTTATCGACGGGATGAATGACGACATATTACAACAGCATACCCCAAATTGTAAAATCCTGCTATAATCTTACTAGCAATGAGCAAGAATTGAATGCTTAACCTTACTTACAACTATAAGATAATTCCAACCAAAGAGCAGACAGAGAAGATCGAATTAAATTTAACTGTCTGCCAATCTGTTTGGAACTATGCTTTAGCCCAAAGAAAGCTTTGGTATAACAGTCGTAGTTGTCAGGTCAACGCTTGCTCTATTCGTTCTGAATATATTGTTGCTCCCTTTGAATATCCTAACTACCCTACTCAATCTGCCAATTTAACCCAAGCTAAAAAGACTAACGATTTCCTTAAGTCTGGTAATGCCCAAGCGATGCAGCAAACATTGCGGAAATTAGATCGGGCGTTTAACGACATGAAAAGCAAGGGACTAGGTTTTCCTCGCTTCAAAAGGAACATGAAGTCTTTTAATTTAGTTAGTAGCAGAATTGAAGTCAATGGTAACAAGCTAAAGATGCCTCTATTGGGGGAAGTTAAGTTTGTCAAGTCACGGGATATTCCAGAGGGTTTTAAGATCAAACAAGTTCAAGTAATCAAGAAAGCATCGGGTTACTATGTCAACTTAGCAATTGAGCTTGATGTTAATATCCCAACCCCAATACCTCATGGTCACGCTTTGGGGATTGATGTTGGGATTCAAAGTATGCTGGCAACTTCCGACGGTTTGATTCTTCCTAGACCGAAGTTTTTAGATAAAGCACTGCGTAAGATTAAATTACTACAAAGAAGGCTTAAAAATAAAAACAAAGGGTCTAATAAATGGCAGAAACTACAGCATCGGATCGCTCTATTACATGAGGCCGTAGCCAACAGAAGAAAGGATTACCACTTCAAGTTAGCCCATCAACTCTGTGATGGAGTCGGGATGGTATTTGTTGAAGATATTAACTTCACAGCTTGGAGTAGAGGACTATTCTGTAAGCAGTCTCTAGATATAGGTTTAGGTCAATTCTTTACTATCTTGCAATATGTTTGCTCTCAAACGGATACATATTTTGCCAAGGTCAATCCAGACTATACCTCTCAAGTTTGTCCTGAATGTGGAACCCATACAGGTCAGAAAGAACTCTCTCAAAGGGTTCACTCTTGCTCTGAATGTGGCTACACCGTGGATCGGGATGTTCCTGCTTCAATGATAGTAAAACAGCGTGGATTAACTGCGGTCGGTGCGCCCGTGGTCAAACAGCCCAGTCATGGCGTTCTGTCGGGGACTTCGGTCTAGATAAGAGTCTATATGGGAATCCCTCGCTTTCAGCGATGGGAGGTTCAAAGAGCCGTTAAATGTGTTTTTAGGGCTTTGGCAGGGGAACTATCAGAATCAAACCCAGTTATGGGCGAGATGGTGGGATGGGGAGGGGAATCTCTTGTTGACGGGGGAGGAAAGGGCGCGCATCGCGGAACAGCAGCGAGACGCGGCGGAACAGCGAGCTAGAGAACTGGAACAATCCCAAGTACAGGCGATTGCTCGTTTGTTGCAGCTAGGGTTAACCCCGGAACAAGTGGCTGAGGCGCTGAATGTTGATGTTTCAAGGGTCGTTTAGGGGAATTTTAAGGGAGAGGGGGAGAGGGGGAGCAGGGGAGCAGGGGAGAGGCAATCTCCCGACTCCCGACTCCCGATTCCCGACTCCCAATTCCCAATTCCCTGTTCCCTGTTCCCCGTTCCCTGTTCCCTGTTCTCTGGGTTTTAACTGGTCAAGATTGGGGTTTACTCTTCTTCTAAGGCTTCGGGGTTCTCGGTTTCGCTTTCTCCACTGGTGGGAACAATGGCAATGGCGGCGATCGCATCATCTTCATCCAAACGCTGCAAACGAACCCCCGTCGCCATCCGAGACTGGGGAGAAATGGCACTCACGGCCTGGCGGACGATAATCCCCCGATTGGTGATTAACATTAACTCACTGTCCTGATAGACGATTTTTAAGCCCACTAACTCATCCTGTGGCATACGGAAACGAATCGAGCGCAAACCAATCCCCGCCCGTCGTTGTAAGCGGAATTGATGCACCGGAATCCGTTTCCCGAAACCCCGTCGCGTCACTACCAACACCCAAGGCCCCTCGGTGACTTCGGTGATCACTTCCTCGCTCCCGTTGAGGTCTTCGCTAGTCTCCTCCTCCTCTTCGCTCTCACTATTGGCAATCTTCGCCGCAATTTGAGCCGGGAGAATGTCCATACTAATCAACTGGTCATTATTGCGCAGTTTCATGGACTTAACGCCCCGCGTCGCTCGTCCGAGGGGGCGCAGTTGTTCGTCCCCCACTTTAAAATGAATGGCCATCCCCTGCTGAGATCCCACAATGACGCTATCTTCCGAGGTGGCCAAGCGCACCCAGCGCAGTTGGTCGCCTTCGGCCAGGGAAATGGCGATTAAACCATTGGTGCGAATATTACTAAAGGCATCAAGGGGGGTTTTTTTGATGTAGCCTTTGCGGGTTAACATGACCAAAAACTGATCATCGGTAAACTCGCTCACGGCCACTAAAGAGGTGATCTTTTCATCCCGGGGGATGGGCAACATCTGGACAATCGGCACCCCTCGGGCGGTACGGGAGGCGGTGGGAATTTTGTAGGCATTGAGACAGTAGACTAAACCGCGATCGCTAAAAAATAACACCTTGTCATGGTCACAACAGGTCAAGAAATGTTCTACCCCGTCATCCTCCTTAATTTTCGCCCCCGCCCGTCCCCGTGTGGCGCGGTTTTGGGCTTCAAAGGTAGAAACGGGCATCCGTTTAATATAGCCCTGTTCCGTTAACAGAATCATGGCCGGCTCATTGGCAATTAAATCCCGCTCATCTAAATCCCCCTCTTGTAATAAAACCTCCGTCCGACGGGGGGACTCATGAATAGTTTTAATCTGGGTCGCCTCTTCGATAATAATGGCGTTAATCCGTTCTTTCCGTGCCAGAATGTCCTCAAGGTCGGTGATTTGGGCTAATAGTTGTTCGTGTTCGGCGGTAATTTTTTCCGCTTCCAAGGCCGTTAAACGGCGTAACTGCATCTGTAAGATTGCATCCGCTTGGACTTCCGATAAACCAAAACCCTCGATTAACTCCTGTTTCGCGCTGGCTGTATCGGCAGCCGCCCGGATGAGGCGAATCACCGCATCTAGATTTTCCAGGGCAATGAGTAACCCTTGTAAAATATGATCCCGTTCTTGGGCTTTGCGCAGTTCGTACTGGGTGCGTCGGGTAATGGCTTCCACGCGGAAATCGAGGAAGACCTCTAAAAAGCGTTTCAGGTCAAGGAGTTGGGGTTCTCCGTTCACGAGGGCTAACATATTGGCCCCGAAGTTGGTACGCAGGGGGGTTTGTTTGTAGAGATTATTTAACACCACCCTCGCCACCGCATCCCGCTTAAGTTCGATGACAATTCGCATTCCGTCGCGATCGCTTTCATCCCGGATATCTGCAATGCCATCAATGCGCTTATCATTGACCAACTCGGCAATTTTTTCAATCAGTGCCGCCTTATTGGTCTGATAGGGTAACTCTGTAACAATAATCGCCTCTCGGTCAGGACGGCCGCGCTGTTCGATTAACTCAATCTGGGCTACCCCTTGCATCGTAATGGAGCCGCGTCCGGAAAAGTAAGCGTCCCGGATGCCCGAAGTCCCCAGAATCTGCCCCCCCGTTGGGAAATCAGGCGCCTTAACATGGTGCATTAATTCCGCAATGCTAATTTCCGGGTTTTCGATTAAAGCAATCAAACCATCCACCAACTCCGCTAAATTGTGGGGGGGAATATTGGTCGCCATCCCTACGGCAATTCCCGAGGAACCATTTAATAACAGTTGGGGAATCCGCGAAGGCAAAACCACAGGTTCTTGTTGAGAACCGTCGAAATTATCGGCAAAATCAACAGTTTCCGACTCAATATCTCGCAGGAGTGCATTAACCGTCAGGCGATGTAAACGACACTCCGTATAACGCATGGCCGCCGGAGGATCATTGTCCACTGACCCGAAATTCCCATGTCCATCAATCAAGGGATCTCGCATGGAGAAGTTCTGCGCCATGCGTACTAGGGCATCATAAACCGCCGTATCCCCGTGGGGGTGGTATTTCCCTAACACCTCCCCCACCACCCGAGCGCATTTCCGAAACGGTCGATCTGGAGTTAACCCCAATTCATACATCGCGTAAAGAATGCGACGGTGAACGGGTTTGAGTCCGTCCCGCGCATCTGGCAACGCCCGTCCAACAATGACGCTCATGGCGTATTCCAGATATGACCGGGACATTTCGTTACTCAGGTCAGTAGGGACAATTCGCTCCTGCGAGGCAGTCATAAAATGAAAAACTCCATTAAATTGCTTATAAGGCAGATAAACAATAAAAAGCAGCCTAATTTGCCACTTTTTGCCTGAAGACCCGCCTAATTTTGCGTCTTGTGTTTAAATATTTTAACATGATTTCCCCCAGTTTGACGGGGTTAACCGCTTTTCGTCACCCGGATTTCAGGGGGCAATCGGAGCGGGAATTCTCAAGCTGAAGCGGCACCACAAGAGGACGTGATGGGGGACTATTAAATCAACATTAAGAAATGTTGCAAAACATGAGGATATAACGGAGACTCTCGTATATTTGAGGATGAAACTTAATAGTTTTTACGGATTTTAGAGTCCAAGGGTGTTCGTTACAGTCTAAAAATCCTGATCCATATCGTGGGATTCACTAGGGTAGCATTTTCCTTTTAAGTATATTTACTCTGAGGTCTGTCAAATTTCGTCACGTTTTGCTAAAACTTTTTGCTGAAACTTTTTGCCAGCAATAGGTTGCTCATTTGCGCTCCTATTTTTTGCTCAATTAAGGATTAAGTTAACTTCATGGTCAATTCTGCTCTCGCCCGCTTGCAAGGGCGTTCTAGTGCGGCGAAAAACCCTCTCAAGCGCTTGATGCACGGGGATATTACCCAACGTTTTGCTCGTTTTTCTTCAGTCCGCAAAACTTATAGCGTAATGCAATCAATCCGACAATATTGTTCTGGGGAGTTATATCCGCCTGAATTAAACATTGCAGAGTGTTCTGTTTTTGACTGGTCTAGTTTGACCAAACATATGGAAAATATGCACCGGGCGGGGGTTTCTTTGGGGCTACAATTGCCCAGCCAGATGGTGGAGGAAATTCAGGACTATGCTTTACATACCCCTTGCCGAGAACCTAATTATCACCGGGATTTTTATATTTCAGAAGTCCATAATGGTTACTTACCCGATGGTCATTCCGTCATCCGCGCTTTAGTAACAGATACCCCCAGCAAAACTTGTCCGGCTATTGCTCAACTGTTATCCGATCCCTTCCTGCTAACCATTGTTCGGAATTATCTCCACTACTACCCAACAGAAATTAGCTGGCATTTGACTTGGAGTATTGCCTCTCCTCTGCCTGATGAGGTGATTCGTCAACAGTATCCCCCGGCCAGTTTTCACTATGATATTGCCGGATATAATTTCATGACCGCTTACTTTTATATCACCGATGTAGAGGCCGATTCTGGCCCCCATGTGATGATTCGAGACTCTCGCAGGGATAAACCCTTGAAAATGCTAATTTCTGGCGGTCGTCAAAGTGATGAAGCGGTGTTAGGATATTATGGCAAGGACAAAGAAATGGTCATCACGGGTTCACGAGGATTCGGTTTTGTACAGGATCCCTCTTGTTTCCATAAAGTGAAACCTCCGAAGACTTCTCATCGTCTCTTGTTGCAAGTTCGCTATTCGTAGGGAACTCCTCTAGTGTTACGATTGAATCAATCAGGGTGTTCTCTCCTAGTCTTTTGATCCAGGGTGCATTTGCCTTTTCTCTGCTCTCCTTGCCTTGCCCTACAGTTGGCAACAAATGCTGTTAGAATTGGCCTGAAAAATTGTTACAAGATAATTGAGTGGGATTTTGCGCTAGGATAGCGTGATCCCGCGTTCTGCTAGAGTTTGTAAAAACCAATGGGTGGGAACAGCTTCCTCAACCGACCAAACGCCGGGTTTTTGGAGTGTTCCGGTGAGAATTCCCTGGACAATGCCCCCGGTTCCCTGTCCAGCGATTTGGGCGGTGTTGGGATGGGAGAGTTGCGATCGCACCCTACAAGGTTGATGATCCTTCCAGCCCTCCACTTCCACCTGAATAGCCACCCCCACCCCACTAAACCGATCGGTAAATTGGGTCATTTTGTAGGACACTTGGGCTAAAAATTCGCTGCCGTTGATTAGCCAAGACTTGGGGAAAACATGGGCAGTCGTCCAAGTTAAATGATTATAAAAATCGGGGTAAGAGCCGAACTTCGTAATCACATTTTGCACCGTCGGAAAGCTTTTCACTAAACTATGGGTTTCCGGCATATCGTACCAATACACACCGATAGAGCCACCGGGCGGGGGAAATGTGACCTTTTGGCGATCGCTATAAGGTTGAATCATTTGCCATTTTCCCCCTAACCACGCCTGAAACGGTTCTTTTAAGCCTAAAAACGTCGTGCGCATCACCGTTAAGCCAGCCCCTCCGGAACCCCCCACCCCATAATAAAGACGGATGGTTTCCGCCCGGTCCAACTGTTCCACCCCATAGCGGACTAAACTGTTAGACATTCCCGGAAAAATACCCGTACTCACAATGGCCGTTACCCCCGCTTGTTCGGCCTTGGGGTGATAAGGTAGCAGTTTCTGAACAAAACCGTAGGAATCGCTCACGTCCACATAATGCACCCCCTGCTCAACACAGTGTTTTAACACCGCTCCGGTGCGATGGTGAAAGGGGCCAGCACAGTGAACAACGAGGTGGTATTGTCCTAGGATTTGGCGTAACTGTTCCTCCTCTTCTATCTCTAATGGTATAGCGGGATAGGGGCAGTCTTTGGGGGGATGGTGACGGTAGGTGAGGGTAATCTGTGCCTCGGTAAAACGGGCAACATCGGCGGCCACATTGCCCCCAATGCGACCACATCCCCCTAAAATTAGCACCTGGGAATTACTCATTATTCTGCGCCATACCACTCCGTCAGCCATTGCCGCATTTGGCCAATTTCGGCCGCTTGAGAGTCAATAATCCCTTGAGCGAAAAGCTGCATCTCCGACCGTTCAGACTTGGCTTTTAAGTCCTCTGCCATCATTAAAGCGCCTTCGTGGTGAGGAATCATGGCTTGGATAAAACGCTTCTCAAACTCCTCATCGGCTTCTCCTAAGTCCATCTCCATGCGCATTGCACTGATTCGAGCGGCAGACATGGGAATCATTTCATTGGTTTGTGCATCCCAAGCCATTGGCGTTTCCGGTGCGTCAGGATACCAAGTCTGTCGCCATTCCTGCATCTGGCCAATTTCTTGAGTTTGTGCCTCGATAATTTCTGTCGCTAAGGCCAATAATTCGGGCTTTTGGGATTTGGCTAAGACTTCTTGAGCCATCATCACCGCCCCTTCATGGTGGGGAATCATGGCATCAATAAAGCGTAGATCAAAAGCGTCATCGGCCGGACCGAGATCCATGCTCTCATGATCCATATGGCTATGATCTATTTGATTTGTCTCGCTGGGAGCTTCCATGGCGGTTTGTTCTTCTGAGGGGGCTTCCTCCATTGAGGTGGGAGCAGAACTACAAGCCCCGAGGAGTCCGGCGATCGCTAAAGAACTTAAAAGCAGACTGTTAATCCGAAAAACCATACTTTCTCTCTGAATTCAACACTAAGCTCATCCTAGAGTCTCCCCCTTACAGGAGGGTCAAGGTTATGTCGAGAATCGGGGATCAGGGGAGAGGGAAAGACGAGGAATTAAGACTTATTACCCATTACCTATTACCTATTCCCTGTTCCCCGTTCCCTGTTCCCTAAAGTTGTACAACATCACTCAGCAGTAAAACCGAGACGACTAAGAGAATAGTAGCGGCCGCTAAGTCCATTGTTTTGGGGGAAACGCGCTTGGCTAACCACCACCCCAAGAGACAACCGATTAAACTGGTGGCAATGAGTGCGATCGCTGCTCCCCCGAACACAATCCAAGGGGCTTGAGATTCCGCACTCATCAACAAAGTAGCCAACTGGGTTTTATCCCCCATCTCAGCCAACAGAATCGTGATAAATGTGGCGTTAAACGTTGCCCAGAAGCCCATAGAACGCCTTGTAATGGGTTTTAGGTCATTTTGATTCAAATTAGCTTTTTCTCGGCTAATGAGCGCCTCTGGATGCTTCTCTGTTAAAGGTTCAGTCGCAGTCACAATTGTCTTTGTCCTATCAGGGTTTGATGGTGATTTCATTGTGTCAAGGCAAGAGGCAAAAGGCAAGAGGGAACAGTAATCTACTTACCGTCACCCCCGTTCATCAAGGTAATATTTCCGGTGTTTGCGGTGAGAGGCTCGGAGGCGATAAAATAGCCGCACCGTAATACTATAACTCGCACAAGATACGACGACACCCATCACGAAACAGCCAAAAAACAAGCGTCCTGCCACATCTCCCCCCAGATCTAACAACTGTTCGAGAGACTGACCGCTAATTTGACTGAAATCCATCGGTTCCCCCCCCAATAACCAACGGCCAATCCGGTAATTCATGGCAAATAGGGGAACATAGGTGAGGGGATTACTCACCCAAGTTCCCGCAGCGGCCGCAATTTTATTCCCTTGAACAAGAGTCGCTAGGAGTAAACCGATCAGAGTTTGTAGACCGAAAAGGGGGAAGAATCCAGAAAAGACACCCACGGCCACTCCTCTTGCGATCGCCTCGGGACTCCCCTGTAACCGGGCCAAGCGATAATACCAATACCGACCGCGACGCATCCACCAAGGTTGTAAGCGTTTAGTAGGTTTCATAAAGGGTTTGAACTCGGAGGAAGACTGCTGCATCGCTATGTTTAACCTTTGTTAGGGAAATCTAAAAATATTATGATCTAGCCTAGCGAAAATTCCCCCCATTCCACAGTTAGATTGTGACAGGGGATTCAATGTAGACCGTAGGATCTTGGGTGACGAACTCTAAACCATACCCAGCTAACTGTTTAGAAATATTTTCATTAGCTAGTTCAAGTAGACGCTTGCGTAATTGAATAGAATCTTCATTAGACCCGAGAATAAAAAAGGTCACTCTGGCACGAGTTCCGGGTTTTCCCTCAACTGAAACCAGACTAATTTTTGTACTACCGGGATCAATCCCTGTGATGCTATCTGTAGCCGCCTTAATAATTTGTTCTACCATAGCCTGTTCTTGCTCTTTTAGGAAGCGTAAAAAGTCCAAATAGAGCAAAACCATCACCTTTTTCCCCCTTGTGATATTTTCAATCTCCCAGTCCGCCAGTTTAGAATTGGGAATAATCATCAGGGTACTTTTCGCGGCCGTGCGGATTTTCGTGGATCTCAGACCAATAGACTCCACCCGGCCATAAATCCCATTAGGAAGGCGAATATATTCCCCGCGACTAAAAGGACGATCCAGATAAATCACCACGGTTCCGATCATTTGGGATAATGCGTTATTGGCCGCCAAACCAATGGCCCCAGCAATAAACCCCAAACTGGCCAGCAGTCCAAATAAATCAATGTTGCGAGTGCGTGCAAAGGCGATCGCGGCAAAAACCCCAATTAAAATATTCACCACCAGTTCAAAAGGTAACACCAACTCATCCGCCTCTAACCCCACACGCTGCATAAAACTAATCCCATATCCCCGCATCAATTGACGAAATAACCGCGACAGTAACCACGCCACACTGATAGTAACCGCCAACTCCAGAAAGGGGAGAATAAAATTATAAACCGGGCGATATTCTTCCAACCAAACGAGGGAAAGATTGATTAAAATTAAAGCCGTTGCCGTTTTTAATTCTCCCTGCAACGGTTGAGTCAGTGTCTCATAAATTTCTCGTCCCTGTTTCGGCAAAAAACGATAAAAAACAAGCCGCAACAGTTTAGGTCCAATATTCCCTAAGAGGATAGAGAGAAAAGCAAAAACGAGAAAGATCAAATAACTCGGTATATCTGATCCTTCCAGGTTGGGGATAAAGTTAACGAAAAAATTGTAAATTTCACTCATGACCTCTAGATTGTAATCGGTGAATCAACATTAATCGTGCGTTCTTCTAAGGCAAAGCCAATGCCGTATTCTTTTAATTGTTTGGCGATATTTTGATTCGCAATATCCAGTAACTGGCGACGTAAATCCATTGAAACCTCCCCAGACCCTAAAATGAAGAAACTAATCTGAGCTTGAGTAATCGCAACTTCTCCCTCTTGATAGGTATCGCTAAAATCAACCCCGGTACTACGGGGGTCAATACCAAAAATATCCCGGGTACTTTCGACAATAATTTGTCGAATAAAAGCCTTTTCTGCTGATTCAATTTTGCGGTCAAAAGTAAGATAGAGTAACGAAATGACTTTTTTCGCCCCGGTAAAATTTTCAATACTCACCTGGGTTAACTGACTATTCGGGACAACGACTAAAGTTCCTTTACCAGAGGTACGGATTCGAGTGGAGCGTAATCCGATAGATTCTACCCGTCCAAAAATACCATCAGGTAAACCAATATAATCGTCAACAACAAAGGGACGATCTAAAAAAATTACAATTCCTCCTAATAATTGTTCGAGGGTTTTCTGCGCAGCAAAAGCAACAGCTAATCCCCCAACACCTAAACTTGCTAAAAGTCCTAAAATATTTAACTCGTGGGTTTGAGAAAAAATAATAGTAATGACAAAAAAAACTAAGCCATTAGCGGATATTTTGGCTAATATCAATAACTCACTATTAATTTTTCTCCGATTTTGAATCGCAATATCCAGCAAATAAATATCAAAAAATCTGCCAAAAATACGAGATACTAGCCACCCCATAATCAAGGCAGTGATTAACCCCAAGAAGGTTTCTCCATAATCCCAGATAGGTTTAAGGGGGAGGGTTAATAAAATAATATCACTGGCGAGCAGGAAGAAAATGATCAAAAGGATATTTTGATCAGGAGCAACAATTTGTTGATAGGTGGTTTTCCATTGGGGGGAAAAAAGGTTTCTCAGTTGTTTGTTGATGCTATTGGCAATCAACAGGAGAACGAATAAGAGTAAAAGGGCAGCGAGGGCGAGTAAAGTGTAACTGATCAGGGAGCTACTCAGGGTAATTTCTGGTATTTTTTCTAACATCGTGTCAATTAGTGAGCAGTGAAGTTAAGGCTTTCCACCTAATGCGTTCAAAGGCAACTACAAACGAAGAATTGTTATAGTCAAGTTAAGGGTTTACACCTAATGCGTTCAAGGGCAACTACAAACGAAGAATTGTTATAGTCAAGTTAAGGCTTTACACCTAATGCGTTCAAGGGCAACTACAAACGAAGAATTGTTATAGTCAAGTTAAGGGTTTACATCTAATGCGCTCAAGGGCAACTACAAACGAAGAATTGAGACTGGAATCCTACGAACTGACCTTTTATAGACCTTAGCACCAAATAACCTCGCTAGGGAGGTGATGGGGAAGGATAAATAAGGATAAATAAGGATAAATGAGGAGAACTGGCGACTGTCTTGGTGCAGAGAATTCGCTAAAATGCCAGTAATAGTTAGGGCTTGCTGTTCACTTCGTGACGCTCCGCGTTCGCGTTCGCGTTCGCGAAGCGTTGCGTAGCAAAGCGTTGCGTAGCAATATAACTCTACTCCGGGTGGGAAACAGGGAACGGGAAGGAACAGGGGGAATCGGAAAAAGGCAAGCCTTTTTGATGATTTATCCCTAAAACCTTGCAGTTTCTCGCTGTTAGAAGTCAAGGGAACAGGGAACAGGGGAAATTCAGGTTTTTGCCCTCAAGTCTATTTAATTTGGTATAAACGGCTGAAAGTCCTAGTAACCCTCCTTAGAGGGATATTCAGCAGACCCTAGTTAGGTGGGCTAGGGAACCGGGAACAGGGGAGAGGGGGAGTGGATAATGATTGCCTATTGCCTATTCCCGACTCCCAATTCCCTTAATTTCTAACGTTGGACTGTAACTTATGAATGCTCCGCCACCTGCGTTTCGCGAGGTGGGGGTGTCTACAAGGATTTAGACCTACAAACGCGACAAAGCCCGCTCTAATTTATCCGTTGCCTCCTCGATTTCCTCCGCCGAAACAATCAGAGGAGGCACAAAACGCACCACTTGGGGACCTGCCGGAACCAATAATAAACCTTCCTCCATTGCCGCTTTAATAATCTCAATCGAAGAAACACTAGCCGTTGTTTGGAGTTCAATCCCGTTGATTAACCCCCATCCTCGCACCTCAGCAAACAGATGAGGCGTTTTGTGGGTCAGCGCCCGGAGATTTTTCCGCAACTGTTCTCCCCGCGCCTGGACATTTTGTATAATATTGTCCGCTAACAAAGTTTTCCCCACCGCCAAACCGACCGCACAAGCGAAAGGATTGCCCCCAAAGGTACTGGCATGATTTCCCGGTTCAAACAGATTACAGCTGTTTTTGCACATCATCGCCCCAATGGGAATCCCTCCGGCTAAACCCTTGGCACTGGTGAAAATATCCGGTTCAATGCCTAGATTTTCGTATCCCCAGAGTTTCCCGGTGCGTCCCATGCCCACTTGTACCTCGTCTAAAATGAGCAGTAAACCCACCTCATCGCAAATTTTGCGCACCCGCAGGAAATAATCTAAATCCCCCGGACGGACACCCCCCTCACCCTGTAAGGGTTCTAACATAATCGCCCCGACGCGACGGTTGCCCTCGTCGAGTTCCCCAATGGCATTTTCCAGCGCCTCAATGTCGTTATAGGGGACATACTCAAACCCCGGCATCAGGGGGTCAAAATCCTTTTGATATTTCGGTTGTCCTGTGGCGGTAATGGTGGCTAAGGTGCGACCGTGAAAACTGGCTTTCGCCGTCAAAATAACTGGGTACTGAATCTCTTGGACAACATGGGCATATTTGCGCGCCAATTTAATCGCCGCTTCGTTGGCCTCTGCCCCGGAATTACAGAAAAATACCTGATCGGCACAGGAATGATTTACAATCCATTCGGCCAGTTCTCCTTGTTCCCGAATGTAGTAGAGGTTAGAAACATGATGGAGTTTTTGGATTTGCTCCGTAACGGCTTGTACCATAGCCGGATGAGCATGGCCGAGGGTACAAGTGGCAATCCCGGCGACAAAATCTAAATAACTTTTTCCGTCAGTATCCCAGACGCGACAGCCTTCTCCCCGTTCTAGGGCAATGGGAAAGCGTCCGTAGGTGTTCATAACGTAGGTATTGAAGCGGTCTATCTCGAAGGGAGAATTTCCGGTAGAAGTGGGTACAGCAGGAGAAGGAATAAGAGTTTCTGGACTCACGGGCTAACTCCGTATTTTCATAATAATTTGGGTCTTTACCAAATGTTAAACGGAATCCTGCTGAGATTTGGGATTTTAGATTTTAGATTTTAGATTTCGGGGATAGAACGACCTGATGGCTCGGATTAGGAGGCAGGAAAAGCGGTTATGGCAGGAATTGTTAGGCGGAATCCTCGGGCTGGGGGGGGTTTTCTGTTTAGGGATCTTTTGG
Source organism: Spirulina subsalsa PCC 9445 (assembly GCF_000314005.1). Lineage (NCBI taxonomy): Bacteria > Bacillati > Cyanobacteriota > Cyanophyceae > Spirulinales > Spirulinaceae > Spirulina > Spirulina subsalsa. Next base: position 2,963,288 of record NZ_JH980292.1, read on the forward strand.
TACTGGTATGTTGAGGGCTGGTCTTTAACGGAAGCGGCCTATATGACGATGATTACCTTGGCTACGGTGGGGTTTTCGGAGGTTCGACCCTTAGATGATCGCTCTCGTCTGTTTACGATGGTATTAATTCTATTGGGGATTATCTCCATTGGTTATATTGTTAACCGCTTTACGGAAGCCATTATCCAAGGCTATTTTCAAGAAAGAATTCGCGAGAGGCAGAAGAGACGCTTGATTGAGAGTTTCCAAGATCATTATATTATCTGTGGCTATGGGCGGATGGGTCATCAAGTTGCCCTGGAGTTTGCGGCGGAAAAAATTCCTTTTGTGATTGTAGATAGTGACCCAGAGTCGGTATCGGAAGCCCAACATGATGGTCACATGGCGGTACAAGGGGATGCGACGCTGGATGATTGTTTGCTGGATGTGCGCATTGATCGGGCGGCTTGTTTGGTGGCGGCTTTGCCTTCGGATGCGGAAAATCTCTATACGGTGCTGTCGGCTAAAACGTTGAATCCTCAACTGCGCACGATTGCCCGGGCGAATAATCAGGAGGCGGTTCTGAAGTTGAAGCGGGCGGGGGCGGATGCGGTGGTGTCGCCCTATATTACGGGGGGGCGACGGCTGGCGGCGGCGGCGTTACGGCCTCGGGTGATGGATTTTGTGGATGGGATTATTACGGGGGTTAATCGTTCGTTATATCTCGATGAGTTTTTGTTATCTTCTAATTCGGGGGGCTGTGTGGGGCAAACCCTGAGTGATACCAATTTACGGGCTTTGTCGGGGGCGTTGGTTTTGGCGATTCGGCGGGAGGATGGAACGTTAATCGGGGGGCCGACGGGGGACACGCGCTTGATGGAGGGGGATTTATTGATTTGTATGGGGACGGCGGAACAGTTGCGGACGTTGCGGCACTTGTTGGGGGGGACTCGTCCTTCTGGTCGGTGGTCTAAGGCTTGAGGATTTGGGTGAAACTTAATAGGAGACGGGGACAGGTGTTAATGGCCTGCTCGAATTTTTGCCGGGAGAGGAAGAGGACGGTGCAGGGGGTGGTGGCGATTGCTGCGCAACGCTGCGCGGATGCAAATTGTCGAGGAATGCCTGCTTTTTGGGGGGCGGGACTGTCATCAAACAGACTCATCTCACAAAAGGTTTGCCCCGGTGTAATCACCCTTTCTAGCACCCCAAACCCTTCTCCAACCCGCATTTCCACCCGCCCTGATTCTACGAGATATAGGCCGGGTTTGGAACTGTGGGAGGTGTAAATAATGCTGCTGGGGGTGTAACTTTTTTGATCCAAAATGGGGTTAATGGCGAGGAGTTCCTCTAAAAAGAGGTGGCGGAAAAAGGGGGTTTCTTTGAGGAAGAAGATTTGATGCAGAAACCAGTCATTCTCTGGCAGGTTTTCTTGATAGCCCAAGGTTAGGGAGTGGGCTAAACGCTGAATCAGAGGATCTGGGTCGGTGAGGTATGATGTGGGGAGCAGGTGACGGTATTGGGGCAGGTCTTGGGAGATGACAAATAAACCCCCAACCCGAATCCAACGATCCCGAGTGTCTAAGACCTCTTTCAGTAGGATTTCGGGTTCTAGTAAACGGTCGGAACGGGAGGGGAGATGATTTTCCAACAGGGGGACGAGGGGCAGGACAAAACGACGGTGTTTGAGGGAGAGTAGGGTTTCGACGGCATTGGCGCGTAAACGGGGGTCGGGGCTGTGGAGAATTTGCCGAATATCCCGCAGGGTACCTTCTCGATCTAAACAGGAGAGGAGGTATAAAACCCGGTGGAGGAGTCGTTGTTGATAGTCTTGAAGGATGACGGCTAATTGTTCCCACATGGGGGCATCTAGGGGCATTTGGGCTAACCAGCGCTCGGTTTGTTGTAGCAGTTGGTAGCGGGGTTTAAAGGACTGATAGAGGAGGTGGGTGGCTTGGGGGGTGCGTACTTTGGCGACACTGGCGATCGCGGCTTCTCGCACTTCGGGACGGGTGGCGTTTAGGTAAATATTGGCTACTTTTAACCCATCATTGCCATAACTGGCTAAGGCACTGGCCGCCCACATTCGCACATTTAAATCCTCGTTGTTGAGTCCGGTGGCAATGGCCAGGAGTAAATCGGGATGACGGATGATGCCGAGGAGTTTTAGTGCGATCGCCCGCACCAAACTATCAGACTCCGCCAAATAGGATTCCGCCCACTTCCCTAATGCCAAATCCCCCGGCCGCGCCAAGGTTGTTAAGGCTTCTAAACCCTGTCTAGTAATCTCTGTGGGGGTATCGGCTAATAACGTTTGCAGCAGGGGGACAAATTGGCGGTTCCCGGTTCGGCGAATAGTACGGATAATGGTCTGTTGGGTCGCGGTTTCTAAGGGAGAGAGCCACATTTCCTGACAGATTTGTTGCAATTGGGCATCCCCACGCCCCACCGACGCAACACACACCAAGGCGCGGATTTGGGGGTTCACGGTGTCTAGCAATTGCTCTAATTCCGACCGAGAAAAGGGATACTGACTGGCAATCAGGGCTTCTAGGGCTAAAAGGCACAAGTCGGGTTTTTCCCCCCTCAGCAAGGCCTGCACATACTGCACTATGTCCGGGCGGCGACTCTGACTTAAATAGGTTACTAGGACTTGACGGATTCTCTCATCTGTGGTATGCAGGAGGGGTTCAACGAGGGGCAGAAACTGCTGGCTGGCTTCAGCCCAGGTTGCCAATTCTAAGCCCAAAATCTGATCACTGCGTTCTTGACTCCTTAAGAGGTTTTGAATTTCTTCCCGGTAGGAACCAGGTAAACGCAGGCCTTCCTGCACATCTTTGACCTTGACGACTCCAGTTCTTAACATGGTGAGTAAGGATTGCAGGTAACTTTTGCCCATGTGATAACGCAGGACAAAAAACGCTCCACTTAACACTAATCCCCCATAGCCCACCTGTAAGGGGGTTAAAAACAGTTGGGACAGTTGCAATAAAACCCCGGCCGTCGCTAATCCCAAGGCGAAAAATAACCCATTGCCAATCACTCGCACTCGCCCCACCAAAGCATAAGGCACCGCATTATAATTCAGGGACTGGATGGGTTGATTTAAACTGTCTTCAATGCCGTTAGTGTTTAAATTGGCAAAGACGGCCGTTCCTAAATTCCCTTGCCAGACTAATCCTCCAAAACTGGCTAAGGTGGTGAGGGGGTAAATTAAACTAATCCCTGTGACCCCTAATAGGCGAATTAAGGGCTTCGTCACGAGGGCTAATAACACCAAGGGTAAAACACTATTCACCACCCGCACTATGCCTAAAAAACGGGTTAAATCTTGGTCATCGGCAAAGGTTTGAGAGTAGATGCTGTAATACTCAAATTCAGCCAAACTGTAGAGCAAAATGAATAAAAAGGTACTACTACAGAGAAAGGAAATAATCGGATATTGACGCAAGAGGTCGGGCAACTGGTTTAAACTCTTGAGTAGGGATTCTGGGGACTGAAGGTGGCAGACTTCGAGGGGGGTTTCTGTTTTCTCTAGATAGAACAGTTGACCGATCATGATCCCGTAACAGAGGGGTAGGTAGAGTAACACATCTTGGGGGGATACCCATGAGACTAACCCACTGAGTAGGGCCCCGCCCAATAAACCGCCCACCGCGTTGGCCATGCGCAAAATGGGGGTGTAGCGCTTCCAGTCCAAACTGGTGAAATAATCGGAGACTAAACTGGGGAATAAAACCTCGGTCATGAGAATCCACTGCACATACAGCCCAATGTGGATGAGGTAATAAATGGGCAAAGTGTCCAGAGGCAGGAGAAACCAAGCGAGGAGACTAAAGGCAATAGCTACCCCTAATAATAGACGGCAGAGTTTGGGGCGGCTGGTGGTATCGACAATTTGGGAGAGTCCCCCGTAGATGGGGATGGACAGGATTCCCATGAGGACATAGGACAGGGGCAAATAGGCAGCCCCGGCACGATGGAGAAAGAGGGAAGTCCCCAAAGTTAAGGCAATAACGCCAAAGGTGGTGCTTGAAACGGCTAAGAACAACAGGTGAAGGAGGCCCCGTTGTTGAATCGTCGCTCGCTCAAAACTGGGTTGAATCATAGGGAGGTGGCGGGTCTAGAAAAGAAAAATTCGGGGAGGGTGGGGATTCTATCCCTCGATCTAACATTTCGTCGGGGTCGTTGTCGATGGGTGGACGAGGGGGAGGAGGGGGGAGGGTTTCAATGTCGGTGGGAATGGCGGCTTTGAGAACCGATTCACTCTGAAAATCCAGCCTTTCCTGCTCAAAATTGGGGATGACTTGCTGGACTAATAATTCTTCACATTGGTTTTGAGCGTTGGCAATTAATACGGTGGCTTGATGGCCGGTTTTGATGACTTCGGCGCGATCGCGCTGGGCAAAGGCCACAATAATCACCCGATCTCCCACGGAACACAAATGACTGGCGGCTCCGTTAATCTCGATACACCCGGATTCAGCTTCCCCCGGCAAGACATAGGTGCTAAAACGATGACCATTTTGGGAATTATAAATCTGAACCTCTTCTAGGGGGAAAATTCCCACCTGTTCCATTAAACGCCGATCAATGGTAACACTCCCCATATATTCAGGATTGGCGCGAGTAATCCGCACTTGATGGAGTTTGGCGTGCATTAAACGAATGGTCGTCATAGAAAACCTCCCAGAAATCCGTGATAATAAATCATTAATCCTCAATTTCTCCTAGCCCTCATTCCATTGCCCTATGTTCCCCATTATTTATTCTGAACGCTTTCTTGACCATGATACGGGGTCTTTTCACCCGGAACGTCCTGCCCGCTTAACGGCTATTGTAGAAGCTTTAAAAGCGGCTTCTTTTGCCCATCAGTTAACGTGGTATCAACCGACTCCCTTAAATGAACGGAATGTTCTCCCTTGGGTGCAACAAGTCCATACTCCAGATTATCTTGAAGAGGTGCAGGCGATCGCAGGCCGACGGGGAGGGGGGATTTTAGATCCCGATACTCCGGTTTCTCAGGGGAGTTATGAGATCGCCCTTTTAGCGGTCAGTGGGTGGTTAGATGGGGTGGATCTCGTCTTAGCGCACAATCGCCCGGCCTTTGTTGTAGCACGTCCTCCGGGTCATCATGCCGAACCGGAGCGCGGGATGGGGTTTTGTTTGCTCTCCAATGCGGCGATCGCGGCTCATTATGCTCTAGAACAGCCCAACATTCAACGGGTGGCTATTTTTGATTGGGATGTTCACCACGGCAACGGCACCCAATACGCCATAGAAACGGATCCCCACATTGCCTATTGTTCCCTGCATCAGTCTCCGTTTTACCCCGGCACGGGACAAGCCTATGAGCGAGGAATGTATAAAAATGTCTTAAATTTGCCCTTGCGCGCTGGCTCCACGGTGACTGACTATGAGGGGGTGATTAAGCAGCAAGTCATCCCGTTTTTCCAACATTTTCAACCGGATTTAATTCTAGTCAGTGCGGGGTATGATGCCAATGCAGATGATCCTCTGGCGGGGATGAAGTTACAACCGGAGGATTATGGTCAGTTTACCCGCTTATTACTTCCCCTGACCCCTCGTCTCTTATTTGGTTTAGAAGGGGGCTATGATCTAGAGAGTTTAGGTCAGTCTGTGGTGGAAACCGTCGGCAGTTGTCTGTCCCTAGGGTATGAATAAGTTTAGGTAAGGTGACTGTTCCACTACCTCCCGAGTACACTCTCAGAATTACGGGAAAATAGCGGGAGCATGAAAGCCTCCATCTTTTAAGTGGGGGATGAAATGCGACACGAGCGGTTTTAACCGCCGTGATGTTAATTTCTTTCCAACGATGTGATAGCCTAGGTTGGCGCAGCCTGCGCGAAGCGCATAGATTTAAGAGTCAAGAACTTAGTCAAGAATCATTACCCAGATTCGATGAGCAAACAGTACCCCAATCAAGGCGATCGCATCTGGCAATATTTCTGCCAATATTCTTGGGCGATTGCCCTTATCTTAGGTATTCTGGCAGCCTTCTGTTTTCCTCCCCCAGCCAATTTTTAAATTAGGGCTTGCTGAATAAGTCCGAGAGTTGGGGAGTCGGGAGTCGGGAGTTGATTAGTATTCCCCATTCCCTATTACCTATTCCCTATTCCCTCTCCCCTGCTCCCCAATTAGAATCATAATTAAGCAAACCCCCCTTAAGAAACCATTGCTCCTCGTCCTAATAACCAATAGGTTTTCATGTTCCCTTTCCCCTTCACAACAATAGAACCGCGTTCCTCTAAAATGAACTGGTCTTTCAAGCGCTCATAAGTAACAGCAGTCACCTGAATTTTACCCGGTTCTCCCAAAGATTCCATCCGCGAAGCCACATTAACCGCATCCCCCCACAAATCATAACTAAACTTACGAATTCCAATCACCCCCGCTACCACAGATCCCGTATTAATGCCGATGCGCAATTGGAAAGGTTTTCCATCCTTTCGCTTAAACTTAGCAATTTCCTGCTGCATATCTAACGCCATTTCTGCCATAGCCTCTGTATGATCCTGACAAGGAGTTGGTAATCCACCCACCACCATATAAGCATCACCAATGGTCTTAATTTTTTCCAGATGATACCGTTCAGCTAGATGATCAAAACGGGAGAAAATTTGATTGAGAACACTAACCAACTCAATAGGAGGCGTTTGAGCAGAAAAAGGAGTAAATCCGACAATATCAGCAAAAAGAATCGTTACTTCTGCAAATTGTTCAGCTAAAGATCCCTCAAATTGTTTAAGTCGAGTGGCAATTTTCTGAGGTAATATATTGAGTAATAATCGTTCTGATTTTTCCTGTTCCAAGCGCAAAGCTTCTTCAGTTTTCTTTCGTGCGGTTAAGTCAGTCCCCACGGAGAGAATCTGAAAATATTCCCCCTGACTATTCACCAAGGGTTTATGAGTCCAAGATAGCCAAACACGCTCCCCATTTTTACAAATACTTTCATTTTCATGGGATTTATAAGATTCAGGATTTTGACAAATATCGGTGATCAGTGCCGCTAAATCTTCGCCTGAACTGCCTTGAGAAGGGACAATACTCCCCACAACAGGACGACCTAAAATTTCCTGTTCTGTATAACCAAAAAAATTCTGACCGTATTCATTTAAAAAGCGAATATATCCGTTTTTATCCCAACGTAAAATAATACAATTAGCCGTTTGCACTAAATCCCGATATTGAATTTCACTGGCTCGTAATGCCACTTCTGCCTGTTGACGATCGGTAATATCCCGCGCTACCCAAATCACCCCATGATCTGGCATTGGGGAGATAGTTGCAGAAAACCAATAAATTTTGTCTTCACAGGTTAATTCATAATCAAGGGTAATACTTTCTTGGGTTTCACAGACTCGGGTGAGTTGTTCTGTCCAAAGTTGACTATATTCATCTTCGCGTAAAAACTGCATAATTGTTTCATCAATTAACAGGGTTTGCTCTAAATTGTGGGTAGCATGGGTGGGGATCACTTCCACTCCGGCAATCTTGCTCTCTTCTAAAGTTAAAATAATGACAATATCCGTCATAGCGTTAAAGATTGCCCGCATTTTTCCTTCTGAAGTCAGCAATTTGTTTTCTAGGAGTCGCCGCTCTTGAATTTCTTGTTGAAATTTTTCATTCTGTTCTTGTAAAGTTTGCTGTAAAAACCGTAACGTTAAATGGGTTTCAATGCGAGCTAAAACTTCTTCAGCTTGGAACGGTTTTGTGATATAATCAACCCCACCCGCTTGGAAGGCTTGAACTTTATTGTTGACCTCATCTAAGGCACTAATAAAAATAATGGGAATGTCTTTAGTCCGGTCTTGTTGTTTCAGATGTTTGCAGACTTGATAACCATTCATCTGGGGCATATTAACATCGAGTAGAATCAAATCTGGGGGCATGGCGGCGGCTGAACGGATGGCCATAGCCCCACTTAATGCTGTCCGCACTGCATACCCTTTATCTAACAACAACTGAGAAAGTAGCCGCAAATTATCGGGTGTGTCGTCCACTATAAAAATACTGGGATGCACCGGAAAAACTGTCATAAGGGTAGGCAAACCTAGGAGTAGACAAAAGGAACAGATTTAGCAAAAATCTAGCGAAACAAGACAGGATTCCAGAAGGCTAAACTTTATAAAGCATGGTGTATTAAGGAGTATCTAAAACCTGTTGTGTAAGATTCACAATGGTTTCAAATTCAAAGTTATTGCCCCATTGTTTTAAACCCTCAGCTAAGTTATAATAAGTAGGAGAGAGTTTAGCTAAGATGGGTAAGAGTTGTTCTACACTACACTGCATGGCAGCGAGATGTAATTCTTCAACCCAAGCCCGATCTAAGGTTAATAAATCTGCTTGTATGGTTTCTAGTGTGGGGACAGAAGCCCCTGCTCTCGGGTTGGTGATTTGGGTTACTTCCTCAGAGGAAGCATAAATATATTGCACCCCTAGATACTGTGCCATTTTATCTAACAGCATGGACTCCTGAAAGGGTTTGCGGACAAAATCATCACATCCGGCGGCTAGTACTTCGGCGCGTTGTTCTTCAAAGGCGCTGGCGGTGACGGCGATAATCACGGTGTGGTGGGGGTGATTTTCTTCAAGACGGCGGATCTGTTTGGTGGCTTCTAAACCGTCTAAAATGGGCATTCTAATATCCATCCAAATGAGATGGGGGTGCCAGGTTTGCCAGCAATGAATCGCTTCTTGACCATTTTCGGCGGCTTGGAGTTGAAAACCGAGTTTTTGTAGGAGAGTAACGAGGAGTTGCCGACTTTCTAGACGATCTTCGACGACCAGAATACGATAGGGGGGTTGCTGGGGGGCTAAATGGATGACTTGACGGGGAGGATTGGAGGAGGGAGAGGGGAGGGGAGAGCCTAGTCGCACAGGGATTTGAAAGCTGAAGGTGGAGCCCTGGCCGAGTTGACTTTGTACGGTGAGTTCTCCCCCGAGGAGTTGGACAAATTGACGACTGATGGCGAGTCCTAAACCTGTGCCTTGTTGGGATTTGCGCCCGCTTTCGGTTTGCCCAAAGGGGGAAAAGAGCAGGGTGAGTTCTTCGGGGGAAATGCCTAGGCCGGTATCCTGTACGGTGAATTTGAGGATGGGGGGATGGTTGGTGAGACGGGTGGTGGTGAGGGCGACTTGTCCGCTTTCGGTGAATTTTAGACCGTTGCTGAGGAGGTTAAGCAGGACTTGACGGAGTTTGCTTTCGTCGGTGTGGATGTATTGGGGGAGGTTGTCGTCACGCTGGAATTGCAATTGTAGGCCTTTGGTTTGGGCTTTGATTTGCATGAGGTCTTCTAAGGAGTCTAACAGACGGTATAAGTCAAAGTGATCTTCATGGAACATGACTCGTCCGGCCTCAATTTTGGACATTTCTAGGACATCGTTAATGAGGGTGAGCAAGTGTTCTCCACTGCGGTTAATGATGCTGAGATATTCTTGTTGTTCGGGTTTTAGTTGGCTAATGCGACTGAGGAGTTGGGTAAAGCCAAGGATGGCGTTGAGGGGGGTGCGGAGTTCGTGGCTCATGTTGGCGAGAAAGGCGCTTTTGGCGCGGTTGGCAGTGTCGGCGGCTTCTCGGGCTTGAATGAGGGCTAATTCTTGCTGTTTGGATTCGGTGACATCGACTTGCACGCCTGTCCAGAGGATGGAGCCGTTGGGGAGTTGTTTGGGTTGGGCGAGGGAACGAACCCATTTTTCCCCACCGTGATGGGGATATATGCGGGTGAAGAGGTCGTAAGGGGTTAAATGGTTTTGGGAGTAGGCGATCGCATTTAAGAGGGTTTCTCGGTCTTCTGGGGCGATTCTTTCCCACAGGGCGCTGGTTTCTAGGGCTTCTTGGGGGGTGATGCCATAGAGTTCCTGTACCCCGTCACTAATAAAGGTCCATTGGTGGTGTTCGGAACCTTGACTGATGGCTTCAAAGACCATGCCCGGTACACTGGCGGTAATGGCTCGTAATTGGCGCTCACTGTGGCGTAATTCTGCCTCCATCTGTCGCCGTTGTTTAATTTGCTGCTGAAGTTGCTGATTTTGCCGATCCAGTTTCGCCCGTTGGTGTTTTTCCTGTTGTAACAGTTGGGCGTGAGCAATGGCAATCCCGACCTGTGCCGCGACAGCTTCTAAGAGTTCCATTTCATCGGGAGTCCAACTCCGGGGGTGAGCGCATTGTTGCAAGGTAATTAAACCATTGGGTGCGCCCTGATAGGACGTGCGCACACTTAACAACGATTGGGTATCGGGGGGAAACAACCCCGGCAGCGAAATCTGATCGGATGCGATCGCCCGATCTTCCCTTAAGGCTGCTTCCACATAGCCATAATCGGCGATCGCAATCATAGCCTCAGAACAAGAGTAACCCCCCTCCACATACTCCGCTACCTGACGCAACTGAGGAGGATCTCCCGGCACATATAACCGTAAATTACAGCGACTGACCTCAAAAGCCTGCCCCACCTGATTCACTGTAATTTGAAAGATTTCCTTCGGGTCTAAAGAAGAACGAATGCGTTGAGTAATTTCACCCAATAATACAGCCCGGCGCATTTGTTGCTGTAGCGCCACCTCCGACTGTTTCGCTAAGGTAATATCGCGAAAATTCCACACCCGCCCCACAATTAAATCCCCTAAACGTTGGGGTTGGGAATACCGTTCCAAAATCCGTCCATCTTTAAACACTAAAACATCATAACTATGAACTTCTGGCTGACTATAAATTTCTATAACCCGTGTTATAAATCCCTGGGGATCTTCCAATTGATCCGCTAATTTAAAAGTCCGTTGACGAGGATTTGGTAAAGTAAAATCCCCCTCCTGCAACTTCCACATTTCTAAAAATTTTTTATTATAACTAATAATTTCTCCCATCCGATCCACCGCTAAAACCCCATCGGCAATGGATTCAAAAATTGCCCGCAATAACGACAAAGAACGCTCTAAAGCCTCCTCCGCATTCTTCCGTTCTGTAATATCCTCTAATACCCCCACAATGCCTAAAGGTTGACCCTCGCTGTCATAAAGCGGAATTTTGCTAATATCCAGCCAAACCTTTTTCCCTTGGACTCCTTCCCGGTATTTCGTGGCAATGCTATGTAACTTTGGCTGTTTTTGTTCAATGATTTTCTGGTCTTCTTGGCGGAATAGTTTGGCGACTTCAGGATCCGGGATAATATCCTCATCACTTAAGCCCACCACCGCTTCAGGATTATCAAAACCTGCCGCCGTTGCCCACTTTGTATTGCAACCTAAAAATCTAGAACTCGCGTCTTTCCAAAAAACTTGTTGAGGAATTTTTTCCAGAATTAATCTTAAATAACTAATCGTTTTCTCAAGCTGTACTTTAACTCGATAAAAATTAAATGTTGTGACTTTTTCATGATAAACTCTAAAATGTTCCTGACAGCGAATATGTATTTTTTCTGAAACTAAATCCTCTCCATAAAATAGGTCACTTACATCATAACGGCATAACCAATTAATTGGTAATGCGGCCAGATCTTTTTCGCGGACATAAAGCACAATACGCAAAAAGGGGTTATGAATATCTTTGCGAATATGACGAATTAAATTGAGACTATCTTGAGGGGTAATTCCAGTATAATCAATCCAAAGAGCAAACCCATTAGCATCTTCCTGCAATCGTTCTACAACATCAGGAACAGAATAGAGAACAACCGCTTGGAACTTATGGCCATAAAGCGTCTTTAAGTTGGTGCTAGAGAGACATCCTCGGGAAAAAATGCTAGGTTTCCGTCGGCTTTTTTCCTGCTTACCTAAACTAGGCTTTGCAGCAGATTGAGATTCTCTAAAATACTGTAAGGCAAGCGTCAAGCTTTGAATAAACTGGGGATCTCGCCCCAAAATCAACACATTCCAAACCTGAGAACTAGACATCTTTGCACCCCCAAGGAGGCTATGTTTTGGCAATCCTACTAATGCTAATGACTGGTGCGGAGAGGGATAATTTTGTAACTTGTTATTGCCTCAAATTTCAATCGATCGATTCATCGAAGTTTCTCTTATCCTCAGTACATCAACACGAATGTTAACTAGAACTTCCTGAAGCAAGAGTTGCCACAATAGTACAATTTCGTCCAGCCGCTTTGGCTTGATATAATGCCGTATCGGCGGCAATCACTAATTCATCTACTGTTGTTCCGTGTTCAGGAAAACAAGCCACTCCAAAGGAAATACTAATCTGGTTTAAATCTTGTTCCCCATAGGACAAATTCAAGCGATGAATGCCTTGCCGGAGAGCTTCAGCAATTCCCACCGTATCGGTTAAAGATGTCCCCGGTAACAGTAACAGAATTTCCTCCCCGCCATACCGATAAACACTATCGACATCTCGGACATTTTTCTGTAGAAACTCACAGACTTCTTTTAACACAATATCCCCGGCTTTGTGACCAAATTCTGTGTTAAAGGTACGGAAAAAATCAATATCGCCTAAAACTACACCAACGGATTGTTTCCAATGGCGCGCCCCCTGCAAAATATTTTCAAAATTTTGATCCAAATAACGCCGATTAAACAAGCCTGTTAGGGGATCTCGAATACTCTCATTATGGAGTAATTGTTCCACTAAATCCCCGTGTTCTGTAGTGGTTTCCAGCAAAATTTGCAAATCAGAAATATCTCGCGTGACCATCCCGATTAAAAATTGCAATGCCCGCATGGTTTTGAGGCGATTACTAATTTCTTCTTGTAAACGCTCATTAGTGGCGTGTAACTCTGCTTCGATAAAATCAGCATGGCTGGTGACATTTTCTAGCAGCATTTTTAAATCGGCGTTTTCTTGTTCTAGAATTGTCACCTGCGCACAGAGTCTTTGAATTTCAAGCTCTAACCTTGCTTGAGAAGGGGGGTTAGTGGTCATCATCACTTCCGGGGCCATGAGCAAAAAGCAAACTCTAGAGGGTCGTTAAATCAATGATAACCTGATTTTCAGGCTGAGTCTTGTCGGTGTGAGCAAGAACACTTAGTCAGGTCTTGTAACCCTATTTACAGTGATCCGTACAAGTGATCTGTAACGGTGGCGGATTATGAATACGGAGAGGGAGCCAGGAAGTTAATAATTGATCTAGCAATTTCCCTACTGGCGAGGTACAGAGTCTCTACCTTGAGGGAACAGGGAACAGAGCGTCTAACAAAGGTCTACCTCATGAGTCACGAAAATGCCATAGTTACCAGAGAATAAAAAGTTAACCTTTTACGCTTTGGCCTGATAAGAGTTTAGGAGTACAGCATCCCCGTACCTTTTGGTCGGGGATTGTCAAACGAACGCTTTAACGGAACATACTACTTACAGAACTGTCTTCGTGAATCCGCCAAATGGTTTCGCCAATTAAATTGGCCACAGATAAGACCGTTAACTGTTTAAAACGATTTTCTTCTAAGATGGGGATGGTATTGGTAACAATAACCTCTTCTAGGACTCCACTGGAGAGCCGTTCAATGGCGGGGGGAGAAAAGACCGCATGGGTGGCACAGGCGTAAACTTGCCGCGCTCCCACTTCTCGCAGTAGTTTTGCCCCTTCACAAATGGTTCCGGCTGTATCAATCATGTCATCAACGAGGACGGCGGTTTTCCCTTTTACGTCTCCGATGACGTTTAATACTTCGGCGACGTTGTGGGCTTGACGGCGTTTATCAATGATGGCTAAGGGGGCATCGTTGAGCTTTTTGGCGAAGGAACGAGCGCGAGCTACACCCCCAACGTCCGGGGAGACGACGACTAAATCCGGGAGTTGTTTACTGGCGAGATAACTGAGTAGAACAGGTGAACCGTAAACGTGATCAAAGGGGATGTCAAAGTAGCCTTGAATTTGGGCGGAGTGTAAATCCATGCCGACAATGCGATTGGCTCCGGCTTGGGTCATCAAGTTGGCCACGAGTTTGGCGGTGATGGATTCCCGTCCGGCGGTTTTGCGGTCGGCTCTAGCGTAGCAGTAGTAAGGAATGACGGCGGTCACTTGTCGGGCGGAAGCGCGGCGACAAGCGTCAATGATGATCAACAGTTCCATGAGATGATCATTGACGGGGTAGGAGCAGGGCTGAATGATGTAAACGTCACAGCCTCGGATGGATTCTTGGATTTGAATGTAGAGTTCCCCGTCAGCAAAGCGTTTTCGGATCATGGGTCCGAGTTCTAACCCGAGGTAGCGGGCGATTTCTTGGGCTAGGGGGATGTTGGACGAACCGGAAAATAACCGGAGGCGGTTATTATCGGATAGGGGGGTCAGCATTTGCTGAAGATTGATCGTTGCAGTACGGCTCACGGCAGACTCTTGAACCTCATTTCAGGGCAATCTTATCATCTCGATAAGATGGATTAGACAGTTACTAAGGATTATGTAATGTCCTCGGCGGACGGACTATTTTCTATTCTAAATGAAAAAGCGATTGTACTCTCTGCGGTTTATTTTGTTATGCAGTCTCCTCTTGAAGCTCAAACGGTTCTCAATCAACGGTATCGTGTCTTACGGGTCTTAGGTCAAGGCGGTTTCGGTCGTACTTATCTGGCACAGGATGAGGGGCGATTCAATGAATTGTGTGCGATTAAGGAATTATTTCCCAATCAAAGTGATCCTGATGCGATCGCCAAATCTAAGGAATTGTTCCAACGGGAAGCCAGTACCCTGTACAAAATCCAGCACCACCAGATCCCCCGTTTTCAAGCGACGTTTGGGGAAAATGGACGCTTGTTTATTGTGCAGGACTATGTGGAGGGGAAAACCCTTCAGGAGTTGTGGGAGTTGCGACGACGGGAGGGGAAACGGTTTGAGGAGGAGGAAGTCCGGCGACTGGTGGAGCAGTTGTTACCTGTTTTGGGTTATTTACACGACCAGGGGATTATTCACCGGGATTTGTCGCCGGGGAATGTGATTTTGAGAGAGCGCGATCGCCTTCCGGTGTTGATTGATTTTGGGGTGGTGAAGGAGTTGGCCAGTCGTATTCGTTCCGCCGATCCCCAAACCGCTTTAACGACGGTGGGTAAGGTGGGGTACGCCCCCCCGGAACAAATCCAAACGGGTCAAGTTTACCCCAACAGTGACCTGTACGGGTTAGCGGTGACGGCGGTGGTGTTATTGACCGGGAAACCGCCGAATGAGTTGTTTGATGGGGTGAATTTGCGCTGGCAATGGCAACGGGAAGTTCAGGTGAGCAAACCCTTTGCCCAGGTGTTGAATCGGATGTTAAGTTATCGACCCGGCGATCGCTTTTCGTCGGTGGAGGCCGTACAAAGTGCCTTAGCCGAAGCCCCACAGCCCCCACAAACTGGGAGCGCGCCCACAATGGCCCCCGTGTCCCAAGTGGCGACTATTGCCGTGGGGGGGGCGCCCTCGCGTCCTACGCCTTCTCCCCCTCCTGCTCGTCCGGATCCAGTGATTCCCCGACCTCAAACCGACTCCCCTTTCAGCAGTTCCGCCGCCGTTGTGGGGTTAACGGTCTTAATTGGTGCGATCGCCGGATTGACCACGTGGGGCATTGTGATGGTCTTCAATCGTCCCTCAGTTCCCCCTCCCGTTACTGAAACCCCCAGCCCTTCCCCCACCGAAACCCCCAGCCCTGAACCCTCCCCGGAAACCATCGAGCAAGCGGTTCAATTACGGGCGGGTGAGGTCTTCTCCGAACGAGGACAACTGTCAGAAAATATGACCTTAAATTACCGTTTACGGGGGGAAAATAACCAACGCCTAACAGCCTTTGTCGAAAGTAACGGCGTGTGGTTTAGCGTTTTGAATGCTCAAGGGGAACTGATCGCCCCCAACGCCCGACGGGTGCAAAGTTGGCAAGGCTCCCTCCCCACCACCGGGGATTATACCGTGCAGTTAACCCCCATTCCGGGGGCAACCGAGCGGAATTATCGGGTGGAACTCCGGTTAGAAGCCGCCCCTGCCCCGACCCCCACACCTACCCCTACACCCACACCTACCCCCACCCCCACACCTACCCCTACACCCACACCTACCCCTACCCCCCAAGAACCCACCTACAACAGCCAAACCTTAGAAATTCCTGCCACTTCGGAGGGGATTCCCCTGGCGGTGCGCGGTGAAACCAGTCCCACCACAATTAAGCGCTATTTGGTGGAAGTAGAGGCAAATCAGGTCTTAAAGGTGGAAGTGATGCGCGGGGGTGTTACCTTGCAGATTCGCCGTCCTGATGGCAATTTAATCCCCGATGCCGAGGGGATTGTGTCCTGGGAGGGACAAGTTCCTACAGGGGGATTGTATCAAGTGGATGTAATAGCCTCCGAGTCCGCCAACTTCCTGCTGAACATCGGAGTGCAAGCCATGACAGAATAGTTGGGAAAATGCACCCTCTCTTCTCGTCTGTATTACCCGTAGCCCAAAGGCAAAATGTGGGGGTGATTGCGATGAAAGTTCCAGCTTATGGGCGTTTATTTAAACCGGGTGTTTTACGGGGCATGGGGGAAGCCTTCGGGTATAGTCTCTCCCAGGCCGGAGTACATTGTGCCGTAATTGCGGCCGAGTCCATTCCTCAGTTAGAGGAAAATGTAGCTGTTGCCCGGGCTTTTCAGCCCTTATCCGAGGTTGCTTTACGCGAAATTCAAAACAAAACTGCCCAGAGTTGGCAAAATAGCACGTTTTTCCGGGCTTGGAGTTAGCTAGACCTGCATATCCGTTACTTGGCGATCTTGCCTCTAGGTTTTTCCCAGAAAACTAAACCTTAAAGAATAAGTATTCTTGTCCTAAAGGTTTGCTAGACTAAAAAAGACGATTCCCCCTCACCCAGAGGAGATAATTGATATGACCATTTCCTTGGATTGTGAGATTCTCTACCCCGACAGTGATGGTCAGCCCATGGCAGACAATACCTTACAATTTCGCTGGATTGTCCTAATTAAAGAAAACCTAGACCTACTTTTTGCTGACCAGCCTGATGTTTTCGTAGCCGGGGACTTACTCTGGTATCCCGTAGAAGGTCACCCAGAAATCCGCGTCGCTCCCGATGCTCTCGTAGCATTTGGCCGCCCCAAAGGAGAGCGAGGGTCTTATAAACAGTGGGAAGAGGATAATATTGCTCCCCAAGTCGTGTTTGAAATTCTATCTCCCGGCAATCGTTCAGGGGAAATGAGCAAAAAGCAGCAATTCTATGATGATTATGGAGTAGAAGAATATTATATTTACAACCCAGACCGGAACAATTTACAGGGATTTTGCCGTACAGAGTCGGGATTAAGAGCGATAGAAGAAATCCAAAACTGGACAAGTCCCCGTCTAGGGATTCGGTTTGTTTTAAGTGCGACCATTTTGGAACTGTATCGTCCCGATGGGCGAGGATTCTTGAGCTTTTTGGAGTTGGAACAACGAGCCGAACAAGCTAACCAGAGGGCCCAACAAGAACGCCAACGAGCCGAACAAGAACGCCAACGAGCCGAACAGGAGCGCCAACGAGCCGAACAAGCTGACCAACAGGCAGAACTCGAACGCCAACAGGCCGAACAGGAGCGGCAAAGGGCGGAACTCGAACGCCAACGAGCCGAACAAGCTGACCAACGGGCAGAACAAGAACGCCAACGGGCCGAGCGATTGGCCGCACAACTGAGAGCGTTAGGCATTGACCCTGAAAGCTAAATTCTGGAGTTTGCCATTCTTCCCCTAAAGCCCCATTTTGAGCCATTGAACAATCTGTTCTGCGGTGAGATTTAATTCAATCCCGGCTAAGGTGGGGAGGGAGTTTTGGGCGCTGATGATGACGGGAGGGCGATCGCACCAAAACACCAAAATACTCCGATCATCGGGATCTACAAACCATCCCAGTTGACTCCCCTGCTCCATACAGTACAGAATTTTGGCAATCACTTGATTGACTTTTTGTTCAGGGGAGAGAATCTCAATCACCCAATCGGGGGGGATTTCAAACCGATCGGGGACTTCTCCATCCGGCAGAAAGGGGATGTTGTGCCACTGGAACACCGCGATATCTGGGACAAAAGAGCGATCGCCAAAGGTACAGCGCAACTCTGGAAACGCATAGGCAATCTTATCCCGTTTGGCAACCTGATTAATCGCATTACAGACTTCATATTGTAAACAGCTATGTCTTCCTTTCGGCATGGGTTTTTGACTCACTTCTCCAGCAAAAAATTCACAAGCAGGTTCAGTTTCTGGTAATGCCAAAAACTCCGTTAGGGTCAGTTTTTGGGTTTGTTGCTTTTCAGTAGCAATGGTCATATTTTTTGAGCCTCCCGTTATTTTTTTGTTGACTCATCTTTAAATCACGTATTGTCACTAGAAAATAGGTCATAGGTATATTTAAGCCCGCATTTCTCCCCATATTTCCCCCCCTTCCAAAGGGGGGCTGGGCGGGATAATATTTCCCCCCTTCCAAAGGGGGGCTAGGGGGGATAATATTTCCCCCTCCGACTCTAACCAAAACTCAACGCCTTTCCTCGCACTTCCGTATGAAGCACCCCCTGTTCATAGGCCACCTGACCCCCGACAATGGTATATTGTGGCCAACCTGTGAGCATCCAGCCCTCAAAAGGACTCCACCCACACTTAGAAACCACCTCCTCCCGCAAAACCGGGCGTTCTCGCTCCAAATCCACCAAAATCACATCCCCATCATAGCCCACCTCAATTAAGCCCTTGTTGGGGATGTTATAGCCCTTAGCCACAGCCGTAGACATCCAATTGACCACCTGTGCATAGGTACAGCGCCCCCGTTTGGCTTGGGTTAACATCAACGGCAAAGAAGTTTCAACCCCCGGCATCCCCGAAGGTGATAAAGGATAGGGTTTCGCCTTCTCCTCCAAGGTATGGGGGGCGTGGTCTGTGGCAATAAAATCAATCACCCCATCTAATAAAGCCCGCCATAATACCTCATTATCCCATTCCGTTCGTAGGGGGGGATTCATTTGGGCTAAGGTGCCGATTTTCCCATAAGCACTTTCATTTAATAACAAATGTTGTGGCGTAACTTCTGCTGTCACCCAACTGGGTTTTTCCTGCCGCAAAAATTCCGCCTCAATCCCCGTGGAAAGATGCAAAATATGTAAACGGCGCTGGTATTTCTTCGACAATTTCAACGCCAACTGAGTCGCATTTAAAGCCGCTTGGGGGTCTTGAATTTTCGAGTGAACGGCTGGGTCGGAAAAATCGGTGAATTGCTGACGGCGCTCATTAATCCGTCCTTGGTCTTCCGCATGAACGGCAATTAACCGCGTTCCGGTGGCAAAAATGGGTTCTATTTCGGCCTCGGTACTCACTAATAAAGCCCCATGAGCAGACCCCATAAATATCTTAATCCCACAGCTAGGGTTTGCCTCTCGCAGGTCGGGTAAATTTTCTGGAGTTGCACCCATAAAAAACCCGTAGTTAACCAGACATTTCTGGGCAGCCCGTTGTAATTTATCATCGAGGGCGGCCTGGGTGGTCGTTAGGGGGCGGGTGTTGGGCATTTCGAGAAAAGATGTCACCCCACCCCGCGCACAGGCACAACTGGCTGTAAAAAGGTCTTCTTTGTGTTCGAGGCCCGGTTCCCGGAAATGGACTTGGGGGTCAATTACACCGGGCAAAAGGGTTAAACCTGCTGCCTCAATGATTTTCTCGCCATTTTGGGGTTCTAGTTCAGGGGCAATGGCGCTGATTTTGCCTTGTTCAATGCGTAAATCTCCCCGCAAGAAATCCTGATTGGGGAGCAAAATCTGAGCTTGACGGATGAGTAAATTAGCAGTCATCGTAATTGGGGGGAATGTTCGTCCTGTTGCCTCAGTGTAGGACGAGTGGGCTGTATCGAATCAGACGTTAATCAAATCTGTGGTAAGATTTGGAACAGAATCCAAGCCAAAGGTTAGTCCTTGGCTTTCTGGTCTGAGGGCAAATCCTGATAGAAAATGAAAATCAGGATATTGCTCGATATTTTCTAATTTTACCCTGTTTTTAATACCCCTTGAACCAATGACTCGAATTGTTTGTCTAGCCAATTCTTGGAAACATGGAGAACGCTGCATTGCGGGAATTGATACGTTTAAAAAACAGTGGATTCGTCCCATTTCTGATTTAGAAAAAGGGAAAATTTCCAAGGCTATGCGTCAAATTAATGGCATTGAACCCGCTTTATTAGAGGTTTTGGATATTCCCTTAGCGGTAACGCCGAGTGAGGAGGATTGGGAGCGGGAAAACCGGGTGCTGTTAGCGGGAAAATGGAAACGATTAGGTCAGGTTTCGGTTGATTTTCTCAAGCCTTTCTGTGAAAATGAAGGGTATATTCTGCACAATGATCAACGATATGTTACAATGGAATATTTGCAATCTTTACCCTTGGAAGAACGCCAGACGTTGCAGTTAGTGGAAGCGGTGGATTTTCGGGTGCGTTCAACGGGCAAACGGTTTGAGGGGGTGGAGAAGTGGTCGGGGACGGTGATCACGGTCGGGGGACAGGAAATGACGGGGATGATTACGGATCCGGTGTTGAATCGGCGGTTGAGTTTGGGGGATAGCCCGCCTTCTCGTTGTTTGGTGACGTTTAGCCTCAGTTGGCCTTGGGTGCCGGGGGGGTGGAAGGAAGACGGGAATCCCTGTTGGAAGTTAATCGCGGGGGTTATCCCCTGCTCTGCATAATACGATACATCCCCAATAGGCTAGAAATATTGTGCTGGATGTAGTCGATGCGGATTTCAAATTCGGTGATGCCTTTACGGAATGCGCCGAGGACTTTTGGGGGGCGGGGTAGGTAGAGGGCGGTTTCGGGGTAATACTGGGTGTGGAGTTGGAAGGTGATGCCTAGCTGTAGGGCTTCAAAAATCAAGTCTGCGGCTTCTGGATTGCCGGAGTCTTGGGCGAGGTGGTAGGCGGCACAGAGTCCCTCCATACGGACGGCGGTGGGGATGGTGAGGGGGGGATAGTAAAAACTACCTAACCAGTCGATGTCGAGAGGGTCGCGGTTTTGGGCTTGAGCGATCGCATCGGCAATTCGTCCGGCATGGGTTAGGTAGAGGGCTTGGGGGCGTTCGGGAAAGAGTTCCTGGAGGGCGTAAAGCAGCCAGTGATCATGGGGGAGGAGTTCGTCGGGGACGGGTTCCCGTTTCTTAATGAGGGTGGTGGCGGCGGTTTCGGCACTGTCTAACCAACTGGTATCACCCGTCAAACGATAGAGGCGCAACAGGGAGAGGATGGCCTCGGCGGGGTAGTATTGGGAGACAAATTGACTGTCGGTGCCGTCGGGATAGGCTTGTTTATGGAGGGTAAAGGTGCCGTCGGGTTGTTGCAAGCTACGGATGCGTTTGCCGAGTTCTAAAATAATGGGAACGTAGGGTTTATCTTGGGTGAGTTCGGTATATTTGGCGAGGGCAATGATGGTTAAGGCGTTGCCCCCTAGTTTGGCATAACCTTCTTCTACGATACAGGTTCCTACGCCGGGGGAGGGGGCGGGGTGCATGGATTGAAGGAGGTAGGAGATGGCGGAAAGACAGACTTCGAGTAGTTCTTGGTCTTGGGTGACTTCGTAGAGTTCGAGGAGGGCGTAAATGGTTCCGGCATGGCGCAGGATGTTGTATTCTGCGGGGGTTTGGTCGGACTGGGGAAGGTAACGATAGAGAAATTGTCCCTCGGTGTTGAGGGAGGCTTTTAAGTAGTTGCCTCCGTTGATGGCGGTTTCTAGGATTTGGTCGGGGGAGAGGGTTTGATAGTTAAAGATGCGATGCCCCCGAAAGAGGGGTTTTATGGTTTTACTGTCGCTGAAGAAACTCTGAGATTCAAATTGATAAAATTTGATTTCTTTGGCCTGCTGAATGCGTTCGTAGGCGGCTAGTTGTTGGGGGTAGGGTTGCAAGTATTTTTTTATACGTTGGGGTTGTAAGTGTAATTCGGGATTAACGAGGTTGTGGAGGTGGAGGTGTTCGGGGAGAAAGGCAATTTGGGAGTCGGCATCAAAGGCTAAACCGTAGAGGCTCCGTTCAAGGGGGATGGGGAGGTCAGAGTTTAAACGATGCACTGGGACGACTTTCTGCACGATGTCGAGTTTGACCCAGAGAATAGAGGGGGGAAGGTGGGGACGCAGTTGGGCGATCGCATTTTCCACGGCCTGGCTAATCCCTCGCCCCCCTCCCCAAGCACATTGGGCGGTTGTTTCGCCATCACTCACGGATATAGCCACCAGACGAGGACTTTGGTCTGTGTTGAGGTGGGCGGGAAAATTCAGGGGTTCTTGGGGGTTTTGTAAGGTTGCCCCAATGGAATAGGCGATCGCTTCAAGATCCATTGCTGCCAAAACCAATAGGTTTTGAATATCCCCAAACCAAACTTTTTGTTGCGTCATGGTTATCCCGTTCAACCCTTTACCAATTTCCAATTTATCTTACATCTCTTCTTTGAGGGGTCAGGACAAAAGCCCCCCTCTGAGCTTAGGGCGGGCTGAATCACAATAGGGAACAGGGGAGATGGGCTATGTCAGTAAAAATACTGTTATTTGCAAAACTAAATATTTTGTTTGTTCTCCCTATAAATGCTTAAATATTTTCCACAGTCTACAGTAAAAGCTATATATATCAAGGCTTTTGGGGCTAAACAATTAGTATCTGAAGTAAAATAAACGGCGTTTAAAATTCTGCGGTTCTCTGTAAAGATTAAATAAAGATTGGCTATTTTTTATACAAAGTCACTACGGGATCGGTTAAATTAGAGGATAGGAAGGAATAGGAATCATCAGGGGTAATCATCTACAACCCAATTATTGTGCTTAGAGAACAGGGGACCAGGGACGATGATGACTCAACTTCTCGCCAAACCGTTACAAATTGCTACTGTGAGCGCTGTTTTGCTGGCGATCGCAACTTCTGCCACCCAAGCCGCCTCCCTCACTTGGAACTACGCTGCGGACTCCTCCTCGGATGGGATTAGTGCCTTGGGGGTGGGTTCCCTCAGTGAAAATGAGATGTTTGGGTTAGCCTATGCTCAAGACTCGGAAAACATTTACTTTGCCTTTAATAGCAATCTCTCCTTAGGGGGTAGCAATCCTTGGGGAGATTTCTTCTTAAACTTCAACTACTGGCAAAACCCCAGCATTGACAGTTCCTTGACCAATGGCAACCTATTAGCGGTTCACTTCGACGCAGACAATCAATCCGGGGCAACGCAAGGATTAGGGCTTTATCAACTCAACCCGAACGACAGTCTGCTCTTTACTGCCGACTTTGCCAACTATGACGAGTACAATCAACCCGTGTGGGAGTCTGGCGGTCAAGTTACGAATATTACAGGTTTAGGGATTGGAGAATCTCAGAATTATCTCGGCGCTTATGGTCGTTCCGTTATGGGTAGCGGGACTAAAATAGGCGACATTCAGCTTTTCGAGCAGAACCAACTCACCTTACTGGGTTTAGATTTTTCTAGACAACCTCTTGGCAGTTCTATCTTTGGCTTTAGTTTTGCTCGTTCTCTCTTACCGGATGGGAATTTAGATTGGATTGGTCATGTAATGGCACAATCTGGAGCCGACACAATGGGCATAATCGGGCAATTTCAACCGGGTTCTGCCTTTCCTCCACCTCCCAATCTCGATCCCACTCCTTCCCCTAATCCAGATCCGAATCCTCAATCCGTGCCGGAACCTTCCGCTTTAATGGCTATGGTGGTTGCTCTAGTGGGATTTTGCACTCGTAAATCTCGCTAGGGAATCGAGAAAATGCGGTTGATGCCCCTACGAACCTAATACAATGTAGGGGTTTAGGGCATAAACCCTTTTAGCCTAGGGGACGAAACCTAAACAGAGTTTTGACAGCCAATACAGTCCACCTTGTTTCCGCAAAGTGATCAGCGCGTGATATTGGATAGTTATTTTTTCTTTTTTTTGGATTATGGGATATGGCGATCGCACTTTCTCCTGAACATCAGCAAATCCTCTACCAGCACGCCGAAGAAACCTATCCTCAAGAGTGTTGTGGGGTGTTGGTGGGTCGGTTTCTCCCGACACCTCAAGGGGAAGATAGGGGGGATGCCCTCGGACTTAAACAGGTGATTACCGTGTTTCCCACGGAGAATCAGTGGAATAGGGAAATTGCCCAAGCCTTGGGAGATGTGGCGGGAATGCCGGAACGAGATGCCACCCCAGAACATAATTTCAGCATTGCCCCAGAGGATTTATTGCGCATTCAAAAAAGGGCGCGCGATCGCCATTTAATCATTGTCGGCTTCTATCATTCCCACCCCAACGCCCCCGCCCGCCCTTCTGCCTTTGATCAGGCGATCGCTTGGAGTGACTATTCCTATCTCATCCTCTCAGTACAACAGGGCAAGACCACAGAACTCACCAGTTGGGTTTTAGATGAAAGGGGGGAGTTTAGGCCCGAAGTGATAGATCAGCAACTGTGAACCCATATCCTAGGGAGAATTCATAAATTCCCCCCACCAAAATCTACGGGTTAATTTTCAACCCGTAACCGTTGGGTAATAATCGTCATGCCATCATGGCGGACAAGAATAGCTGATAACCAATGGGGTTCCGTTTGTTGGGGAGCGCGTCCCACTTTAAACAACCCTCCCGCTTGTAACAGTTCTAGATCAAAATCTCCCGGATTTAAATAGCGATCGCCTGTCACCTTCTCATTCATTGCTCCCCCTAATAGGAGTTCACCCCCCAGAGGTTCCTGGACAATCACATCAAAATTAAATCGTTCCCCCGGTTTCACCCGTTCCGGTAAGCGGACATCCACTTGTGGGGGATTCTCCCCGACTAACATTTCCGTGCGTTCCGAGAGGATATCTTGTCGGACAATTTGCTGATTGCGGACATATTGGCGCGATCGCACCGTTGAGGTCATTTTCACCGAACGACTGGCCAACGGTTGAGTTCCCCGGATTTCCGTCACCGTCTCCGCCACCCAAAGATCCCCCTCTTGCCCCCAAGACTCCAGCCGCGTGGTATAGTTCACCTCAGCAAACCGTTCCCACAACTGGTTAAGGCCTCGGAAAAACGCCTCACGTCCCACATCATCCGATGTCGCAAAATCCGCACTGAAAAAATTCTCAATCGTCTCTAAATCTTGCTGATTGGCGGCCGTTTCCAGAGACTCCAACAAACTCGTTAACTCACGCGGAGCCGAATTTACCGACTGCGCTTGTGCCACTGTCGCCACTCCCACCGTCAGACTCGCACTTAACAGCGCCGAACAGATGGCCGGCCAAAACCCTCGTCGTTTCATCAAACCTTGCTTCATCCCAATTACTCCAAAACGACCCAGCCAACCCCAAACCAGCACCCGCAAAAGCAGAACCTTAAACTCTGTCCCCTCGGAACTTGTAGGGCTGTTGGCTCTTTGATTGTGACATCCTCCCGACACCGACCCTACGGGTACGGTGCGGGCTTCCCCATATCACTATGAGGCTTTCCTGCTTCTACGGGAGGCTCTAGATGTCTTTTTAGGGACATCCCCGATCACCTCTTCCTCTACAGGCAGCTTGACCCCCAGTCCAAGGGCTGCAAGTCCACGCTGCTCGACTATCATCGCCGCAGCAACGTCCCTATCAGTTACAAACCCACATAGTTGAGGTTTAACACGAATAGTAGCTTATTGACATCAACCTATTATATAGCCAACCTACCTGAGTCGTGCAAAAAAAGCTCGCCTACAATCCAGATAGGACAATAGCCTAGAGTTCACGTCTCATTAGGACTAGCTATACAATATGTAGGGCTTGCTGAATAAGTCCGAGAGTTGGGGAATCGGGAGTCGGGAGTCGGGAATAGGCAATCGTGCCAGTTTTAGATGATCTATTCCCTGTTAAGAGTTCCCTGTTCCCTTGTTGAGCCTAGCATCTGGTGTTATTCAGCAGACCCTATGTAGGGATAAATTGTCACTCCCTAGTAAATGATTGTTGGTTAATTTTCGGGGCATCGAACCCCTCAATTAACCGTCTTTCATCCCGACACTGACATTTGCTACGCAACGCTTTGCGTTCACTTCGTGACGCTTTGCTACGCAACGCTTCGCGAACGTGAACGCGAACGTACAGTGCGGGGCTTCCCGACGATGAGCTAACACCCGTTTGGGGAATCGTCCGCTCTAGGGTTTAGGGTATGGCGGAGAGGGGGAATTGAGGTCAGGATGGGTTGTTGGGTTTCGCTCTCGCTCCACCCAACCTACACATAACGAA
This sequence comes from Spirulina subsalsa PCC 9445, assembly GCF_000314005.1. Classification (NCBI taxonomy): domain Bacteria; kingdom Bacillati; phylum Cyanobacteriota; class Cyanophyceae; order Spirulinales; family Spirulinaceae; genus Spirulina; species Spirulina subsalsa. The sequence goes on from NZ_JH980292.1 coordinate 2,989,408, forward strand.
CCGAGTTGGGTTTAATTTCGCCCGACCCACTTTTCCCCATTGAGGCGTTGGAGCGTGTACAACACCATCAAATCTAAGGTAACTTTCCGTTCATCAATCATAAAAGATTCTAAGGTGCTGGGGGGTTTGCCATAGGTGCTGGAAGAAAAACCCTTAGCTCCGGTGATACTTTCATCAAAATAGTAGAGGTTAAACTGGCGATCGCCTTTTTGCCATCTTCCCTCAACCTGCCAGCAAGACTCCTGAACCCCAAAGCTTTTGGGGAGAGGCTTATTCTCAAAAGCCAATTCGACATCTTCGATGCCTTCTTTAGCAAAAGCCGCTTGTAAGGCTGGGGTAAAGTGTTGTTCCATAAACTCCCCAAAAGGTTTATCTTCAACGGCGGGGGGTTTTTCCTTCTTCGGAGGTTTCTTCGCGGCTGCCTTTTCTGTCTCTTCTGCCATAATCTTTAATTCTGAGGATAGGTTTGCTTGCAACTCCTGACTATTCTACAAAGATCAGGGGGTGAGCGAAAACCCACCCCCCAGATAGAATCTAACCACCCGCCACAGCAGGCACAATGCTAACTTCATCCCCATCACTCAGAGGCGTGTCCATATTCTCCAAAAAGCGAATATCTTCACTGTTGACGTAGAAGTTAAGGAAGCGGCGAATTTTCCCGGTTTCATCACAGATGCGGTCTTTGATGCCGGAGTGGTCTTTTTCTAAGACCTCAATCAATTCTGTGATGTTGCTTGCTGTAGTTTCAATAACAGCTTGATTGTTGGTGAATTTTTGCAGAGTCGTTGGAACTAATACTTTTATGGCCATCGTTCTTGTTAATTAAGAGAATTAAGAATTGTAGGTTGAGTCAAACGCAATGCAACCCAGCATTTTACTATGAGTCGCTGACCCGTGAAAACAAATCCCTATTCCCCCATATTCCCCCCATATTCCCCCCCCTTCCAAAGGGGGGCTAGGGGGGATAAATCCAGTCCTCCCCTTCCAAAGGGGGGCTAGGGGGGATAGTCCTTAAACTAACACCTGCTGCCAATCTAAACGCTCAAGGGTTTGGGCGCGTTCCCAAGCCCGCTCGAAACTGTCCAGTTTAGCCTCAATGGTGAGGGGTTCGCTGATGTAACCTTGAACCGCTTCTTGAGTCTTTAAGCCGTTGCCCGTGATGTAAACAACGGTGGTTTCATCAGGGTCAATTTTGCCCGCTTCCACCAGTTTTTTCAACACCGCAATGGTGGTTCCGCCTGCGGTTTCGGTGAAAATCCCCTCGGTTTCGGCTAAGAGTTTGATTCCCTCAATGATTTCTGCATCGGTAGCGGATTCAATATTCCCGCCCGTTTTGTGGGCGAGTTCAAGGGCATATACTCCATCGGCGGGGTTGCCAATGGCGATGGATTTGGCGATGGTGTTGGGTTTAACGGGGGCGATAAAATCCCGGCCGTCTTTGAAGGCTTGGGCAACGGGGGAACAGCCCTCCGCTTGAGCGCCACTACAACGCACGGGTTTATCTTCGACTAAACCCACTTTGACGAATTCTTGGAATCCTTTGTAGATTTTGGTGAAGAGGGAACCGGAGGCGATGGGGGCAACGATATGATCCGGGAGTTGCCAGCCTAGTTGTTCGGCGACTTCAAAGCCGAGGGTTTTGGAGCCTTCGGAGTAGTAGGGGCGGAGGTTGATGTTGACAAAGCCCCAGCCGTAGGTGTTGGCGACTTCCGAACAAAGGCGATTCACCTGGTCATAATTGCCTTTAACGGCCATGACGGTGGGGTTATAAATCAGGGTCCCGAGGACTTTTCCGGCTTCGAGATCCGAGGGGATGAAGACACAACATTCTAGGCCGGCGTGGGCGGCGATCGCGGCTGTGGAGTTGGCGAGGTTTCCGGTACTGGCACAGGAGACGGTGGAGAAACCAAATTCTCTAGCGCGGGAGAGGGCGACGGAAACGACTCGATCTTTAAAACTCAGGGTGGGCATATTTACCGCGTCGTTCTTAATGTAGAGGTTCTTAAGACCGAGGCGACGGGCTAAACGAGTAGATTTAACGAGGGGAGTCATACCTGTGCCGACATCAATCACGTTGTCGGTGGCGACGGGCAGAAAAGGACGATAGCGCCAGATGGAATTCGGGCCGGCGGCGATGGTTTCCCGGCTGACTTGATGGCGGATTTTGTCGTAGTCGTAAGCAACTTCTAAGGGCGCAAAGGTTTCTTCGCAGATGTTGATGGGCAACAAATCGTATTCGGTGCCGCCTTCTTTCGATACCAGTTTGGTGAAGGTGGCGGAATCGGAAGTGATGATGGGGTCTTGGGTTGCGATCGCCTGAGTCATATAATCTGCCTCTCTCTAATCAATCTCGTCAATTTCGATTGATAGTAGCACAGGTTACTTTTCACGTCAAACAATCCCGACTTTTTTTGTCGGGATTGTTTGACAGGGAATAGGCAAGAGGCAATAATGATCAATTCCCCCTTTCCCCCCTTCCAAAGGGGGGAACAAGACGGGGGGAAAATACGGAAGTCCCCCTTTAGAAGGGGGATTTAGGGGGATTCTACTCAACGAGGGGAAAAACTCACCTCTTCTCACTGCGTTAAGGTATCCCCCCTAGCCCCCCTTGGGAAGGGGGGGAAATAGGGGAAGGCAATCCGGAAGTCCCCCTTGGGAAGGGGGGGACTGGAATAGCCGCCCTTTGGAAGGAGGGGACAAGAAATAATTCACCCATCCCGACTCTTTGGGGATCCAGAAAAAACCACGGGGATCCAGTTCTTGCTATGGTGATTGCAGCTAACATGGTGTCAGCGTTAGTTGGGTGTGCTGATAAAGTATTGATGATCAAGAGGGCGACAGTCTGAACCTCGCGGAGCTATAGCTGGCAATGAATTTAGAGAAACAGCCCTTAACGATTCCTTGGTTTAAACTCGCCCTGACGAGTATTTTGGTTTTCTCCTTGGTATTGCGGTTTTGGCGGATTGAACAATTTAATACCTTGGTCTTTGATGAGGTGTATTATCCCGTCTTTGCCAATCGCTACTTAATCGGGGAACCTGTCTATAATGCTCATCCCCCCCTCAGTCAACTGATTATTGCAGTGGGAATGTGGCTAGGCTCCCATTTACCCTTTGGTCAGGATGTCACCAACAGTTTAACGGGCTCCATTCGTTCAACCTTTAGTTACCGTTGGTTAAATGCCCTGACTGGATCTTTTATTCCTGTGGTGATGGGTGCGATCGCCTATCAAATCACCCTTCAACGCTCCTATGGCCTCCTTGTCGCCCTGTTTGCCGCCCTTGATGGCTTATTTCTTGTCGAGTCCCGCTATGGCCTCAATAACGTTTACCTCGTCTTATTTGGCTTACTCGGTCATCTCTTTTGCCTCCTAGCCCTCCACAGTCCCCCCCAGTCTCGTCGTCGTCCCAGTCCTCGACGCTTTCGCCATTACCAACGGGGACGCTTTCGCTGGATTCGCCGCATCAGTGACCGCGTTTCCGTCGCTTGGAGTGAACGCCGTCCCCTCACCCGTCGTCAGCATCTCGCCTTATCCGGTGTATTCTGTGGCTTATCGGCAGCCATCAAGTGGAATGGTTTAGCCTTCCTCCTCGGACTTTATTTAATTTGGTTTCTCGCTTGGTTATTACGTTGGAGTCGAGGCCGTGCCGAACAAAATTATTCCCTCTACTCCTCCCACAGTCTCCCCCTCAACGGTGCTACCCCCCTGCAAAACCTCACCCAACTGAACCTACTTCACATCCTCTTTTATTGGCTCTTAATTCCTGCCGTCACCTATGCCCTGACTTGGATTCCCCACTTAATCATGAATCCTCAGCCCGGTTTCTGGGAAATGCACAGCAAGATCCTCCGATTTCATCAAGAAGTCGGTAGCGGCCCGGATATTCACCCCTACTGTTCCCCTTGGTATAGTTGGCCCTTTATGTGGCGACCTGTGGCCTATTTTTACTATACGACCCAAAACCCCGAGGAGATGATCCCCGCCTATCCCCCTCTCCCCCCCGGCATTGGCTCAATCATTTATGATGTTCACGCTATGGGCAACCCCTTTTTATGGTGGTTTTCCAGCGCGGCCATTCTATTATTAATTCTGGTGGTCATCCAACAGTGTTGGAGCGGGAAAATTAGGAAATCTAGCCTCAGTTTGCCGATGGGTTTAGTTCTCTATGGGGTGGTGAACTATTGCGCTAATCTCTTGCCTTGGATGAAAGTTTCCCGGTGTGTCTTCATCTACCACTATATGGGAGCGTCGGTTTTTGCTACCTTTGCCTTGGCTTGGATGATTGATAATTGGCTACATCACCCTCGCCCCCTCTACCGCTATTTGGGCTTAGGTGCGATCGCCTTAGTCATCATCGCCTTCTACTTTTGGCTTCCCCTTTACCTCGGTTTACCCCTTTCCAAAGAAGGCTATCAGATACGAATGTGGTTCCGCAATTGGATTTGAAACAATCAGTTAAAATGGGCTGTAGTTTTGTGGAAATTGATTCGACGTGAAACTTGGGGACTGGATTGGTTTACTCTGTTTAATTCTGTCTGGTGTGATTCTCTGGGAGTTTCGCCAGATTTTGCTGTTGTTGTTTACGGCGATAGTGTTGGCGATCGCACTCAATAGTTTAGTCCGCTGGATTCAGCACATCCTCCGTCAACGACAGATTAAGCTCTCTCGCGGAAAAGCCGTCTTAATCGCCCTCACCGTTGTCTTGATTGGGGCAACACTGTTTATTTCCCTGATCCTCCCCCCCTTCATCAACCAGTTTCAGAAACTCATTCCCAAAGTCATTGAAGGCCTTGCCCTCCTTGTGACTTGGGTGACCGACTGGTTGAGAGATCCCCCCCCTTGGTTTCCCGATGTTAACGTAGAACCCCCCAAATTCTCCGAACTCTCTCAACAAATTGGCAGCTTATCTCAAAACCTCTTGGAGAATGTCTTAGCCTTTTTCTCCAATTCAATGGCGGTTTTGTTGCAAGTCCTGCTCATTCTGATCTTTACCATCATGTTTTTAGCCAATCCCCCGGCCTATCGGAATTTGTTGCTCTTACTCTTCCCCTCCTTTTACCGTCGTCGGGCGAACATGATTCTCGCCCGTTGTGAGGTGGATTTATTGGGCTGGATGCAGGGGATTTGTTTTAACTCCCTCTTTGTAGCGGGTTTATGTGCTTTTGGCTTAAGTCTGTTAGATGTACAGTATGTTCTCACCCATGCTTTACTGGCCGGGGTGTTTAACTTTGTCCCCAATATTGGCCCCTTTGCGAGTGCAGTGTTTCCCGTGTCGGTTGCCCTGCTTGACTCCCCAGTAAAAGGCGTTTCGGTGATTGTCCTGTATGTGATTGTGCAGAATTTAGAAAGCTATTGGTTTAGCCCCATGATTATGCACAAACAGGTTTCTCTACTCCCGGCCGCTACTTTAGCCGCCCAATTGTTCTTTACCACGTTTTTGGGCTTTTTGGGCTTGGTGTTGGCTCTGCCTTTAGCCGTGATTGCTAAAGTATGGATTGAGGAAGCTTACATTAAAGATGTATTAGACCATTGGAATAGTGGTCCGGCTTTTTTGGTGGAGGCAAAAGGGCTAGATGAGTCAGGACTCTTAGAGGAAATGGTCACGCCGGAGGCGATTTCTCCTGCTTCTGATGACTCTTCTGCTGAAACATCACAAAGCCCTGAATCCCCAGAGCAGGGGGAATGAAACACTCACCCTATGCGCTGAAGCGCTACGACGAACGAACCACTCACAGTTAAACTATGACCCTTTCTGAGAATTCCCCGTGGCGTAAGGAAATTACGACTCTTCCCCCTTGGCTCCGTCGTCCGATTGGCAAAGCCAGCGATTTGTCTACGGTGCAACAGATTATTAAACAACGACAAATTCACACCATTTGTGAGGAGGGACGTTGTCCCAATCGGGGGGAATGTTATGGCCGAAAAACAGCCACTTTTCTTTTAATGGGTCCCACTTGTACCCGATCTTGTGCTTTCTGTCAGGTGGATAAAGGCCATGCTCCCATGCCTTTGGATGCTGATGAACCGCAAAAAGTGGCGGAGTCGGTGGCTTTGTTGGGATTGCGCTATGTAGTCTTAACCTCGGTGGCTCGGGATGATCTGCCGGATGGGGGAGCAAGTTGGTTTGTGCGTACTATGGAAGCCATTCGAGAACAAACCCCCACGGCTCAGATTGAAGTGTTGACTCCGGATTTTTGGAGTGGGAAGGGGGGCGCGGTGAGTCAACGGGAGCGGGTGGAGCAAGTGGTGGGGGCGACTCCAGCTTGTTATAACCACAATATCGAAACGGTGGCTCGTTTACAGGATCGGGTGAGACGGGGGGCGAAGTATGACCGCTCTCTGGCGGTGTTGGAGATGGTTAAGGAGATGAATCGGGAGATTCCCACAAAATCGGGTTTAATGTTGGGTCATGGGGAGACGGAAGGGGAGATTGTCGAGACGTTGCGGGATTTAAGGGCGGTGGGATGCGATCGCCTCACCTTGGGTCAATATATGCGCCCGTCTCTGGAACATCTCCCGGTCGAGAAATATTGGACTCCCCAAGAGTTTGAACAGTTGGGAGAAATTGCCCATTCCCTTGGCTTTAATCATGTTCGTTCGGGTCCCTTGGTGCGCAGTTCCTATCATGCAGGGGAATAGTGAATAGCCAAAACTCTTTTATTTTAGGGAACGGGGAACGGGAAGGGGGAGGTAATAGGTAATAAGTCTTAATTCCTTGTCTCCCTCTCTCCCCCTCCCCCCGACTCCCTAGGGCGCAAGCATTCATTGGTGTCAACTTAAGGGAATGGGATCCCAAATTAGCCGAGAAAGAGCGTCTTTTTGTCGATGTCGTTTTCTCTCGGCTTTGATCAGACCAAATAACTTGGCTCGCTCAGCTAAATATGCCACTGTATCAGGGTTTTCGCCTCGCAGCACAGCTTTAGCCACATAGTATAAGCTACGGAAAACCATCTCCACAGAGATTTTTTCCTTGGGTTGATGAAGTGCGATCGCTACTTCGGCGACTAATTGGTTTAAAACCGTGTAAAAAATCAAAGTGGAGAGAATCTGGATTTGTACACCATTAATATGTCCCACCCAAACATAGGCTAACCCCAAAAGACGTTTAGTGAAGGAAAAGGCTTCTTCAATTTTCCACCTTCTCCGATATAAATCACAAACTTCTTGAGGAGAAAGATGCCGAGCGTCAAGGACATTAGTTAAATAATAATACCAAGTTTTACCCCAGAGCACAGAAACTAATCGAACGGGATGATGACAAGGATTAGAACGATGCAGAAAGAACTCGTTGAACCTGATAAGATGTCTGGCCTCTCATTCGGGTGATAAAAAACTTATTTTCTTGAGTAAATTGGTCAAACCAGCTAAAAGAAAAAAAGCCCAGATCAAAAATCAATAAGCCCGATTCAGGGAGAGTTTCTAAGAACTCTTTACCCCAAATTTTATCATTACATCGAGCATTTTCTTCATACCACATTGTTACAGGAACTTGGGTCAAAGCTTCGACTATCACCATGATTTTTCCGGCAAGTTCCCCAGATTCTTTCGGGGCGATTTTTAGCCGTTTCCGAAGCTGTTCTAGGGTTGAACCATCTGCTATCCACAGAGCGCTAAATTTTTCCCTTACAGTTTCCCCTTGTTTTTCTAAGGGATTTTTCTTCGCAACGTCTGGTCTTTTGTCTAACAGTCTTTTGAGGAGAACAGCAAAAATTTCTGCGGGAAAATTCATCAATCTTTTAGAGACAGCTTGTTTACTGACTTTTAACGGTTTTACCCACAACAATCCTTCTTCTTGCAAAAGTCTCACCGCTTCACTTAATCCGGGGATATTTCGATAGACCAAACTCACCACTAACGCTACCATGACGGGCAGAGTCAACAGTCGCTCTCTCATCAGTTTCTCATGATTACCCTGTACATATTTTAACGGGGTAAATAAGCAAGGGGTTAAATATTCTTTCAGTTCTTCTACCAATTGAGGAATTTCTAATGCTGGGGTTTGACGCTGACGACGTAAATCTGGATTCCCCTCTTTTCTAGGCCGTTGCTTTGCTCTCTTTTTCATCTTCCTTTCCTCTCTCTTACTTATTTCATTTTCTTCTTCCCTCTGGTTTTTCCCATTCTTTTCTTTTTCCCCTCTCTCTCGTTAAGTTGACACCAATGGCAAGCATTGCGCCCCTACACCGACACCCGACACCCGATTCCCGACTCCCGATTCTGGTCACTGAGCGAAGTCGAAGTGCCGATTCCCCATTCCCTGTTCCCTGTTCCCCGTTCCCTAATTCGACAGCTTGGGATCCCAAATGCCGATATAAATGCGATCGCGCTGATCTCGGCTAATAGTGCCACTAAAGGAGGAGGTACTGAAAGCCCGTCGGTCTGCCTGTCGATTATACACTTCTCGTAATCCCTGCGTTGCGGCAGCACTTTGTTCTCCCCCCAAAAGTTGCCCCATCACCCGTTCAATGTCTTCTAAACTCACCGCTTGATTAAAGGATACTTCGGTTTGACGGAGGAGGCCTGTCTCTGTGTTGATGATATAGCCCAAATTGACCAAATTCGGCACATGGTTCATATAGGAAAGCGCCCTAGTTCCCTCCCAATACCCCCGACGATCAAAACTGGGGCGGCCTAATTGGGCTTCGATTTCCTCCCGGGTGCTGCCGGGGGTGAAGATGGGGACTTGTGAGGAGAGATTTGGGGAGGGAGAGGGGGAAGGAGTGGGACTGGGAGAGGGAGAGGGACTAGGACTAGGAGAAGGACTGGGAGAAGGGGAGGGGGAAGGAGAAGGGGAAGGAGAAGGACTGGGAGAAGGGGAGGGAGTGGGAGTGGGACTGGGAGAAGGGGAGGGAGTGGGACTGGGACTGGGGGTTTCTAAATTGGTGGATTGAGGGGAGGTATCGCGGAAGAGGGCAAAGCCAATCCCTGCCCCGAGAAGGGCAATGAGGGCGGCCAGGAGGAGAAGGGGGAGGGGAAGGCGATCGCGCTGGGGGGTGATTTTGGCCGGAGCAGTCCCTCCTGGTGTGGGTGCAGCCCCTCCCACAGCGCCTCCTACGGCCACTGTGGCCATTGTGGAGGAGACTTGGGGGGTTAGAACCGGGGTCAGGGCGGCTAACATGGCCGAAGCGGTAGGATAGCGATCGCGGGGATGATAACAAATCGCCCGGTCAATCACTTGGGCTAACCCTTTATCGAGGTCGGAAACACTGTCTCGCCATAGAAACTCCCCGGTTTCAGGATCAACGCTTAAGGTTTGGGGGAGTTTCCCCGTCCAGAGAAAAATAGCCGTTAATCCCAAAGCGTATAAATCACTGGAGTAGAGGGGACGACCTGCGGCCTGTTCACTGGCCATAAAACCGGGGGTTCCAATGGCAACGGAACGGGTAACATTGCCGTAGGTGTTGATGAGGGTTCCCATGACTTCTTTCACGGCTCCGAAGTCGATTAAAACGGGAGTGCGATTCCTGGGGAAGGCTTCGCCACCGCCTAGTGTCTCGGAACCAGAACCGCGCTGACGTAAAATAATATTTTCGGGTTTAATGTCTCGGTGAATAATCCGCTCCCCGTGAACCACTACCAACACCTCCAACAGATGCCGGAGAACCGTCCCCACCTCTTGCCCAGAGCGAGGCCCTTCGTCTTGTACCCACTGCTTGAGTGTCACCCCCTCAATCCACTCCTGCACCAGATAAAACTCGGACGCTTCGGAAAAATAGGCATAGAGTCGAGGGATTGCGTCGTGTTTACCTCCCAAGGCTTCTAAGGTAGCCGCTTCCCGTTGAAAGCGGTGTTTTAGTTCTTCGGGTTGGGAGACGGGAAAAGCGGGTTTTAATTGTTTAATCACACAGCGACGCTGGGAGGGTAAGTGGGTGTCAATGGCTAAATAGGTTTGCCCAAACCCACCACTCCCGAGGGTTTCTATAATTTGATAACGGTTATTGAGTAGTGTTGTGGGAGTCATTCATTTAGGAATCAGTAAGTAGGGCTGGCTGAAAAAGTCGGGAGTCGGGAGTCGGGAGTCGGGAGTCGGGTGTCGGGTGTCGGGAGTTGGGAGTTGGGAGTCGGGAGTCGGGTGTCGGGAGTCGGGAGTCGGGAATCGGGTGTCGGGTGTCGGGAGTTGGGAGTCGGTGTAGGGGCGCAATGCTTGCGCCCTAGGGAGTCGGGAAAAGACAATAGTCAAGAGTTTTGGCTATTCACTACCCACTATTCCCCTGCTCCCCTGCTCCCCTATTCCCTATTCCCTATTCCCTATTCCCCGTTCCCTGTTCCCCACCCGTCATTGATTGGGCAAACTGACCGTCAGGGGAATTTCTTCCACAGCGGGGAGGGTTTCTAAGGCTAAAGGAGAGGCGGCACTTTCGCCGGATAACTGTTTGAGCAGTTTGGGTCTAGGATCATGGAGGAGGTAGATAATTTGATCTCCCGCTTGCCATTGTTCAGAGGCGATCGCAATATTTAACCCATCCCCCCGTTGAACCAATAACGGCAACAGTTCCCCAGAACGGATTAAAGCCTGTAAATGGGCTTGTTGAAACTCCAAACCCGAAGCCCTTAAGATCGTTTTGCCTAACTTCACTTGACCCTCCCGAATGTACTCATTCCAAGTCTTAATCTTCAACTGCGGCACAAAAGCCTGATTGATTTTTTTCTTCTTCTTGCCCGAATGATTACTATTTTGGTCATTTTGCGGGAAAATCGCCAACACGCGAGGGGGTTCAAACTCCTCAACCGCCCGTTGTGCTAGGACTGAATTCACCTCCCCATTACTGGTTAATGCCAAAAACGTCCCAATGGAATGCACCCCAATATCCGCCAACATATCCACATCCAAAGCGCTACTCTGCACCACCGAGAGATTCTCCTCCTGGGCGATTTCGCAGGCCTCGGGGTCTGTATCAATCATCACCACGGACTGACCGGATTCTTGGAACAAGCGCCCCACCAGTCGCCCCAAGGGATTACAGCCAATAATTACCGCCCCCGTTGCTTCTTGGGTGGTAATCTTCAACCCTTTGGCTACCCACCGGGCGGATAACCCCTGAATAAACACCGTCATCATGATGGTTAAAAACACCAGTGCCTTGATGGAGTCTCCCCCGGTAATGCCTTGTTGGGTCAGCAAAATGGCAAATAACGAAGCCACAGAAGCCGAAACAATCCCTTTGGGGGCAACCCACGCGAGAAATAATTTTTGTCGCCAGTTCAGGGTGCTAGTCCAAGTACAACAAATCACACTGATGGGACGCACAACCAACATCAAGGCCAACACCGTCCACACACTGCCCCAACCCAGCGCAAACACACTATCAATGGACAGATCCGCCGCTAACAGGATAAATAAGACCGACACCCCTAAAACGGTTAATTGCCCCTTAAAGCGTCTTAACATCCGTTCTTCGGGCAGGGAGGAGGCTCTGAGGACGATTCCGGCTACCACTGTGGCCATTAACCCGGACTCACTGCGCAGAAACTGGGACAGACCAAATAAAGCCCACACTCCAGCCAAAACGACCAAATTTTTCAAGTCTTCTGAGAGGACATTAAAGCGTTTGAGGAACAGACCCAATAACCACCCCCCTAAGCCACCAATGGCCGCCCCAATGCCTAAACGCAGGAACAAACTACTAAAAATCTCTAGGGGTACCGCGTCGCTGTTTACAATAGTGTCGAAAACAACCACCGCTAAAATCGCCCCTACTGGGTCAATGAGTACCCCTTCCCCTTCCAAGAGGGTGGCAACTTGACGGTCTACGGCTACTTGTTTCAGCAGGGGACTAATGACCGTTGGCCCGGTGACGACGACTAAGGCCGCGTAGAGGAAAGCAATAGACCAAGGGAACTCACCCAACCAGTGAGCGGCCATCCCTCCCCCTAACAGGGTGATGAGGGTGCCTAGGGTGACAAGATTGCGTAAACTCCCGGAAACTCGCCCTAATTCCCGTAATTCGAGGTTTAAACCGCCCTCAAACAGGATAATGGCAACGGCTAGGGAAACTAAAACCTCTATACCTAATCCTAAGTCGTGGGGGTGAATGATATTGAGGCCATCGGCGCCTAATAAAATCCCGAAGAGTAGGAGGAAGACAATACTTGGCACCTTAATGAGTTCACCCAAAACTTGGGCGCTGATGCCTGCGAGAACGGCAATCACGATGATTAGGGTCAGTGTAAATGATCCTTCCATAGGTGTTTTAGGCAGGCGATCGCATTAGCCAGACGGTTAGGGTATTCTCTATTCAGGGTAGCACTGGACTCGAATTAACGCTTAGGGGTTGAGCAAATTGGGAGTAATTGGGATCTTTCGGCGATCGCTCAGGAAGGCTATGACCCACTTGGGAGGGCGCGAGGTGGGGGAGTGGGTCGCTATTTCTGTTCAACGCCTCATCACCTGAGCTAGGGCTTGCTGAATAACTCGGAGCGTAGGGAGTCGGGAGAGCGACCCGATTAATCCTCTTCTGTCACTCTCGAAGAGTTTAACGAATCTTCGCTATCACAGCCAAGGAGAGAATCAGGGTTTGAACCTGATTTGACAGAAGAGAGTTCAATAACGTCTCAAGTCGTCCCACCACTGAATAACAACCCAATGCCGAGTAGGGCGATGAACACCCCTAGAACCGCACGGGGGCTAATCTGTTCTTTCAGGAGGGCGGCCAAGGGGAGGACGAAGAGGGGGCTAGTGGCGAGGAGGGTTTGAGCAATTCCGGCGGGGGCGAGTTTAAAGGCGGTTTGTTGTAGCCAGATGCCTAGATAGGTGCCGAGGAGGGCGGCTAAGGCGATTGCACCCCAAAGCTTGGGAGAACGCAAAATCTGCCCTGTTGGGCGTGTTTGCCCGGTTTTCAGCAGGGCTAAGAGCAAGATAATCATCCCCATACCCCCCAGCAATCTCAACAGGGTACTCCAGAGGGGGGTAAGATCAGATTGGACTAAAGCGGTGCGAGACAAAACCGCCCCTAGGGCTTGGCAGAGGGTGGATAGAACTCCCCAGAGTAGCCCTTGCTTTAAATGGGCGGAATCTCTCACCCAGTCAGGGGTTCGTTCGGCAATCACCCAGCCGACCCCCAATAAAACCAGCACAATCCCCAACCAAGCGCGGAGGGGTAGGGTTTCCCCGAGGAATAACCAAGCCAAACAAGCGGTAAGGGGTGGGGCGAGGGTTTCTAACAACAGGGTACGACGAGCGCCCAATTTACTCAGGGCGAAGAGGAAGGCGGTATCTCCTACGCCAATTCCAATCCCCCCACTAATGAGGAGCAAAGCTACGGGGCGTAAGGCTTGGGGGGGGATGGCATCACCACTGACTAGGAGGGTGAGGGTTAAAAGGGCGATCGCAATTCCCCCTTTAAACAGATTCAACCACAGGGGGGCAAAGCGTTGACCCACTTGGCCATAAATCGCCGTTGCCAGCGCCCAACACAGCGCCGCCCCTAACGCGGCCAGCGCCCCCAGTTGCCACTCCCCCCCCAATAGTGCCAAATCCATCCTTTCTCCCATGAAAAACCCGCAACTCTAAACAGAATTGCGAGTGCTGAACAACCTTGAATCAAAACGGGATAGTGACCGCTTCGGGTCTGCCCGATGTTGTTTATTTTGACCCGGTTCTACTGTAAGGGGTGGAACAGGAGGTCAGGATAAAAACGATTAAATTCAATCAAAATTCCGGCGGTAAAGGTCAATAGTGCCATAATCAGCACGGGGGCCGTCGATAAAAACTTAGTCAAACCTTCCATGATGTTTTCTCCGAATGAGAGGACAGCGTAGTGACATACTTCCCGACCTTCACGCTTTGCCTAGGGCAGGCTTGCGCCAACGCGCACAGGGCGGGCTTCTCCAGCTTGGCAGCCTTCGCGTTTTATAGTGAGGCGATGCCCAACCCCACTTGTATCTTATCATACATAATTCGGCTCTCATCCCGACGCTTGCCAGTGGCAAAGCGCGGGGCTTCCCGCCGATTAGCTAAAAAAAGAACTTAACGCTGGTTTGTGATCAGCGTTTTGAAACAAGTTAAAAAACCCTAACGGGGGGAAATGGGGATTTCGGTATCCTTGGCGGTTAATTTGCCGGAAGTAAACTCAGCTAAAGCCGCTAAAGGCCAAGCAAAGCCCCCTAACATAAATTTAAAAGCGAGAGGCACATCAATGATGATTTCTTTCATTTCAGCGTCTTTGTCCCCACGAATGGCGATCAGATAAGAACGTCCGACCCAACCAATCCAGCCTGTAATATACAGGAACAGAATACTGGGGATTAAGAAGTCGCCCGCGTGGGAGAGGCTACCATCCACGATTAAGTGAGGATACCCTTCCGGGCCACAGAGGGCTTGAGCATAACGTTCAGCGCGTTTTTTGCCAGACAGGGGATCATCAGTGGTGTTCCGGAAGCTTTTAGACTTCTGGATATAAGCAGAAGACTCGCTACAAGGCACTAGGCCGTACTCATCGGCGGAGGCTGAGGGAGCAAAATTGAACCACAGCGTCATTACTAGAATCAAAGCTAACAACTTTCGCATTGAAATGTTTCCTTTTGTTACGAAACAATAAGTTTTTTGTACAAAAGCGACGGTTTATCATTTGTACATCGAAGCGATCTTACTCTGACCTGTTAATCCAGTAAAGATTACTTTACAAAAAGTGAAAGCTTCTTTCAGAACCCAGCAGAAAAGTCTGTACAGGTCAGGGCTTTTGTTAAACTGGGAGAAAGCTTAGGGTGAGATAATGGCGACGATTTTAGCAATAGAAACCAGTTGTGATGAAACCGCCGTTGCGATTGTAAAGAATCGTAACATTCTGAGTAGTGTCGTGGCCTCTCAAATTAAATTGCATCAACCCTATGGCGGGGTAGTGCCAGAAGTGGCTTCTCGTCAACACCTCGAAAGTATTAATTTTTGTTTGGATCAAGCGCTACAGGAAGCCCGATTAGATTGGGGGGGTATTGATGGGGTGGCGGCCACTTGCGCGCCGGGTTTGGTGGGGGCGTTGTTGGTGGGGTTAACGGCGGCTAAAACCCTGTCGGTGGTTCACCGGAAGCCTTTTTTTGGGGTGCATCATCTGGAGGGGCATATTTATGCGACTTATTTGTTGGAACCGACCTTAAAGCCGCCTTTTTTGTGTTTGTTGGTGTCGGGGGGTCATACCAGTTTACTCCGGGTTGAAGACTGCGGTCGTTATGAGATGCTGGGGACGACGCGAGATGATGCGGCGGGGGAATGTTTTGATAAGGTGGCTCGTTTGTTAAAGTTAGGCTATCCGGGGGGGCCGGTGATTGATCGGTTGGCGAATACGGGGAATCCGGAGGCTTTTGCGTTGCCCGAAGGCAAGATTTCGTTACCCCAAGGGGGCTATCACCCCTATGATTGCAGTTTTAGTGGCTTAAAAACGGCGGTGTTGCGGTTGGTGGAGAAGTTGGAGGAGGAGGGGGTGGAGCCTCTTCCGGTGGCGGATATTGCGGCGAGTTTTCAACGGGTGGTGGTGCGATCGCTCACGAAACGAACGATTCAATGTGCTTTAGACTATGGTTTAGATACTATTGCCGTAGGGGGGGGAGTGGCCGCGAATCAGGGCTTACGGAAGATGTTGGAAGAGACGGCGGCCCCCCATCAGCTTAAGGTTTATTTCCCGCCCCTACGCCTTTGTACGGATAATGCAGCCATGATTGCCTGTGCCGCCTCGGAACATTGCGATCGCGGTCATATCTCTCCCCTGACTCTCAATGCCCAATCTCGTCTGAACATTACTGAGGTTATGGGGTTATATCGGGAATAGGGAGTCGGGAATCGGGAGTCGGGAGTCGGTGTAGGGAGTCGGGGGGAGGGGGAGAGAGGGAGACAAGGAATTAAGACTTATTACTTATTACCTATTACCTCCTCCCTGTTCCCCGTTCCCCGTTCCCTAAAATAAAAGAGTTTTAGCTATTCACTATTCCCCTGCTCCCCTGCTCCCCCTCTCCCCTGCCCAGTTATTCAGCAGACTCTAATTAGGGGAGATGTCTATTGCCTCGCCAGACGACTAGACTTTCTCAGCAAGCCCTAGTTAAGAATTTACATTCGGCGTGATAAACTATTGATAATCAGTCCCTACCCGTGACCAGTGACCCTGAATCTTTGCCCTTACCACTGTTCACCGAACACGGTTTGCATAACGTTACGTCGCTAATGCTACACCACTTTCCAAGGATCAAAAACCCAGCTTCAACCCAGTGGATGCGCGTCCATCACAAAAGCGTTAACTCCAATCCTGTTAACTCCTGCTCGCATTCACTTACTCAAGCAACAACGATTCAAGGAATGGGAAATGAACAGCAAGGCAAGCATAATAGACCCCACTTAATAAGTATATAAAGGATAATTTGAGATGGAATTTTCAATCGCTACATTACTAGCCCAATTTAGTCAAGATAAATTAGTAGCTGGTAAATACCTAGAAAAACGCCTCAATTGTGAGGATGAGGAATGTCAAGAAAAACTCCTAGTCGCCCTGGACGCTTTAGAGCGTATTGGTGTTTTAAGCAAAGAAATGGGGAAATATCGCCGAGTTTATGAGGAGGGAGTGGTTGAGGCAAAACTGCGCTGTTCGAGTAAAGGATTCTGTTTTGCGATTCAAGATGAAGAAGGTGCCGATGATATTTATGTACGGGAAAGTCATTTAAGCACCGCTTGGAATGGTGATCGCGTTTTAGTCAGAGTGATTAAAGAGGGCAGTCGTCGCCGTTCACCAGAAGGGGAAGTCAAAGTGATTTTAGATCGGGCGAATCCTTCCCTCCTCGCACGGATCAAAAAAGCCCCCGTCGGTTTCCGGGCAGTTCCCCTCGATGATCGTTTACTTTTTGAACTGGATCTAACCAATGATTCCAGCCAACTTGATGATGCCATTGATCATCTTGTTCATGTAGAAGTCATTCGTTATCCCCTCGGCACCTCCCTACCCCTCGGACGAGTCACCAAAATCCTCGGCAGTGATGCCGAAGCCGCCGCCGACACAGATATTGTCTGTTGCAAACATGATTTACCCCAAACCTTCAGCGAAAAAGTCTTAGAGTCCGCCAAAGCCATCGGGACAGCGCCCGCCTCGGGGAAACTGCCCAAAGCGGACTTCAAAAATCGTCTAGATTTGCGCTCCTTACTAACCGTCAGTTTAGAGGATGAGAAATATCTCCAAGGGGATAAACCCCAGCTAATTGAAAATGCTTTTAGTTTAGAACCCCTGCCAGAAAATCAATGGAAACTAACTATTCATATTGCTGATTTTGCCCACTATATTGAACCCCACTCTTCCCTAGACTATGCCGCCAGAAAGCGCGGCACCGCCGTTCATCTAGGCGAGTTAAAACTCCCCATGTTACCGGACAGTGTGATTGAACGCTGTTCCTTAGCCCTGAATGAAGAACGGTTGGCGTTTAGCATTATCCTGACCCTGAATAAACATGGGATTATTCTCGCCCATGATATTCAGCCCAGCGTGGTGCAAGTAGATTATCAGATGAGTTATCAACAAATTCAAGAATATTTACGGGATGAAAGCCAAGTCGGGGAGGAGGTGAAAGCGCCTGTTGAGATGTTAGATAAACTCTTTTTCACCTTGGGGCCGGTGATCAAAGCCCAACGCTTACAACGGGGCGGCTTTGATCTGCACATGGAAATCCGCTCCCCCTTTAAAGATGAAGGGCGTTTAGGGACGTTGGCCATTGCCGATCATTTACCGATTCAAGCCATGTTAATGGAGGTAGCCCTGTTAGCTGGGAAAGCGGTAGCGGATCATTGTCGTAATTTAGAATTACCTGCGATTTATTGCACCCAACCTGAACCGGATATGATGGAACTCGAAGATTTCCTGAAATTGGGGATCAATCTGGGTTTAGATTTAGATGTGGAGTCAGAGGATGATCTTCAATCCCGGGACTATCAAGGATTTGTTCAGGAAATTGCCGGGTCTTCTGCACCGAAAATTCTCACGGAATTTTTACGCAGTACCCTACGTTCTCCGATGCATAGTACCAAGCCGGGGCCTCATTTTGGGTTAGCCTACGGGGATGGTTATTGTCATGTTCTGAGTCCGGGACAACGTTTTGCAGATTTACAGGTACAGCGCGTTTTACATCTCTTGTTTGAGGAAGGACGCGATCGCCGTTCCACCCGGGCTAAAATTCGGGTTAATCTCGGCAGTAGTACTTGTTACGACCAAATTAGTTGGAATATTTTACCCCCCCAAATCCAAACCCAATGGGAACAAGATATGGCCATGTTGATTAATCATCTCAATGAGCGAGATAAAGTGGCCGAAGATGCCGAACGGGATTTAATTGGCCTGAAAAAAGCCGAGAAGATGAAAGAACGCACTGGGGAAGTATTTACAGGGTTAATTACGGGGGTTCAATCCTACGGTTTCTTTGTGGAAATTGAGGAGTTAATGGTGGAGGGATTGGTTCATGTTAGCTCCTTGAAAGATGACTGGTATGAATACCGTTCTCGCCATAGTTGTCTCGTGGGACGGAAAAATCGCACCGCTTACCGTTTAGGCGATCGCGTGGAAGTACAGGTCAAGAGTGTAGACTACTACCGTCAACAGATTGACCTCGTAACCGTCAGTGGTGGCAGTGATGCTAGCAATGAGGATTTCGAGGATGACTAAAAACAATTGACCTAGGGCTTGTTGAATAACTGGGCTAGGGAACGGGGGAGAGGGGGAGCAGGGGAGCAGGGGAGCAGGGGAGAATTGATAATTATTCCCTATTCCCGACTCCCGACTCCCTAGGGCGCAAGCATTGCGCCCCTACACCGACACCCGTTCCCCGTTCCCCGTTCCCTGTTCCCTCAACCCCTAACTTTGAGGATTAGGGATAGTAATATCCACCGTTGTTATATTAGAATCCAAACGACTTAAAGGGGGGGTAATATCCCGAGAATTTCCTACGACTAACGTCGTCAATTGATCCGGAGTGAGATAGGTTTGAGCCACCCGTTGAACATCCTCAATGGTTGTGTTTTGAACTTGCCGTTGATATTGGAAAATATAATCCGCCGGATAGTCATAGTATTCATAGCGCATCAGACGGGAGAGGGTTTGTCCGGGAGATTGGAAGTTAAACACAAAAGAATTGAGGATGGAGTTTTTCGCATAATCGAGTTCCTCCGATGAAATTGGCGCATTGCGTAGATTATTCACTTCTCCTAGGACATATTGAATAAACGGCACCGTTGCTTCTGAGCGAGTTTGTCCTCCGGCAATGAAAACCCCCGGATAGTCAAAATTGGGACTCCAGAAACCATAGACTGAATAGGCTAAACCTTGGCGCGATCGCACTTCATTAAATAAACGCCCGCCAAAGCCATTTAACACCCCATTGAGGACACTTAAGGCCGGATAGTCTGGATCATCCACGCGCCCCCCTAAATGCCCTAACTGGATATAACTCTGGGTGAGTTGGGGTTGTTCCACAAAGAATAGACCTTGAGGATTGCGATCGCGAACTTCGGGAATCTCCGGTAATTCTGCCACCTCGACTCCTTGCCAAGAGCCAAACTTCTCCGCAATCAACGCCTTCATTTCCTCCCGGTTAAAATCCCCCACAATGCCCAGCATCATGCGTTCAGGTCGGAAAGACTGCTGATAAAAGCGGATCACATCCTCCCGCGTGATATTACTCAGGGTGGCATATTCCACCGTCCGAGCATAGGGGCTACTTTCCCCATAAACCAACTTATAAAACTCCCGTGACGCAATACTATTAGGATCATCATTCCGTCGTGCAATACCGCCCCGCATTTGATTCTGTGCCAGGGCGAGACGTGCCTCCTCAAAGGCCGGCCGCTGCACCACATCGGCAAACCAATCAAACACAGTGGTTAAATCCTCACTCAACGCATTAAAACTGGCACTGCCCAAACTTCCCCCAATACTGGTTTCCACCGAGGCCGCCCGTTGTTCCAACAGTTCGTTCAGTTCATTAGAGGGGTGATTGGTTGTGCCACCCGTGCGGATGGCCGTTCCCGTAAGATCCGCCAAACCCACCTGATCCGCCGGCTCTAAACGCGCTCCCGTGCGGAAAAACGCATTTCCTTGCACTAAAGGCAACTCGTGATTTTCCACCAAGTAGACCACTAAACCATTATCTAACTGATAGCGTTCATAGTCTGGTAGTTGAACCTCCCGCAGAGGGGGAAACTCCAACTCATCATAATGCCTTGCCCCAGCGGCCACCACAGCCGGAGCCGAGAGAATAACCAACAACATCGCCCCCAACACCAGACCGACCCAGCGTTGGAGCGCAAAGCGGCTTGACCGCAACCATCGTTCTTGTTTTTTCTGTAGTTTCATGACCAATTGTTTTATGATGTTTGCATTGCCGCAACAACAACTCTCAACCTTTCAATTTTAGCCCTGCTGGGGGGAGACTGTGGGCTGACGGCAAGCTGAGTCTATGAAGGAAGAATCCCCGTCCCTTTAGGGTCTGGGAGTGTCAAGATATGTTAGATTGACCCTAGTGCAATTTGCCTTAACCCAGTCCCGATGGATATTTGACCGGATTTATGAGCCAAGCCGTCCCCTCTTTTCCCCAACTCGCCTCAGCCGCTGACCAGTTGTTCGCCCTGCTGGATCGGTTTCAGGATATCCCTGTCCTCGTGATAGGGGATCTCACCCTCGATGAATTCCTGACCGGGCAGGTCGAGCGCCTCTCACGGGAAGCTCCGGTTCTCATTCTGCGCCATGAATCCACCCGGCAAGTCCCGGGCGGAGGGGCGAACGCGGTCTATAATTTGGCCAAATTGGGCGCACGGGTGAAAGTGGTGGGCTTAATTGGCAACGATTCCCAAGGGAAAGCCCTGCGGGGGATTTTTGAGGCGGCGGGGATTGATACGACTGGGCTAGTTGTAGATCCCAGTCGTCCTACGGTGACGAAAAGCCGCATCGCGGGTCATGCCCGCCAGTCTGTGACTCAGCAAATTGTGCGGATTGACCGGAAATCTGATGCACTACCCAGCCGAGAGATCCAGCAGGAGTTAGCGGAGGCCATTAAGCGGGCTAAGGTCGGAACCAAGGCTGTGGTCTGTTCTGACTATGGGGAAGGCGTTTTTACCTCTCCGGTGATTGGGGCGGCGCTGCAACATTCTTGCGTGGTGGTGGATGCTCAAAAGGGTTTGCCCCGGTATAAAGGGGCGACGATTTTCACGCCTAATCTGCCAGAAGCGGAATTAGCGGTGGGCTATGGGGTGACGGATGAGGTAAGTTTGCAGCACGCGGGGCGGGAGTTATTGGAGTTCACCCAGGCGGTCTATATGTTGATTACTCGGGGGGAAGAGGGGATGAGTTTATTTTCCCACAAGGGCAGTATTGACCATATTCCGGCATTTAATCAAACGGATGTCTTTGATGTGACGGGGGCGGGGGATACGGTGGTGGCGGCTTTGACTTTGGCGTTGTGTGCGGGGGGATCGGCTTGGGAGGCGGCGGTGTTGGGAAATTTGGCGGCTAGTTTGGTGGTGCGGCAGTTTGGCACCGCGACCACGACGGTGGAGGAGATGAAGGAGGCCTTACGCTCTCTGTTGGAGAAGGCTTAGTTGGGGCTGGCTGAATAAGTCCGGGAGTCGGGAGTCGGGAATCGGGAATCGGTGTAGGGGCGCAATGCTTGCGCCCTAGGGAGTCCGGTGTCGGGAACAGTAATCAACCTCTCCCCTGCCCCCCTGCTCCCCTCCCCCCCTCTCCCCTGCTCCCCTGCTCCCCCTCTCCCCTGTTCCCCGTTCCCTGTTCCCTGTTCCCTTATTCAGCAAGCGCTAATTGATTTAAGTGGGCGATCGCAACATCAGCCTGTTGAATCTCTCGCGCCCCGGCATTCCCCCAACAAATACCAATCACCCCCCCGGCTCCGGCCGCTTTCGCCATCTGAATATCTAAATGGGAATCCCCCACCATTAAAGCCTGTTGGGGTGTCACTCCTAGCCCCTCACAGACCTGTTGAAACAGCCTCGGATCCGGTTTACTCGGTTGAGGCGGATCTACCCCCATCCCCAACTGAATCCACTCCCCAAGTTGATGACGTTCAATAAAACTCTGCACCCCAGCGCTAGAATCTGCCGATAAAATACCCAACTTTATCCCCGTGGCCGCCCATTGACTGAGAATTTCCCGCGTCCCAGCGAAGAGGGGGGAGACTTCCGCCCGACGGGGAAGCGATTGATCGGCCTCTTGAAAGGCTTGTTGGGCAATGGCTAAGGCTTCCGACCAACTCCGCCCGGTTTCAGCAATATAGGCCGCGGCCGCGATGCGGTTTTCTTCTCTACTCCCCACAGCCATTAAACCTCTAGGATCAATGGTTTCCCCCTGTACCCCAAAGGCCATTAACAAGGGTTCTCCGGTGCCGGGGATTTGAGCATCCACGAAGCGCGATCGCCTCTGAGCCAAAAGACGTAAAAAATCGAGAGAATTTTCTAAGGTGCCATCTTTATCCAAAATAATCGCCTCAATCCCCTCAAAGGTGACAGTCTGACAACGAATTTTCACAGCACGTTTTCCGGTTTAATTTAGAGATATTTTGTACCCCCCCTTTTTCCCATGATTCATCGGTATTGGCAATTCTTCACCACCGTCTTAGGCATTATCTTCCGCCACCCCATCACCGGAACCACCTTGATTCCCGTCCTCCCGGATGGCAAAATCGTCCTGATTCGTCGTCGAGATACCGGAAAATGGGGATTACCCGGTGGAATTATTGACTGGGGGGAAGATATTCCCACCACCGCTCATCGTGAGTTAGCCGAGGAAACTGGGCTAGAAATTACCCAAATTGGTCGTTTAGTGGGGGTGTACTCCGCACCAGACCGAGATCCTAGAATGCACTCCATTAGCATTGTGCTAGAAGTGGCCGCTCAAGGAACCCTCCAAGTCCAAGACACCAACGAAATAACCGACGTGCGCGCCTTTGACCCCCAAGAGATTCCCTTTGGACATTTAAGTCATGATAATGACCGTCAGTTACAAGATTATCTAAATAACTTGACAACAATTGCTTAATGTGCATCCAAAACTCCGAAACAGAAGATCACTTAAGAATCTCTTATCAATCCCCCTCCAAACGTAATTTTTTGTGACTTTTGCCCAAATCTGTGGAATTATAATTCCAACGTTGCTCACACTCCTCTTGTCTACCCTTATTGATTCAGTCTGGTTGAACTCAGATGCAATTACCAGTCCGCAATTCTCGAATCCGCCTCTCTCAGGGACAAATGTTCTGGCGGGAAGTTGGCAAAGGAACGCCCCTTGTGTTCTTACATGGTGCAGGGAGTGATGGCAGTCAGTGGCTCCCGGTTTTTGAACGCTTAGGTGATCAATATCAGTGTTTTGCCCCTGATTTACTGGGGTTTGGGGAGTCAGAACAGCCAGATCTGCACCAGTCCATCAACCTCCATGTGGAGTGTTTAGAGGCCTATATTGCCGCCCTCAAGTTAGAAAAGTTTTACTTAGTGAGTTATTCCATCGGGGCCTGGGTGGCCACCCATTACACCCTGAAGAACCCGGAAAAGGTGCAGGGAATGGTGGTGATTGCACCGGAGGGGGTGGAGGTGAAGGAACAGGAGGGACGCTGGAATACTGAAAAAAGGCTCACATCTCCCCGTTCCCTGTTTTGTGGGTGGTTAAAGTTCCTGTTTCCCCTAGCTAAACTGTTGGGAACTCACCATACTATTGAGCAGTTGTTGAATTATCGCAAGCAGTTGTTAGCTTGTCCGGCCACTTGTGAGTTATTGTTTCAACGGCGCAGTCAGGAGATTAAGGAAGAGTTCCTTTATAATCAGTTGGCGGGGTTGAGGACTCCGACGCTGGTTTTACAAGGGGGACAAGATCAAGCGGTGCGCATTGCCCAGAGTAAGGTTTATTCTCAACTCGCCCCATCTGCCCGTTTAAGGGTGATGAAACACGGGGGGGCGGATTTACCGGAAGTATGGCCTGATAGCATTGTGCAGGAAATTCGCCGTTTTGCCGTGGTTTTAGCTGAAATTGGGCGATGAAGGCAAAGCAACGGGTTTTGATTGTGGTATCCCATCCGGTGCCTTATATTATCCCCTTGTTTCGCGGGATGGTTGAGGAAGGCAGCCTAGATCCGTTGGTGGCCTATTGTAGTTTGCAGGGGGTGGAGTCCTATCAAGATCCGGAGTTTGGGACGGAGATTGCTTGGGATGTGCCGATGTTGGAGGGGTATGATTGGATCAATCCGCCCAATGTCTCTCCTCGGCCGGGAATTGGACGGTTTTGGGGGTTAATTAATCCTCAGTTGATGGATTTGGTGGATCAGGTGGATGGGGTGATGGTCTATGCAGGCTATGCCTATGCGAGTTTTTGGCTGGTGGCACTGGCGGCGAAGTTGAAGGGGAAACCGTTTTTGTTTAGTACCGATGCTAGTAGTATTGCGCCTCGCGATCGCGCACCTTGGAAACGTTGGCTAAAACCCTTGATTTTGCCTTGGATTTTCCGCCTCGGGGATGTGATTTTAGTGTCTTCGACCTACGGGAAAGAAATGGTGGAAAATTTAGGCATTCCCCCTCAACGGGTGGTTTTAACCCCCTCGGCGACGGATAATGATTGGTGGTTAGCCCAAGGCGCCCAGGTAGATCGGGAGGCCGTGCGCCAAGCTTGGGGCATTCCCGAAGATGGGGTGGTTGTGTTGTGTGCGGGCAAGCTACAGTATTGGAAGCGGCCCCACGATATCCTGCGGGCGTTTGCTGTCGCGAATGTGCCGGGGAGTTATTTAATCTATGCTGGGGATGGGGGGTTACGGGGAGAATTGGAGAGGGAGGCGCAGGAGTTGGGAGTGGGCGATCGCGTGAAGTTCCTCGGTTTTGTCAATCAACGGGAATTAGTCGGGGTGTATCGTGGGGCTGATTTGTTTTGTTTATGTTCCGAGTATGAACCTTTTGGGGTGGTGGTGAGTGAGGCCATGTTGTGTGAAACGGCTGTCGTAGTGAGTGATCAAGTGGGGGCGCGGGAAATTGTCGAGTCGGGGGTGAATGGTTTCGTCTATCCCTGTGGCGACATTGACGCACTGGCGCAGGTTTTACGGGAAATCTTACCGGAGCGCGATCGCCTTCAAACCATGGCTAAAGCCGCCCAAAAACGCCTAGAAACCTGGTCCCCTCGGGAAAATGTCGCCGCCCAAATTCAAGCCGTCCAACTCGCCCAATCCATCCGCAATTGATCATCAACGATTAGGGAACAGGGGGAGGAGGAGAGGTTGATTACTATTGCCTATTACCTACTACTGGAATGACACACCTTAAATAGTGCATGAAGAAAACCATCGAAACTGGCTTCAATTAGGAAACAAACCGAAAATCTATCGCACACTTTTAGCTGTGTCAAGGCACTACCCATTCCCTATTCCCTATTACCCATGTCCTTCCTCACCTATCTCAATCGACCTGAATATATTCTCCAACCTTGGCAAATTTATCAACGATTGCTTAATCCTCCCGATCAAGTCCTCAACGAACTCAAAACTGTTCAACTCAATTGGGGGCTCCCCTTTCAAATTTTGCCCAATCCTGATGATAAAGTTGAGTGGTCCTTATGGATCATGGGCATTTATGATCCCGCCCTATCGGAAACCCTTTGGCGACTCATTGAACCCGGAGAAACCGTTTTAGATATTGGGGCAAATATTGGCTATATGACCAGTTTAATGGCCGTTAAAGTCGGTAAAACAGGACAAGTATTAGCCTTTGAACCCAACCCCGAAGCTTATCAAGAACTGCTTGAACAAGTGAACCGTTGGCAAACCTATCCAAACCTAGGTCAAATTTATGTAAAACCCCTTGCCTTATCCAACCAATCCGGAGAAGGCCTGTTAAAAATCCCCAAATACAATCGCGGGGAAGCTGCCCTAATTTCAGCCGAGGCTCAAACCTCACCCGATATTCTCAAAACCTATTCTGTAACCCTTGACAAACTGGATAATTTATGCAGTGAAAACCAGAAAATATCAGTGATAAAAATAGATATTGAGGGGCATGAACTCGCCACATTCCAAGGCGCAGAAAACCTGCTAAAACAACAGAATATTCGCGACATTTGTTATGAAGATCATGCGGGATATCCTAGCCCAGTCAGTGACTATTTAGAACAGTTTGGCTATAAAATTTTCAGGATTTGGAAAGGCTTCTGGAAACCCTTACTTTACCCCGCCACTTACTCGGAAATCCACCCGTGGGAACCCCCCAACTATTTAGCAACCTTAGATCCCAAGCGAGCCAGAGAAAAGCTAAAACCTCGGGGATGGTCGATTTTAAATCGGGCTGGCGGTTGAATCTATCCCCCATTTAGGGAGCAGGGAGTCGGGAGTCGGGAATCGGGAGTCGGGAGTCGGGAGTCGGGAGTCGGGAATCGGTGGCCACTGAGCGAAGTCGAAGTGGAGTCGGGAGTCGGGAGTCGGGAGTCGGGAATCGGGAGTCGGGAATCGGGAGTCGGGAATCGGAAGTAATGTCATTGCGAGGTACGAAGCAATCTAGTCAGGAGTCAGGAGATTGCCTCTCCCCCTCTCCCTCTCTCCCCCTCTCCCTCTCTCCCCCTCTCCCTCTCTCCCCCTCTCCCCCCTCTCCCTCTCTCCCCCTCTCCCCTGCTCCCCTGCTCCCCCCCGTTCCCTGTTCCCCGTTCCCTGTTCCCTTCGTGAACTACCCCACCCTGCCGAGGCGCGAGGATGGGGCTTCCTGATTCATGGGAAGTGCTTTCTATACCGAAATATAGCGAGTCTTATCTTCCCTCCCCAGGCAGAAGTCCTAGTTCCTAAGACCCAAATTTTCTCTTGCAACACAGCCCTTTTTAGCTTGGTTTTCGCTTTGGGAGTTAGTGGTCAAGTCCATCCCCTCCCTGCAAGCGAGGAAGGGGAATTCCGCAACATTTTTGTTAAATAGCGTCTAGTGTTCTTCAGCAGACCCTATTTAATACTCCGGCACAGAAGAATCTACTTCCCGACTCCAGGCCAAAATTCCGCCTTTGACGTTTGTCCCCTCAATACCATGTTCTTGGAGAATCCCTAACGCCTTCGCGGAACGTCCTCCCATTTTACAATGGGCAATTAAACGATGACCATTGAGTAGATTTTTCACCTTTTCCACTCCCGGACCATCTTCAATTTCCGGCAGAGGAACTAACACTGAACCCGGAATTTTAGCAATGTCGTATTCATTGGGGTTACGGACATCGAGTAAGACAAAACTATTCGATCCACTATCTAACAGTTGTTTTAACTCTTGTACAGTTATTTCAGCCATAGTTTGACGCTTCCTTTCTTCCTCAGCTTTAGCTTGGGGAATCCCACAAAACTGTTCATAATCAATGAGTTTTTCAATCACCGGACGTTCTGGATTTGGTCGTAAACGCAATTCCCGGAATTTCATATCGAGGGCATTATAGAGCAACAAACGCCCGCTTAAGGTGTTGCCTGTCCCCAGAATAATTTTAATCGCCTCGGTTGCTTGAATCACGCCAATAATACCGGGCAGAACGCCTAAAACGCCCCCTTCGGCACAGGAGGGAACTAACCCCGGAGGTGGGGGCTCCGGGAATAAGTCGCGGTAGTTGGGGCCGTCTTCGTAGTTAAATACGGTGGCCTGGCCTTCAAAGCGGAAAATTGAACCGTAGACGTTGGGTTTATTCAACAACACACAAGCATCATTGGTGAGGTAACGGGTGGGGAAGTTATCGGTTCCATCAATCACCACATCGTAAGGCCTCATGATGTCTAGGGCGTTTTCTGAACTCAAGCGGGTTTCGTATAAGTCCACTTGGCAGAAGGGGTTAATTTCTAAAATCCGGTTTTTGGCGGATTGAATTTTGGGTTTTCCGACCCAGGAGGTGCCGTGAATGACTTGCCGTTGTAAGTTGGAGTGGTCCACTATGTCAAAGTCCACAATGCCAATGCGACCGATTCCTGCGGCGGCAAGATACAGCAGCAGGGGGGAACCAAGTCCTCCGGTGCCAATACAAAGAACACTAGCGGCTTTTAAGCGTTTTTGACCTTCTACTCCGACCTCGGGCAGGATGATATGGCGTGAATAGCGCTCATAGTCATCTTTGCTGAGTTGGATTTCCTCTAAATTGGGATTTAGCATAATAGTTCAGCGTGAGCATCATCTTCTGAACCTTTGATCATACCCTTTTTTGCTCGTCTCTAGGACATAGGGGAATTTGATGTTGGGTTTTGCTGTCGCTCGACCCAACCTACAAATGGGGGGCAGGGGGGAGGGGGAGAGAGGGAGAGGCGATCTCCCGACTCCTGACTAGATTGCTTCGTACCTTCCTTCGGAACGCTACGCGTTCACTTCGTGACGCTCCGCGTTCGCGAAGCGTTGCGTAGCAAACGCGAAGCGTTGCGCAGCAAACGCAATGACATTACTTCCGACTCCCGACTCCCGACTCCCGACTCCCCATTCCCTATTCCCCGTTCCCCGTTCCCCGTTCCCTATTTAAACGGACGATACCCTTTATCGGGGTCGTATAAGTGACATTGGCGGCTGATGGTGTCCATTAATTCCCAGGAGAATTGGCGGGTTTTGATGGCGCTGCCCCAATGGGTGGTTAGACTCTCATGGGCGAGTCGTAGGTTATAGGAGGGGATGGCGACGGAGAGATGGTGGGGAACATGAACGTTGATGTCGTGACAGAGGAATTCGACCCAACGGGGATAGGTACAGTGGACGGTTCCGGCGAGTTGGGCTTCTACTTCGTGCCAGTCTTGGGGGGTTTTAAAGTGAATTTCGGGGATGGTGTGGTGGACGATGGTAAAGGTACTCATCCAGAAGTGATACACTAACCAGGGCATGAGCCAGAATTTCACGAAACCCCAGGGGCCGGTGGTGATGAGGAGGAGGGGAAAGGCGATCGCAGCAAACAACAGGACCACCGCAATGGAGAGTTTCACTTTCCCTTGATCTCGGGCTTGAAAGTTATCTAGTTTGAAGTGCATTAATCCCCAATGGGCAATAGAGCCAATCCACCACAAACGCCCCCGGATAGCCCGGTAAAAAACGCGAACTAACCAAGGTTTGGCTTGATAATCGCTCTCAGTCCAAGGTTCCCAAGCGTTATCGAACTCTAGTTTGTTGGTGTGGGCGTGGTGTTGATTGTGCAGAATCCGCCAACTGTGGAAGGGGTAAATGAGGGGCATCATAAAAAAGTGACCCACTAAATCATTCACCCAGCGACGTTGAGCAAAGGACCGATGACCACAATCATGGCCAATGACAAACCATCCCGTCAGGGCGGTTCCAGTCCAAATCCAAGTCAGGGGTAAACAGTACCAAGGCAGGGCAATAATGCCGATATAACCCACTAAGGCCGCACAAAGGCTGATCACTACAGAAGTCCAAGCTTTGCGGCGATTTTTCTCAAAGCATTGGCGGGGTAGGGTTTTTAAAATGTCTTTCAGGTGCAGCGTGGTGAGGTCGGGGGAAACCAACGTCTGGACAAACTTTTCCGTCGTGGCGGTCATGAATTTTTTTCCGTCTCCGTAAAATATTAAAGGCAGTTAATAAACCTTTACATATATACCACGGGGAGATGGACTTGCTGGCATGAGCTAGGAATTTATGCGGATTTGGTTAGGACGGATACCAAAGCTGTTCAATGGGTTGTGCGATCGCCAAAACCCCCGCCTCATCCAAAGGGGTTTCACTCAAAACCGTGATATGCGCCAATTTCCGACCCGGCCGCGACTCCGCTTTTCCGTACCAATGCAACGTAGCCCCCGGAATTTCACTCAAACGCGCCCGTTTTTCCCCATAATCATGGTAAGCCGTCTCATACCCCAATAAATTCACCATCACTGCCCCCCCCGTCTTCAACGACGGCACAGGCAAAGGCAAACCTGCCACCGCCCGCAACTGCATTTCAAACTGGGACACCTCACAAGCATCTAAAGTGTAATGACCGGAATTGTGGGTACGGGGCGCAATTTCATTCACTAACACCCGTTGATCTGGAGTTAAAAAGAACTCAATGCCAAAAATCCCCACCACCTCAAGGGAATTTAACAACGTCCTAGCCGCGTGGACAATCTCCTCTGTCAACGAAGGCGACAAAACCGCCGGAGCCACCACCCGACGACAGACTTGATGGATCTGTTGGGTTTCCACCACCGGATAAACCACCACCTCCCCAGTCAGGCTTCTCGCCGCCATTACCGCCAGTTCTCGCTCAAAAGGAATAAAAGACTCCAACAGAATAGACGGCCGTCCTAGACGCTCCCAGAGGGCAATCAGCGCCTCCCGACTTTTGAGGATAAAAGTCCCCTGTCCATCATAGCCATGTCGTCTTGCCTTCAGCACCACCGGAAAATCACAGGGCGGGATAGTCCTATCCGGTTCTAATAATTGGTAATCTGGCACCGGAAGCCCCATCTGTTCAAGAGATTGGTGTTGGGTGTACTTATCCAACAAGGGGGCGAGGGCATCTAAACGCGGCCGAAAACACACCCCCGCCTGTTCAAGAGGTCTAAGTGCGTCGAGGTCGATAAATTCGTTTTCAAAGGTAATCACATCACAACATTCAGCCAACTTAGCCGTCGCCTCTGCGTCGGCAATGGGGGCGTAAATCACTTGATCGGCAATACTCACGGCCGGATCATCCGGGCTAGGTGTTTGTATGATTAATTGCAGTCCTAATTTTTGCGCGGCGGCGGCCATCATCCAAGCGAGTTGACCGCCGCCAATTATCCCAATTCGTTGGACTGTCATGGTTTTTCCCTCTTGACTCGAAATGTTCCACTGGATGGTTGATCATAGCGTGACTTGGGGTGGGGAACTCTCAACTCCTTTGTTGCTTCTTGTACTGCACCAAGATTCTCCTGAAAACCCCCCATCCTGGGTGAAAGCAAAATTCAGGCTGCATTCTAGCAGATCAACCCTAT
The DNA here is from genome assembly GCF_000314005.1 of Spirulina subsalsa PCC 9445. Classification (NCBI taxonomy): domain Bacteria; kingdom Bacillati; phylum Cyanobacteriota; class Cyanophyceae; order Spirulinales; family Spirulinaceae; genus Spirulina; species Spirulina subsalsa. Next base: position 3,020,288 of record NZ_JH980292.1, read on the forward strand.
TGGGGTTGTAGTTTTTTAATGAGTTTATGAAAAGAAAACAAGATTTCGCAAAAAATCGGCGAAGAATCGGCTTATTCTTCACCCTGAGTTTATCGGTTCTCTTTGCCACAACCTCCAGCGCGGCCGATGATCCGACGGTGGTTGAACCGCCATCCTCGGGTCAACGCGCTCAACTCGCCCGTCAGATGGCTAATGGTTTGATCTGGCCGACGACGGGGATTCTTTCCCAAGGGTTTCACACTTATCACACTGGGATTGATATTGCAGGCGCTCCCGGAACGCCCATTGTGGCGGTTCAGGATGGGGTGGTGGTTATGTCGGGGTGGGATGATTGGGGTTTGGGCTATGCCATCACGTTACAACACCCGGACGGGTCGCGGACGGTCTATGGTCACAATCGGCGTTTGCTGGTGCGTCAAGGGCAACAAGTCCAACAAGGACAACTGATTGCGGAAATGGGTAGCACGGGCAACAGTAGCGGGCCTCATCTCCATTTTGAGTTTTATCCGTCTCAGAGTCGTCAAGCGGTCAATCCGATGTACCAGTTGCCGCCGTTGCTGGGGGGGCGCATTCCTAGCACGGAGTCTCAGGCTACCCAACGGAATCCGGAGGTCATGGGACAAGGGGCGGGTCGGATGGAAGTGAATGTAAGGCGGGGATTAGCTTGTGATGAGGCGTTGTTAGAGCGGGAAACGGCTAATTTCTATGTCCAAGTTTGTCGTCAAGGCGGACAATTGTATTATATTGGACGGTCAAAATCAGATGCTCAAAGTGTGGTGCGTTTGCCTGCTTTCCCGGTGTCTGGGGGATATCGCGCCCAAAATGGTAGTTTTTCCTATGTGGTACGGGGGGAACGGGTGGAGGTGTTCCGCAATGGCATTCGTTTACGGACGGAATATTTTCTTTAGGGAGGATGACCATGGAGTTGGAGGGGTTAGCGCTTTCGATTGGCAATTCTCGTCTCCATTTTGCGGGGTTGCGTGGGGATAAGATTGAATGGGTGGCTCATGCGCCTCATTTACGGGGGGGGTTGGAGGAGTTACCGGAGGCTATTCTCTCGTTTTTGTCCCTTTCTCTGCCCCTTTATCTGGCTTCGGTGGTGCCGCAACAAACGGAATTCTGGCAACAGTACCCCCACACCCAGATTCTGACGTTGGCGGATTTGCCGATTCAAGGGGTATATCCCACGATGGGCATTGATCGGGGGTTGGCTCTCTATGGGGCGGTAAGACGCTATGGCGCGCCTTGTGTGGTGATTGATGGGGGAACGGCTTTAACGTTAACGGGGGGGAGTAAGGGCGGCCAATTTGGGGGAGGGGCTATCCTGCCGGGTTTGGGGACTCAGTTTCAAGCCCTTTATCACCAGACGGCCGCTCTGCCTTCTCTGTCTCTCCCCCTTGCTCTGCCTGAGCGCTGGGGTCATGATACGAATGAGGCGATCGCCAGTGGAATTTTGTACACGGTTTTGGCGGGGGTGCAGGATTTTCTCTCGGACTGGGCGACTCGGTTTCCCCACAGTGCTATGGTGGTGACGGGGGGAGATCAGTCCCGTTTCTTGTCCTATTGGCGATCGCGCTATCCCGAAAGCCCCTTTTCTCTCATCGGCGACCCCTACCTGATTTTTGCTGGAATACAAGCCTGTGTTCATGCTAGAATGAAAAACGCTGTCTAAATTAACAGGCTTAAAGCTGGTATGGCAAAAAAATCTATGATAGAGCGCGAGAAAAAGCGCCAGCGTTTAGTTGAAAAATATGCCGCGAAACGGGAAGCATTAAAAGAAGAGTTTAGAACTTGTACCTCCCCCGCGCAAAAACTGGAACTCCACCGCGAATTACAACGTTTACCCCGCAATAGTGCCAAAGTACGCGTCCGCAATCGTTGCTGGGTAACAGGTCGTCCTAGAGGATATTATCGTGATTTTGGACTCTCTCGCCACGTTTTCCGGGAATGGGCCCACGAGGGATTACTCCCCGGTGTGGTTAAGTCGAGTTGGTAAAGACTTCCGAATCAGTCAAAAGGGGCGAGGTTTTTCTAAAAACCTTGCCCCTTTTGCTTTGGGGGAATTTTAGCCGTTGCCACAACAGCGATCAATGCCCAGACTATCTAAGAGGAGATCACTCACGGCATTGGCGATCGCAAACTCACTGTAAAAACTTCTACTAAAATCAAAAGCCTGCATTTCCGTTACAATAGCTATAACCAGGGAGCCTAGATCATTCTCCCCTTCTAGGCGTTGACGCACGAAAATCTGAGCAGCACGTTCGGCTATTTTCTCATTAACCAATTCAGGGATAAACTCGTGATCTAGCCACTCCTGCAAGGCTGATTGTAACCATTTTCCTTCTTGGCGGGCATCTTCTACGGGAGGTAAAGTAATCGGAGGAATGGGTTGTGTCATAGGGATTTATGTCACAAAGAGGAATAAACAGCTAGAGAAATGCGGTATCGTAAAAGTATATCCTATCCTAGTCTTGCCTTAGAGCAATCTTGCCTTAAACCCGTCAATTCATGTAGGACAGAATTGTAGTTTCGATATTTCTGAGCAGAATTCCGTCACCATGATAGACGCTAGGTCTCAAGATCATTTTTTCGCTTATCTCTTCAACTACCCTTGATGAGATCATTTCAATTTCGTTTAATCTATTGTACAGGCAACCGTTTCTGATCTAAGTCCCATGCCAACTCCCGTTCAAAAATTACTCAATTCTCTCTCACAAGATGAACAGGAATCCATCAACACTCCCGGATGTATTCAGCCTCATGGTGTTTTACTGGTTTTACAAGAGCCGGAACTAAAGATTCTCCAAGTCAGTGCCAATAGTGATATCATTTTGGGCATTCCTCCTCAACGCTTAATTTCTCAAAACTTGTCGGCAGTTTTTGAGCCTTCCCAAATTAAGAAATTAAAACGGGTTTTACAATCCCCTAATTTGCTTGGACTAAATCCCGTTAAGCTGTCATTTCAAAATCAAGAATCTTATAAGCCTTTGGATGGGATTGTTAATCGAACCGATGGGGTACTAATTTTAGAATTAGAAGAAAATTCTAGTATCCATCACTTCAGTTTTTTGGATTTTTATCAACTGATTCAAAACACGGTTATTGAGCTACAAAAAACTGAAAGCTTGCTTCATCTCTGTGAAGTAGCTGCTCATGAATTTCGCGAAATTGCCCAACTGGATCGGGTAATGGTTTATCAGTTCCAACCCCAAGGACACGGTTTAGTTATTGCAGAAGATAAACGAGAAGATTTAGAATCTTTTGTTGGCTTAAATTACCCGGCTAGTGATATTCCTGCCATCGCCAGAAAACTATTTTCTAAAAATCGGGTTCGTCTTATTCCTGATGTTTATTATCAACCTGTTTCCCTCATTCCCTCCGATAATCCTCTGACTGAAAAGCCCTTAGACTTAGGTCAGTCGGTCTTGCGCAGTGCCTCCTCTTGTCATTTAAAATATTTACAAAATATGGGAGTACGGGCTTCTTTAGTTGTGCCGATTCTACGACATGGGGAATTGTGGGGACTCATTGCGGGACATCATTACAGCCCTCAATATTTCCCTTATGAAGTCCGGGCAGCTTGTGAGTTTTTTGGTCAAGCATTATCCGCAGAATTATCTGCCAAAGAAAGTTATGAAAGCTATGATGCTCGTTTAGCCATCCAAGATATTCAAGGGCAATTACTCACCCAAATGACCCAAGCGGATAGCTTTGTAGAGGGCTTAATGGAAGATCCCGATCAACTGCTGAATTTAGTTTCTGCTACCGGGGTGGCTATTTGTTTGGGAGACAAAATACAGACTCTCGGGAAAACTCCCAGCCATAAAGCCATTATGGTACTCTTGCAATGGTTAGAAGAGGGTCATTTTCGAGATAAACTCTACTGCACCGACTCCCTCGCCCTCGAATATCCCTCAGCCATCAAGTATAAAGACGTGGGGAGTGGTTTATTGGCGATCGCGATTTCCCAATCTCAACAAAAATATATCCTCTGGTTTCGCCCGGAAGTCATTCAGACTGTGGACTGGGCAGGCAACCTAAATGATAGCACCCATCAAACAGACGATGGCACGGTTTCATTATGTCCGCGTCATTCCTTTGAACTGTGGAAAGAAGAAGTTCAATTAACTTGTTTGCCTTGGTATGCCTATCAAATTGAGGCCGCTTTAGATTTGCGGAAAAATATTATTAGCATTGTTATTCGCAAAGCTGATGAACTGGCGCAACTGAATCAGGAACTCTATACTGCACTGCGCCAATTAAGACAAGTTCAAACCCAATTGATTCAAAGTGAAAAAATGTCGAGTTTGGGGCAAATGGTCGCGGGAATTGCCCATGAAATTAACAATCCTGTTAATTTTATTTATGGCAATTTAGCCCATGCTGAAGCCTATAGTCAAGGCTTAATTGATTTGGTTGAACTCTACCATAAACACTACCCTCAACCCCATAAAGAGATTAAAGAAGAAGCGGAAAACCTTGATCTAGAATTTTTAATTGAGGATTTACCAAAACTGTTATCTTCCATGCAACTCGGAGCAGAGCGCATCCGCGAAATTGTTCAATCTCTGCGTAATTTCTCCCGGTTGGATGAGGCAGACATGAAACCTGTGGATATTCACGAAGGGATAGATAGCACCCTTTTAATCCTCAGTAATCGTCTCAAAGCTAAGACGGATGCACCAAGTATTCAGGTGATTAAAAAATATGGTAAAATCCCTCCGGTTGAATGTTACCCTAGCCAACTCAATCAGGTTTTTATGAATTTGTTGGCAAATAGCATTGATGCCATTGAAGAATATAATCATACCCGCACATTTCGGGAAATTCGAGAAGATCCCAGTACCATTCTCATTGAAACCGAATTAGTTGGACAGATGGTTCGCATTCGCATCAAAGATAATGGGATGGGAATTCCTGAATCCGTTCAAGCTAAATTATTTGACCCCTTTTTCACGACTAAACCTGTGGGAAAAGGAACAGGGATGGGATTAGCCATTAGCTATCAAATTATTACCGAAAAGCATCAAGGTACACTCTGCTGCATTTCTCAACCCCATCAAGGCGCAGAGTTTATCATTGAGATTCCCCTCTATCCTAAGTCTGATTCTCGCCTAGCTTAGGTTTATCATCGGTTATAACTTGTTCAGTTTTTTGAATCACCCGATTGGGGGAAGTGATTTTGAGGGAATCCTAAATATAGTAGGAAGGTAAGAGAACTTTACTCCCGAAAGTCAATCATCACGAAAACACCCTCAGCAAATTCCCGGATTGAAATGGTGTTTTCTCTATTGACTTCTCCTGTTTTTTGATCGGGTACACCAAGCGAAAAGTCATCTGATTTGTTTGGTTTAGTTCTCGAATCTGTTCGGAAATCCACCCCTATCCTGTGGGGAGATTATGACTACCTCTCGTCATTCTCATAATTTTTAAGAGTTGATGAACCTTTTTGCCTTTACGAACGTCTAAAGGTTGGTTATTATAAAGTTAAGGTAAAGTCATAACGACTTCGAGTTAACACAAATTTCCTGATAGCTCAGATGGGTAGACGATGAAAAGAAGAACAAGCATAGGGGAGGAGAAAACGGAAACCGCAGAAAATTGAGACTGATGCACTCCATCTCCCGTCAGGGGGGAAGGGGGGGAGTGACTGAACAGATGCACGCCTTTTTACTGCATAGAGAGGATAAACCTCAGCGAAAAACCTGTTGCGACTTTTAAGGAGTCATTATCACACGATGCCTACTGCCAACATTGACACCAAAGCGACTCACACTAAAATTTCTGGGGATATGGTGCGGACTTATCTCCAAGAAATTGGGCGGGTGCCCCTGCTCACCCATGAACAGGAGATTATTTATGGAAAACAGGTGCAAAAAATGATGGTTCTGCTGGAAGAATACAGTGCGTTGCAAGAGTGCTTGCGACGGGAACCGACTCGGGCAGAATGGGCGGCACATCTGAACATCAGTGAAAGCGAATTAGGGCAACTGTTACGCCAGGGAAAACGGGCGAAACGGAAAATGATTGAGGCGAATTTGCGCCTAGTGGTGGCGATCGCGAAAAAATACCAAAAGCGCAATATGGAATTCTTGGATCTGATTCAGGAAGGGACATTAGGCCTAGAACGGGGAGTGGAGAAATTCGACCCCACCAAAGGCTATAAATTCTCCACCTATGCTTACTGGTGGATTCGTCAGGCCATCACTCGTGCGATCGCCCAACAAGCTCGCGCCATTCGTTTACCCATCCACATCACCGAAAAACTAAACAAAATCAAAAAAATTCAACGGGAACTTTCCCAACAACTCGGACGCAGTGCCACAGCCGGGGAAATTGCCCAAGAATTAGGCGTTGAGCCCTCCCAAATCCGGGAATATCTCAGCGTTGCCCGTCAGCCTGTTTCCTTAGATGCGCGAGTGGGAGACAACCAAGACACGGAACTCTGTGACCTACTCGAAGATGACGGGATTTCTCCCGACTTATTCATTACTCAAGAGTCTCTGCGCCAAGACTTGCAGAATTTGATGGCCGAATTAACCCCCCAACAGCGCAAAGTGCTTAGTTTGCGCTTTGGTTTAGACGACGGGAAAGGGATGTCCTTAGCCAAAGTCGGGGAACGGTTAAACCTCAGTCGGGAACGAGTGCGCCAACTCGAACACCAAGCCCTGAGTCACTTACGGAAACGTCGCGCCAAAGTGAAAGAGTATTTGAGCGCTTAAACTGTGATTGATGTGTGAGTTGCCCATGATTAGCCTAGGTTCTAATCATGGGCTTTTTGTGCCGCCAAGGGGAAAAAATCCCCCCTAACCCCCTTAAAATGCTATTCCTAGAGGGAATTCATGAATTGCCCCCACTTACAACCCATTGAGGAATGAGATGTCGGATTGTGGATGTCACGTTGAAGCCAACAACAAGCAAGAACGAAAAACCCTATGGATTTTGTTGGTCATTAATGCCAGTTTATTTGTGCTGGAAGTCATTACAGGCGTTCTAGCCGAGTCTACAGCCTTAATTGCCGACTCCTTAGATATGTTGGCAGATATGATCGTCTATGCTCTATCCCTTTATGCTGTCGGGAAATCTCGTCAGCACAAAAACCGTGCGGCCTCTTTGAGTGGCATTTTTCAAATAACCCTAGCGGTTTTAGTCCTCGTGGATGTCATGCAACGGTTTATTACAGGGAGTTCTCCCGAGTCAGGCTGGATGATGGGAATTGCGGGTTTAGCCTTGTTGGGGAATAGTTTCTGTTTATATTTAGTCTCAAAACACCGCCAAGGGGAAATTCATATGCGAGCTAGTTGGATTTTCACCCAGAATGATGTGATTGCGAATGTTGGAGTGATTATAGCGGGTTTGTTGGTGGCTGTTTTGGATTCCCGTTTCCCTGATTTGATTGTGGGGTTTATGATTTCGCTCCTTGTCCTACGCGGGGGAGTGAATATCTGGCGTGAGGCGCGGTTAGATGTGGGGAATAGGGGGAATTAAGGATTGGCTCTCCCTGTTGCTGATTAGTCAGGAGCAGAGAGAGCTAGGCAATCGGAGTTAAAACAAAAAGGTCAGCCGTAACGTACCAATCAGAACACTGGGATTACGAGAGGTTTGATTAGGAGCCGTCAGCCAAATTAGACCGGGGGTGATAAAAATTTGGTCGGTCATTTTATAACGGTAAAAGCCCTCAATATGCCAAGGTACGGTATTCCCGGCGATTAAATCCGTAAAATCTTCACCTAAATTAGAGCCGAACCAATTGTTACCCGTGCGGAAAGGTTCCGGGACTTTGGCGCGGGTGGCGTAGGGAGAGGCTCCCACCACTAGGCCGCCTAAGTGACCGGGGCCGCCTAGGTCAGGAAAGGCGAGGGAAACGCCATAGGTGAGAACATCGGCGGAACTGCCGGAATAGGGGGTACCGCCAAAGAAAAGGGGCAGGGTTCCCCCGGAGGTTTTGATCCGGTTATAGGCAAACCAGCCGTTAACGGCGAATTTGGGGCTAATTTCCCATAAGGCGGCGATTCCGTAAGAATTGACCCGTGATTCTTGACTGGGAATGACGGGGAAGTTGGCGAGGGTGGTTCCTTGGTCGCCAAAAAAGATGGGCAAACTGGCCACGGGACCGCCAACGTTGTGGCGACTGTAGCTATAGGTTAATCCGAAGGAAAAGTTATCGCTGGGTTGAACGGTGAGTTGAGCGAGAGCAGAATAACGACCGTCAAAGAGTCCCCCACTAAAGGGATTATCGGGTTGGGGACGGGTGGGGTCGTTGGCATAGCTGGCGAGGTATCCGGCGCTGAAACTGAGGCGATCGCTAAAATGGTGGCTAAATCCTAATCCGGCTCCTTCAAAGTTATAAATGGCGCTGCGTTGTCCAAAGAGGGAGAGGGAGCCGGTGCCGCCGTTATCATCATCCCAAAAACTGAAGGTGGTGGGGACATAATCATGATGTTCCCCCCCAAATCCCATGATGACCAGTTGGGTTTGCTGGCTGAGGGGGAATTTATAGCTGAGTTGGGTTAGACCGAGGGTATTGTTGCCCGGTAGGGAGCCAATGTTGTTAAAGGTTTGTTGACCTTCGGGGGAAAAGTCAGAACCGCCCTGAAAACCGCGCAGGGGGGAGGGGCCGTAGCGTAAACCCCGAGGTTGTCCGGGGTCAACCGGACCGACGGGACGGTTGGGGTGAAGCAGGTTGCCACTGGTGAGGCGGATTTTCAGTTCATCTTGGCCGGAAAAGCTGGTGAGGAAGTCGAGACGAACTCGGTTGCCAAAGATGGGGTTTTGGGTGGGGGTGGGGACGTTGATTTGTCCGGTGCGACCGAAAATGGCGGGAAAGGTGGAGGTGGTGCCGCTTCCGGTGAGGACATCGGTGAGGGCAAAAATGGCTTCTCCTCTCAGTTTGGTGGTGGTGGAAAATTGGTTATCTTCTAAGAAGGCGGTTCGACTTTCGAGGTGATCTACGCGGGTGCCGAGTGTCACCAGTTCGCTTTCAAATTCTTTGAGCAGTCGTTCTAATAGGTTGAGGTCTTCGCGGGTCACAAAATCGGCGGTAGATGCGGCGAGAATGCGCTGGATTTGTTCGAGGCAAGCGTTTAATCCGGCGGCGAATTCGTAACGACTCAGGGGGCGTTGACCGCGAAAGGTTCCGTCTGGATAGCCCACTAAGCAACCATAACGCTCTATGAGTCCCTGTAAGGCGCTAAAGGCCCAGTCCCCTGGGGAGACATCCCGCAACCCAGAAACGGAGTTCATTTGGCTCATGGGGGCGCTGTTGAGGGTGAAATCCTCAAGGTTTTGAGCGAAGAGGGGAAGGGGGGAGAAGGCGATCGCACCACTGCCTAATCCCAACAGGAGAGTCCCCAGTCTGCCCATGACACTGGGGGGTAGATACCGCGCAAATTTTGACATTGTTTTGTTTCCTCACAAACCTTTTTGGCAAGCTTGCCGTATTTTTTTAAGAATGATTATCATTCTTGTACAAGTGTGAGTATGATAATCATTATCACTAAAAAAGGCAAGGGGGAAGCATTGCAATGGCTGAAACGGAAAGGGGGCGAGGTGTGCAGGTCAAGAGTCCGGGCTGGTATCAGGCTTTACGGTTGGAGGAGCGTTTAGCGTCGGGACAACCGGGGGCATCTGGTAGCGAGAATCGCTACCTAGAGCGCTGGCGACAGCAAACCCCCTTTCAGCAAGAGGAGTATTGGCGGCAAAAGTTAGCGATTGAAGGGATCAGTGAGGATCTGTGGTGTGCCGTGGTGGGGGAGTCTCCGGAGTCCTTGGCGCACCGTTTAACACCTCCCCAATGGTTGAAGCAACTAGAGAGCGCCTTTGGGCGAGCAGATTGGGATAATATTCAGATCGCCTCCGGTGCGGATTTAGCGGAGGAGCGTTTACTGGTGGGATTGCTCCATTGGGTGCGGCCGTTACTCAGTGAGGCGATCGCGCAGCGTCTCGGAACGAGAATCGCCCGCTTGGAGTCTCAACTCCCCCCCGCGCCCCCCTCTTGGGGTGTGGACAGCCTTAAACGCCTCTTACTGGGCAATTTACCTGAACAACTACTCAACTTCATCAGTCAAACACTCACCCTAGAGTTAAATGTTGCTCGTTTACAGGGTCAACTCTCAGGAAATACGGCGAAAGAACGGTTTCTGGACTTTATTGAACAGTTAAAACAGCCCGATTATGCGATCGCCCTTTTTGCAGAATATCCCGTCCTCACCCGGCAGTTAGTCCTACACCTAGAGCAATGGGTGAACAGTAACACAGAACTGATCCAGCGTCTGGTGGAGGATTGGCCCCTCATTTGTTCTCACTTCACAGCGCAACCTCCCGGACAACTGGTAAAAATTCAACAGGGGGCAGGCGATCGCCATTGTGGGGGGCGTTCCGTTGCCATCTTAGAATTTAGCAACCTGAAGCTAGTTTACAAACCCAGATCCCTCGCCATTGATCAACAATTCCAACAGCTTTTAGAGTGGTTTAATCCCCACCTTGAGATCCCCTTCCCTCAAGTTAAAATCCTCAATCAAGGACAATATGGTTGGATGGAATACATCGCCCCAGCCAGTTGTGAAACCCCTGTTCAAATTGACCGTTTTTATCAAAGAATTGGTCATTACCTAGCCCTTCTTTACACCTTAGAAGCCACAGACTTTCACCTAGAAAATCTCATTGCTGCGGGAGAAAACCCCGTCCTCATTGACCTAGAAACCCTCTTTCGTCCCGAACGAATCGATCCCAACAGTCCCGAATCTTGTTTAATTGCCAATCAGAAAATAGCACAGTCGGTGATGAGCGTTGGTTTATTACCCCAACGCATCGCACTTAAAGAAAAATCCCCCGGTTTTGATGCCAGTGGTTTAGGGGCAGTGGGAGGAGAAACCCTACCCACCAGCAGCGCACAACTCAGCGCAATCGGCACAGATCAAATGCGCGTTACCCGACAACCTGATATTCTTCCTTCGGCTCATAATCAACCCCAACTAGAGGAAAAATCTGTTCAAGCTTGGCAATATCAGAACTCAATCCTACAAGGTTTTACCACCCTTTATCATCTCTGTTTAAGCCACCGTTCCCAACTGCTTAATCATTGGCTTCCCAAATTTGCGAACTGTGAAATTCGGGTCGTTTTGCGTGACACCCGCCTTTATGGATTACTCTTAAAAGAAAGCTATCACCCCGATCTTTTACACAACGCCCTTGAGCGCGATCGCTTCTTTGATCATCTGTGGGTTGACGTTCCCCACCGTCCCAGCTTAACCCAAATTATCAACCTCGAAAAACAAGCCCTATGGCGAGGGGATATTCCCTTTTTTACCACCCGCCCCAACTCCCCCCACTTAGTCAGTGAAGGTCAAGAAATCGCCAACTTTTTTCAAAAATCTGGATTAGAACGGGTTAAGCAGAAAATAAACCGCTTAAGTGAAGAAGACTTACAGCAACAACAGGGATTTATTCAAGCCTCTTTAAATAGCTTAATTTTACAAAAAGCTGAACAAGATAAAGATTCTAACAATCTCCAGCACTTACAGTTTACTCCCCTAAAAATTGCCCAAAATTCAGCCCCTTCTAGCCCTCTTCCCCCAAGACTAATCAACACTGCCCAACACATTGCCTCCCATCTCGAAAGCTTAGGGATTATCGAAGAAAATAAAGCCGCTTGGTTAGGATTGGGTACAGTGGGAGAGGGACGTTGGACGCTTAAACCTTTAGCCTGGGATTTATTTGAAGGACTTTCCGGCATTACCCTATTTTATGCCTATTTAGGCGCAGTCTCAGCCAATGCTGCTCACACAAGACTTGCTCAAAAATGCCTGAATACCATCCTCCTACAAACCCACTTTGATCAGCCCTTTATTCAATCCATAGGCGGCTTTAATGGCTGGGGAGGATTAATTTATACCCTCAGTCATCTCGGACACCTTTGGCAGCAGCCAGACCTATGGCAACAAGCTTTAAATTGGTCAGAAAAACTCCCCCCATTAATCCTCAAAGACGAGAGTTTTGATATTGTCTCCGGTGCGGCTGGTTGTATTTTAGGTTTAATCAGTTTATCTCGCTGTATTCCTGAACCAAACCTGAAAAAAATTGCCCAAGACTGTGGAGATCATTTATTAGCAAAAGCCCTCACTATGCCCCAAGGGATTGGTTGGCTAACCTTACCGCCTCGACAGCCGTTAAGTGGCTTCTCTCATGGAGTCGCTGGCATTGGTTTTGCTCTGGTAAAATTAGCCCAATTTACTGGAGAAAGTCGTTATAAAGCCGCTGCCCTAGAAGCTTGGAAGTATGAGCGCAGTTTATACCGAACACAGCAGAAAAACTGGTGTAATGCTCCCAATGAACCTCTAGGTTTTTCTGTGGGATGGAGTTATGGCGCAACAGGTATCGGTTTAGCCCGTTTGGGTGGGATTAATGGCTTAGATTCTGATGAGATTCAGACAGAAATAAAGGTCGCCATTGAGACTAACCTACTGGCTTTAGAGCAAGGATTAAACTGGGAAAACTATCAGGAAAATCATTCACTTTGTAACGGAATTTTTGGACGTTTAGAGCTTTTACAATCAGCTATTGTGTGGCAAAAAAGCAATCATTGTTTAAATCCTAAGCTAGAAAAAACTTATACAAATTATCTCAATTTAACTTTGGAGAGCTTAGAGCAGATGGGCTGTCGTTGTGGTGTTCCGGGGGGCGTAGAAGTATTAGGCTTAATGACAGGTTTAGCGGGGATTGGGTACGGTGCTTTACGTTTAGCTGAACCAGAAAAAGTTGCCAATATTTTACGCTTAGAGCCACCTAAAAATTATTAAACTTTCTGGGAATTTATCGCTATTTTAAAAAGCTCAAAGGGAAATGCTCTATAAAGTCGTTCTACAACACAATGAAGAAGATTGCGGAGCCGCTTGTTTAGCCACAATTGCTCAATATTATGGTCAGATTTTTGCCCTCAGTCGTGTCCGCCAAGTGGCAGGCACAGGCGCATTAGGCACAAATTTACTCAATTTAAAGCAAGGGGCAAAAGCCCTCGGTTTTGAAGCAAGAGGGGTTAAGGTTAACTTAGACCTCATTCAACAAGATATTGTCCCCTTACCGGGAATTATTCATTGGCAAGGTAATCATTGGGTCGTTTTATACGGCACAAAAAAACAACAATACATTATCGGAGATCCTGCGGTAGGATTGCGGTATCTATCCCAAGCTGAATTATTATCAGGTTGGGATAATGGGGTGATGCTTTTATTGCAACCTCGTCCTGATTTTAACCTTCAACCGGATGATCGTCATTTAACTACAGGTTTTCAACGATTAAAACAACGGTTTTGGCAACAACGCCATCTCTTGTTACAAGTCCTAGGGATTAATCTAGTTTTTGGGCTACTTTCTCTTATCTCTCCCTTCTTCTTACAATTGCTCACTGATGAAGTGTTAGTGCGTCAGGATGTTTCTTTTTTAAACAGCTTGATGATTGTTGTTTTTGTTTCTAATTTATTCCGCAGTGGTTTAAGGTTTATTCAATCCTACATTATAACCTATTTTGCCCAAGGGTTAGAGTTAGATTTGGTTTTAGAATTTTGTGCCGCTTTACTAAAACTTCCTTTAACCTATTATGAATCCCATCGCAGTGGTGAGGTGGCCAGCCGTTTACGAGATATTCAAGCGGTGAATCAATTTATCTCTCAGGTGATTATTTTACTCCCTAGTCAGTTTCTGATTGCTGGGGTATCTCTGGGGTTGATTTTTATTTATGATTTTCGTTTAGTTTTAGCCACCCTAATTTTAGCGGCTATTATGACATTAGTCACGGTTGCTTTTTTAAAGCCGATTCAACAAAAAACCCAAAGCCTTTTAGCATTAACGGCAGAAAACCAAGGGGTGTTAATTGAAACTTTTAAGTCAGCCATATTACTAAAAACAAAAAGTGCTAGTGGAGAGTTTTTAGAAGAGTTTCAGTCTCGCTTTGGGCGGCAAGCTCATCTTAATTTTCAGCGTTTAAAGTTGGCTCTGGGAAATACGGCATTTTCTAATTTAGTATTCTTACTGGGAGAGGCTATATTTCTTTGGGTGGGCAGTCAGTTAGTCTTTGCTGAACGTCTCACCATTGGTCAGTTGGTGGCTTGTAATATTATGAATCGTAATTGTTTGGCTTTCGTGGTCAGTTTAATTGAATGGGTCAATCAGTTTATTTTTGTTAAGATTGCTTTACAACGGCTCAATGATGTAACTGGGAGTCAGTTAGAGGTTCAGAAATTAGAACGAAAACCTTGGGTCAATTTAGCAGCCAATGATCAGATTATTTTTGAAGATGTAACCTTTTATCATCCGGGACGTTTAGAGCTTTTAAAGAATTTTTCGCTGCGGCTACCGGGAGGACAAGCGATTGCGTTAGTGGGGGCTTCTGGTTGTGGGAAAAGTACCTTGGTGAAGTTACTGGCGGGGCTATATTTTCCCCAAGGGGGGTTAATTCGTATTGGCCCTTATAATTTACCGGATTTAGCTCTAGATTGCGTTCGTCAACAGGTGGTTTTAATTCCCCAAGAGGTTCACTTTTGGAGTCGTTCAATTATTGATAATTTGAGTTTAGGTCAGAGGGGGCTAAGTTTTGCCAAGATTGTAGAGGCTTGTCGGATTGCTCAGGCTGATGAGTTCATTGGTCAGTTGCCCAATCAGTATCAAACGATTTTGGGGGAGTTTGGGGCGAATTTGTCTGGGGGGCAACGGCAACGATTGGCGATCGCGCTGGGTATCGTCACAGACCCGCCCATCCTCATTCTGGATGAGTCTACGGGCAGTTTAGACCCCGTGACGGAGGCGGCGGTGCTAGAGCAGCTTTTAGCCCATCGTCAAGGCAAAACTACCATTCTCATCAGTCATCGCCCCCCAGTCATTCGTCGGGCCGATTGGGTGGTGATGTTGGAAAACGGCAAGGTTCAACAGCAAGGTTCCCCTGAAGTTCTCCTGACTCAGTTGGGCAAGCATCTAAGTTTTTTGGATGGGTGAAACCCAACCCCTTAAAGGGTTTCGGCAACTGGGGAAATCTTTTTATTTTGATAATGATTATCGTTCTCAGTTTTGGGGTAAGATAAAAGCGGGGTGCATTCCGCTCCCCTCCAACTGAACCTATAGGAGGTTAACGATGTCTAATTTTGAAATCACCCGTGCGTGGAAAGATCCAGAGTATCGCGCCAGTCTCAGCGCAGAACAACGCCGTCTGTTGCCTGAAAATCCGGCAGGTCTGATTGAATTGAGCGATGAAGATATGTCTTCTTTGGCCGGTGGCTGTACGACTTGCACCGGTGGCACGGGCTTCACCCACACTTGCAACTGGTCTTGTGGCCTTGAAGCAGAGGACAGTTTGACCATCAGTTAGGCACTCAAACCTCATCTTTCTCAGGGTCGCCCCACAAAAAAGCACCCCAAAATCCTTGGACAAAAAAGTATTGTGCCGGGATCTTAGGGTGATAGTTGTTCACGGTTTAAGACCCAGATTTTACTCTGGGTCTTCTTTATATTTTAACCTTATGGTCTATCCCGATCATCTCCCTCGACTCTCTGCCCAAGAACTACTTCCTCCCCTGAATCCTTGGTTACGTTGGGGGGGGCTGACTCTTGGTGGAACAGCGATCGCCGCCTTCCTCCTGTCCGCCGTCATTCCTTACCCCGTGACAGTGACAGCCCCGGCTACTATCCGCCCTGTGGGAGAATTACGCCTTGTGGAAGCACCGAGGGCGGGTATTGTTCAAGAGATCGTCGTGGGGGAGCATCAAGAGGTCGTAGCGGGGGAAATGATTGCCCGACTCGATGACACCCCCCTCAAAATTCAGCATAGGCAGATCCAAGGCCTGATCGACCGCCTCGACCAACAACTAGCACAAATGACCGTACAAATCACAGCAATGGATCGTCAAAGGGTGGCAGAAGAGGAGGGGAGTCAACGGGCGATCGCCTCAGCCCGGGCGGAATGGGCAGGACAAGAACAGGATTATCGCGATCGCCAACAAAACAGCCAACAGGATCTAGCCATTGCCCGCACCAACCTCCGCCAAGCCGAAGCCGAGTTAAAATCCGCTCAGGCCAACCTGCAAGCTGTGGAAGCCTCCCTAAAAGCCGCCCGCGCCCAACAGCAACGTTATGAACCCATTGCCCAACAAGGGGCTATTTCCCAAGATCAATGGGCGCAAGTTCAGTTAAGCGTCATTGAACAGGAACAAGCCCTCATCCGCGCTCAACAAGAGATTGAAACCCGCCAACAAGGGATTCAAGCCGCCCAGGCCACCTTAGAAAAAGCCCAAAACGGCCTCACTCTCAACAAGAGCGAAGTGTTAATCTCAGAACAGCGTTTCGCCCAACAACAGGCCACCCGTGAAGTCACCCTCGCCCGCCTGCAACAGGAACGGGAGTCCCTGATCCGTCAACAGATTGAACTGCAAAAACAGCGCGATCGCGAACAACGGGAACTCGATCAACTAGAGCAAGAATTGCAACACACCCTCATCGAGGCCCCCCTGTGTACTACAAGCGGGGATGGAAGGACAGACTGATATTCTCGGCGCGAGTGAAACCCTGTTGCAATGGATACTCCCGAAAGTGAGATTGAGTACAAACCTGTAGGGGGTATCCGTGAATAGGGAATAGACAAGAGGGAATCAGAATTGATCATCTAACAAGAATCAGGAATAATTGATGCAGTGATTGTCCCTCTTTCCCATAATCCATGCAGCCGACCGATCCGAGTAAGTTTACCGAACAAGCCTGGGATGCTATTGTGAAATCCCAAGATGTAGCCCGTCGCTATGGCAATCAACAACTGGAAATTGAGCATCTTGTGTTATCCCTCCTCGACCAAGAAGATGGACTCACTCAACGGATTCTCACCAAAGCCAATATTGATTTACCTCGCTTCCGGCAGCAAGTAGAATTATTTATCGGTCGTCAGCCTCGGTTTCCCTATGTTGAGCAATTGTATTTAGGGCGAGGCCTAGATGTAATGTTAGACCGCGCCGAGGCCTCCCGTGCCAGTTGGCAGGATAGTTATATCTCCGTAGAACATCTGCTCGTCGGTTTTGCCGAAGATGAACGGATGGGGCGGAAAGTGCTGCGGACGTTTAATCTGGACCCCCAAGATTTAGAGGCCGTCATTAAGTCCGTGCGAGGAACTCAGAAGGTCACAGAACAGAATTCTGAGGAAAAATACGAAGCCCTGAGTAAGTACGGCCGGGACTTAACAGAATTAGCCCGGGCGGGGAAATTAGACCCGGTGATTGGTCGGGATGAGGAAATTCGCAGCGTGATTCAAGTCTTGTCCCGTCGGTCCAAGAATAATCCCGTGTTGATTGGGGAGCCGGGGGTGGGGAAAACCGCCATTGCAGAAGGGTTAGCACAACGGATTATTAATGGAGATGTCCCCGAATCCCTGAAAAATCGCCAACTGATTGGGCTGGATATGGGGAGTTTAATTGCGGGGGCGAAGTATCGGGGGGAATTTGAAGACCGTTTACGTTCCGTTCTCCATGAAGTGACCCATTCCGATGGGCAGATTGTGCTATTTATTGACGAACTCCATACAGTAGTTGGGGCGGGGTCGCCGCAAGGGTCAATGGATGCGGGGAATCTGCTCAAACCCATGTTAGCCCGGGGTGAGTTGCGCTGTATTGGGGCGACAACGTTGGATGAGTACCGCAATCATATTGAAAAGGATCCGGCTCTAGAACGGCGCTTTCAACAGGTTTATGTGAAACAGCCTACGGTGGAGGATACCATCTCAATTTTGCGCGGCCTCAAGGAGCGTTATGAGGTGCATCATGGGGTAAAAATCATTGATGCGGCTTTAATTGCGGCGGCGACGCTTTCGGATCGTTATATTAGCGATCGCTTCCTCCCGGATAAAGCCATTGATTTAGTCGATGAGGCCGCCGCTAAACTGAAAATGGAAATCACCTCCAAACCTGTCGAGTTAGAAGACATTGACCGTCGCCTCATGCAGTTACAAATGGAGAAACTCTCCCTAGAAGCCGAAAATCAAACCCCCAGCCCCGGGGTGAGCAGTGTTTACAGTTCCTCCAAAGAGCGCCTCGAAAAAATTCAACAGGAAATCGCCGAACTCGAACCCACCAAACAACGACTCTCCGCCCAATGGTCTGGGGAAAAACAACTGCTCGAAGAAATTAAAACCCTGCGCGAACAGGAAGAGCAACTGCGCTTACAAGTCAAACAGGCCGAAGATAGTTATGACCTCAACAAAGCCGCCCAATTAAAATATGGCAAATTAGAACTCCTGCAACAGCAAATTGAGGAAAAAGAAGTCCAACTCAATGAACTACAATCCCAAGGTCAGGCCCTGTTACGAGAACAAGTCACCGAGGCCGACATTGCCGAAATTGTCGCCCGGTGGACGGGAATTCCCGTCCACCGTTTATTAGAATCCGAACGGCAAAAACTCCTACAACTCGAAAGTTATCTCCATCAGCGCGTCATCGGGCAACGAGAGGCCGTTTCCGCCGTCTCCGCCGCCATTCGTCGCGCCAGAGCGGGCATGAAAGACCTCGGCCGCCCCATTGGGTCGTTCCTCTTTATGGGGCCCACAGGGGTGGGAAAAACGGAATTAGCCCGCACCCTAGCCCAGGCCCTTTTTGATAGCGAAGAGGCCATGATTCGGCTCGATATGTCCGAATATATGGAAAAACACACCGTCTCCCGCTTAGTGGGTGCGCCTCCGGGCTATGTGGGCTATGAGGAAGGGGGACAACTGAGCGAAGCGGTGCGCCGTCGTCCCTACTCGGTGGTGTTATTGGACGAAGTGGAAAAAGCCCATCGGGATGTTTTTAACATTTTATTACAAGTCCTTGACGACGGGCGCATTACGGACTCTCAAGGGCGAGTGGTGGACTTTCGCAATACAATTATTGTAATGACCAGTAATATCGGCAGTGATTATATTTTGGAGTCTTTACAAGCCCAGCAGGAAGAGGGGAAAATGCAGGATCAGGTGATTCAAACCCTGCGCAAACATTTCCGCCCAGAATTCCTCAACCGCATTGATGATTTAATTATTTTCCATCCTCTGACGCGAGACGAATTAAGGCAGATTGTGGGCTTACAGTTACAACGGTTACAGCGTTTATTGAGTGAGCAGAAAATCACGTTAGAACTAACGGCGGCGGCTCAGGATTATATTGTAGAGGCAGGTTATGATCCGGTTTATGGGGCGCGGCCGTTAAAACGGGCGATTCAACGGGAGTTAGAGAATCCCCTCTCGACGAAGATTTTAGAAATGACGTTTACAGAAGGGGATACGGTGTTAATTGATTGTCGGGAGCATCAATTATCTTTTATTAAGAAAACGACTCCCATTTTGCCCGCTTCTGAAGTGGTGATGACGGTAGAAACGGAGGTTGTTTAGGGAATCGGCAATCTTGACAAGTTAAGGCTCAACGTTAGAAGTCAAGGGAACAGGGAACAGGGGAGTTGATAATTATTACCTATTCCCTATTCCCTAACCCGGAGTATTGACCAATAATCAAGAGGGAACAGAAGCAGTCGGTTCTAACACCACGGGATCAATTAAGTTTTTCGCTTGTTGTAAAGCATCTAAACGAGTTTGTACCCGATGATGTGAGGGAATTCGATCCAGAATATTAAAGCGTTGGAGACGTTGCTCAACCTTCCCTTCTGCCCCCACAATGAACACAGAAATTGATTTCTCGTAGGCTGTATCTACCAGTTTTTCAATGGCCAACGTAGCCGTTACACCCAACAACGGCACATCACTTAAATCCAGAATCACGACCTTGTAGTTATCTAAAATTGATTGACGCTGGGTGATTGCTTTTGCTGCCCCAAAACTCATGGGCCCGCCTAAGTGTAACAGCAAGATTTGACCATGTGCGTCATGGAGCAACTGTTTAACCTGCTCATTTTTCAGTAACTCATCGCTGGGATTATCAATAGCTTTAACTTTTTCCGATTGAATTTCCGCCAGACGATTAATGGTTAACACATTGGCAATAAATACACCCACACCCACCGCAACAATTAAGTCAACAAAGACCGTGAGCAACATTACCCCATACATAATGGCAGCGGCTTTTACTGATAATTTATGCGCCCGTTTAAGGAATTTCCAGTCAATAATATCAATCCCAACTTTGAGGGCAATCCCAGCTAAAACAGCTAGGGGAATATTCCGAGTTAATTCGGCCGCTCCCAAAATGACAACTAATAACACCCCAGCCCGTGCCATGCCCGAAAGTGCAGTTAATCCACCCGTTTGGATATTAACCACCGTCCCCATTGTGGCTCCGGCTCCCGGTAAACCTCCACACAAACCGGACATAATATTACCAATCCCTTGACCAATTAATTCTTTATTAGAATTATGTTCTGTTTGGGTCAAACTATCGGCAATCACAGAGGTTAAGAGGGAGTCAATACACCCTAACATCCCTAAAACTAAACCATCAACCAGCATTTCCTCAATTAAGTCCGGGCGGAAGGTGGGGAATTGAATGGTAGGCAGACCCAAGGTAATTTCCCCGATAATCCGGATTTCGCTATTGTGAAAGAAGATTAAATAAACGGCAGTCCCGGCAATTAAGGCAATGAGTTGAGGAGGACAAAAACGTTTAACTTGTTTTGGGGTGAGGTAAATTAAGGCAACGGTTAACACCCCTAAAATGGTTTCAAGGGGGTTAATATTATTGACCAAGTTGGGCAGATTTTGGACAATGCCTAAAACTCCCCCAGGGGGGTTGGCTTGGCCTAAAAAGGGGCCAATTTGTAAGATCACCATGATTAAACCAATCCCGGACATAAAACCGGAAATCACGGTGTAGGGCATTAGGGTTATATATTTACCTAATTTTAATAAACCGAAAATAATCTGAAAAACCCCAGCCAACATGACGACGGTAAAGGCCATAACTAAGCCATTTTCGGGATCTTTGGCGATGAAACTGGCGACTACGGCAGTCATGACCACAGTCATGGGTCCCGTGGGCTCTGACATGAGGGTGGGTGTTCCCCCAAAGAGAGCGGCGAAGAAACCAACACAAACAGCGCCGTAGAGTCCGGCGGCTGGACCCGCACCAGAGGCCACACCGAAGGCGAGCGCCATCGGCAGTGAAATAATAGCGGCGGTGACTCCTCCGAGAAGATCACCCCGCAAGTTACGCAGGTGAATGGTATTTGTAACTTGAGTGATTGAAATATTCATTAAATGAGAGAGAGTTAATCAATTGATTCAGAGCCGAAGGCTAAGGAAAAACCAAGCATTGTATTGAAGAGAATCTATGTCAAAAGTACAATCATTGACTTCTATCTATGGTTAGATTGTCAAAGTGACCAAGTTTGGGGTGGAAACCGGGTAAACTCTTTGGCTTATATTTACAATAATCAATGGCAAACTAAAAATCATTGACTTATGTCTATGGTTAGATTACAAAAAAGACCGAAATAGCCTTTAATGGGGCAAAGTTGTAGTAGTACATGGAGATGATGTTATTAGAATCTTTGGCTCAGGGGTGGACGACTCCCCTATTGGCAACGGAAGCGGTATCTGAGAACAGCCCTACTATTCTGGCTGGGGTGCTGCTGAGTTTGGTGGTGATTTATGTGGCGAGTAAGTTGGGGGGGGAGTTATCCCGTCTGCTGAGTTTGCCTCCGGTGTTAGGGGAATTAGTCGGGGGGGTACTGATTGGAGCCTCGGCTTTGCATTTATTGGTCTTCCCTGAAGGGGGCGCAGAGGCTGGGACTTCGGTGATTATGGGGGTATTAAATGCTATTACTCCTCTCTCCCCGGAAGCGGCCAATGAAGTGTTTGCCAGCCAAAGTGAGGTGATTTCCCTGTTGGCTGAATTGGGGGTGATTGTCCTGCTGTTTGAAATTGGGCTAGAGTCCAATTTGCGGGAATTAATGAAGGTGGGCGTTCAGGCTGTTGTAGTCGCTGTGATGGGGGTGACTGTTCCCTTTGTCGCTGGCACGGCGGGCTTAATTCTTGTTTTTGGGGTTCCCACAATTCCGGCTATTTTCGCGGGGGCTGCCCTCACGGCTACCAGTATCGGCATCACGTCTAAGGTGTTGTCGGAAATTGGCCGTCTTAAGTCTTCGGAAGGTCAGATTATCCTCGGGGCGGCGGTGATTGATGATGTTTTGGGGATTATTGTCCTAGCGGTGGTGGCGAGTCTGGCGAAAACGGGTGAAGTGGATGTGATGAATGTCATTTACCTGATTATTAGTGCTAGTGGCTTCCTGTTGGGGTCGATTTTGTTGGGGAAAGTGTTTAATCAGAGTTTTGTTGCGATCGCCGATAAACTCAAAACTCGCGGAAACCTTGTTATTCCGGCGTTTGTGTTCGCTTTCTTTATGGCGTTTTTGGCCAATGCTATCCACCTAGAAGCTATTTTAGGGGCTTTTGCGGCGGGTTTGGTGTTGGATGAAACCGACAAGCGCAAGGAGTTGGATAAGCAGGTGATGCCTATTGCAGATATTCTTGTGCCGATTTTCTTTGTCACGGTAGGGGCGAAAACGGATTTAAGTGTGTTGAATCCGGCGAATCCCGCTAACCGTGAGGGATTGATTATTGCGGCTTTCTTAATTGTGGTGGCCATTGTCGGGAAGGTTGTCACCGGATGGACGGTTTTCGGGCAACCTAAGATTAACCGTTTAGCCATTGGGGTGGGTATGGTACCCCGGGGCGAAGTGGGGTTAGTCTTTGCTGGTGTGGGCAGTGCAAGCGGGGTTTTGTCGGAATCTCTCGATGCTGCCATTATTATGATGGTGATTCTGACGACCTTTTTGGCTCCTCCTTTCCTCCGTTTAGCGTTCCGTGACTCGGAGACGGAGGCGGAAGAAACGACGGTGATTTCCAATCCGGTTGAATCCTAGGGTTATGGTTGGGGAATGGGGAATCTTGACAAGTTAGGACATCGGGAGTCGGGAGATTGCCTCTCCCCTGCTCCCCTGCTCCCCCTCTCCCCCTGTTCCCCGTTCCCTACCCTATTACAATTAGCGCGACGGGGTAGGTGTTTTTTTAGGGGGATGGGGAAAAATGGCTGAAATTCAAGGAGGGTCTGGGGTTGAAGGGCTTTGTTGTTCGGAGGGTGTCGCGCACCTTACAGGGCAAGGGTTTCAGCCTTTTCTTGTCTTTTCCCGGAGGCTGTGTTATAGTTTTGGGGTGGGTGTCGCGCAAGTCAGGCGGGAAAGTCCCACGGGGTACGCATTCTAAGCCGCCGCTCTTGAAATGAGCTATAATGCCTATGAGGTATTGAAACCAAGGTTTACCGTTGACAAGAAAGTTGGAAAACGGGTAAACTTGAAATGAGCTATAATGCCTATGAGGTATTGAAACCCTAATTCCCTACTCGCAAACTGATCAAACTACGGCTCATCCCCAAGGGGACGGGTCACATCTTCAACGGGGCTAAGTGCGGTGTGTTCCTGTTGCTTCCGGGATAAAGGACGATTGACATTTTCCGGCGGCAATGGGGCTGTTTTTTCGTCAAGGGTATGGGAACCCGTCTGTTTAGGGAATATCCCATCAGAATCGTCCTGATTCGGTTCTAGGGCTGTGATCTCCTCGTCTGGGAGGGGCTGAGTGGTCGCTTCTACGGGATCAAGAGCTGTGATTTCCTCGTCTGGGAGGGGCTGAGTGGTCGCTTCTACGGGATCAAGGGCTGTTACCCCTTCCTCCTCGGCGAGGGGTTGGGTGGCCGCGTCGGAGGTTGACATAAAGGCTGTGGAGGGGACGGACTCTGGGGCTGTGGGGGTGTAGGTCTGATGACGATGGGGGAGGTGGGCGAGTTGGTGCTGAAAACGCTTGATTAGGGGCTGTAGGTCGAATAGAACATCTTTGGCATTTTGGTAGCGATCGCGCACATGGGACCGAATCATCTTATTCAGGATAGCCGCTAGTTCTGGACTCACCCCGAAACTGTAATGTTGCCACAGTAACTCCCCTGTGCGAGGATCTTCTTCCAATTGGGTGGGATGAAGTAAGGTTAAAGCCCGAATCGCAATCATTCCGGCGGCATAAATATCACTACTAAAACGAGGTCGCCCAACGGCCTGTTCTTTGGGAGTGTAGCCTTTTGTCCCGATGGCAATGGTGAGGTTGGTTTGATGTTCGGGATCATCTTGCCATTGCATCTGCATTTCCTTCACCGTGCCAAAATCAATCAACACCAATTTATGATCCGACTGACGACGAATAATATTATCCGGTTTAATATCCCGGTGAATCACCCCCTGATCATGAATGAACACCAACACCTCTAAAATGTCCCGCAACAGGTCAATGACTTCCGCTTCCGAGAAAGGGACATCCCGCACTAATTCTTGACCCAAGGGATGGCCTTCTATTAATTCCTGCACTAAATAAAACTCGTCCCCTTCCTCAAAATAGGCCAACAGTTGGGGGATTTGGTCATGTTTACCTAAGCGTTCGAGGGTTTCTGCTTCTTTAATAAATAAACGCTTGGCCAGTTGCCAGTAACGAGGATCATTGCTGCTGGGATGGAGTTGTTTAACCACACATTGGGGTTGTCCCGGCCGCAAGGTATCTAAAGCAATATACGTCTCACCAAATCCCCCAGCACTGAGTTTTTTTAGCACTTGATAGCGCCCCACTAATTTAGTCGCCAAAACTTCCCGTTCTCGTTCCGCGAGGAGGTCGTGAAAGTCGTCTTGTTGGGCAATAATTTCTTGAATAATGGGCGAGGAGGCGTAATGTTTTAAGGTAGTGCGCAGGTTCTGCTTAATTAAGAATTCTCGCACGACTCCCAAGGTAGCGGTAGAGATACCCGTTAAGGCCAACAGGGTGAGGGGAACAGCAGTAGGGATCAAGGTTTGGGCGTAAAAACAGAGGATATAACTCCCCCCACCCCACACCACCATAAACCCCACAGTCCACAGAACACTGTGTAGCCAATATTTCCGTTGACTAATCCAAGCGCCAAGGAGGAGGGTGGAGACGAACACGACGGCACCTTTAGTCAGGGGATGGGGAAAAGCCTCCCGTAGCGCTTCCCCGGTGAGGAGGGTTGCGATCGCGTTGGCATGGATTTCAATTCCCGGCATCCGTTCATCTACGGCGGTTCGGTGGAAATCTTGGGCGAGTTCAGATGTCACCCCCACCAGTACAATTTTGTCCTGAAAGTAGGCCCCACTGCCTAAATAACTCTGCCAGTTCTCAGGATCCAGTAAATCCACAAAAGGAATATATTCAAAGCTGTAGCGTGGTCCCCGGAAGAATATCCCCTCACCGGGTCCCTCGATGGCGTTTAAACCCGCCCCTTGTACCGTCGCTTGGGCAAAAGACGGCATTCCCCCGATAAATTCTTGAAACAGTTCCTGTAAGTCGGGGTTAAATTGAATCCAAGTCTCCTGAAATACCCGCCCTAAACGATGAATCCGCCCGTCATTCTCATAGAGATAATTGATAGAACCGAGATTCAAATTCGGCACAGTCTCGGCAAATTGGGGAGAGATTAAGCGCAACATTTCCCCCCGTCGGATGTTGCTTTGTTCGTAGCTGGCCGCCAAAACGACCCGTTTTCCGTAGTTCTGGAGGGCTTGTTCTAGGGCTTGATCATCCTCGACTCCGTAACCACTGGGTAGGTCAAACAGTAGGTCAAAAGCAATTACCTTTGCTCCACTGTCTAAGACCTTTTGGATAATTTCTGCATAGACTTGGCGCTCCCAAGGCCAGCGTTGAATGGGTTCGAGATAGGTTAAATCCGGGTTCTGGGGGTAGCTGGTGCCTTGGGCAATGGAATAGTCATCAATGGCAATAATGACGATATTTTCCGGCACTCCCGAGGGGGGATGGAGATGAAACCAGAGGGTGCGCAGTTGGTTGTCTAACCATTGCACCGTAGCGTTATTTTGGGCAGAGGCGATCGCACCACAAAGCGCCCAAAAGACCATCATCCCCACACTCGCCCGTTGCCAATAGACTCGCTTCCCCACCAAGGCCGAATTATCGGTTTTGGATCGAGATCCACTACTGAGATCCTTGGGTTGCGGAGAACCCGGTTTTTTGCGCCAAAATTGCCATTGAGAAGGAATCGCCATTAATAGTAAATGCCTGTCTTCCGATGATGAACTGCCGTTATCCCCTCGTTATCTAAGACCTTGCCACTATCCACCACCGCATACACTAACCAATGATCGCCGCACTCCATACGCTCATTGACCCGGCACTCTAGATAAGCTAAGGCTTGTTTGAGAATGGGACAACCATTTTCTGCGGTTTCTATGTCTAACCCCACAAACCGATCTTCACCGGGGGCGAAGTTTTTCATAAAATGTTTCCGCAGTTGTTTCCCCTCCTGCAAGATATTGAGGACAAATTTATCCCCACTGTGCATTAAGTCTGCGATCGCCCGTTCCTTGGCCACCGCAATGGTTAAACCCGGAGGGCTAAAACTGGCCTGGGACACCCACGATGCTAACATAGCGTTAGAAAGTTCGCCTTTACGGGTCGTCACCACCGATAAAGACCCCACAACACGCCCCACCGCTTGTTCTGTCCGCGCCGATTGAGACTCACTCACCGAAGCTTTAGGCTTTTTCTGCTTCTGTTGCCGTTTCACCAGTTGAGCAAAATCCGTCCCCACCTCTTCACAATACTTAATAATACTGTCCGTCGGTTTGAACTTCACCCGAATGGGATCAAAACCGAAACGATACCCCGCATCGCGCAATTTCCCCTCTAATAAATCAATGGCCTCCCCACTCCAACCATAGGAGCCAAACACCCCCGCCAATTGTTGTTTATCGGCCGTTGAAATGACCAATCCTAAAGCCGTTTGGACTTGGGTAGGGGCATGACCCCCCAAAGTGGGAGATCCCATAATAAACCCCGCCGAGTGAGTGACAGCGGCCTTAATTTCTTCGGGTTCCGTAAACTCGCAATTGATTGAATCGACAGCCACTCCGGCCTTAGTAATTCCCCGTGCGATCGCCTGTGCCACAATCGCCGTGTTCCCATAGGCCGAAGCATAGATTAACGCCACCCGATTTTGTTGGTTTTGCTGTTGTTCAACCCAAGTTTTATAAAGTCCCGTTAACTCCGTCAAACCGTAACGCACTAAAGGCCCGTGACCTACTGCATATAACTTAGCCGATTTATTGCCCAACTTCTCCAAAGCCGTCTCCACCTGATTAGCATGGGGAGCCATCAAACAATCAAAATAATAGCGTCGATCTTCCCGGTAAACCTGCCACCCCTCATCAAAAATCTGATCCCCGCAAACGTGCGCCCCAAACAATTTATCCGTGTATAAAATCTGGGTTTTCGGGTCATAGGTACACATTTGATCCGACCAGCGCGGACTAGGAGTTAAAATAAACTCCAAATGATGCCCCTGACCTAAATCCAGGGTATCCTCCCCCTTCATCACTTGAATCTTTAACGCCTGATCCGGTAAGATTTTCCGCAAAGAAATTGCCCCCGGATTCGAGCAAACAATAGTCACATCCGGCGCAATTTCTAACAACGCCTTCAGGGTGACAGCCCGATTCGGGTTAACATGACCACAGATCACATAATCAATGTCACTCACCGGAAACCGTTCCGTTAAAGCCTTTAAAAAAATCTCCGTAAAAGATTCCCCCGGCAAATCAATCACGGCGGTTTTATCCCCTTTAATCACAAAAGAATTAGCCGTTGTTCCCTTTTGCAGAGCATATTCGATTTCAAATTTCAATCTATCCCAAGTTCGAGAACGGATCACCGTTGTTTCCGCACCAATGGGTATAATTTGGGTATCTCGGGGTTTATTGTTATTCATGGTGTCATTTATCCTTTTAAGAAGGGGTTTAGTTTTGAGAATGGCTTGAGTTATGAAAATTTAGCCGATTTGAGTTTTGAGCTATCCAACCCAAAAAGGGAGGGGGTAAAGATTGATAAAATTAGGATCAATCGGAGTTTTTACTTTTGTATAGTTTCTCCCCATCTTACAATAAATTTTGCCAGCCGGAGTTAACGTTATGTTATCAAACCCATCTTTAATCGTTTATACTTTGGTGTTAGCGGGAGGTCAAAGTTCAAGAATGGGGCAAGATAAAGCCCTAATTCCCTATCAAAATATCCCCCTACTGCAACGAGTGGTAAAGGTTGCCGTAAGCTGTTGTTCTCAAGTGTATATCGTCACTCCTTGGCCAGAACGCTATCAAGGGTTATGTTCCCCCGACATTCAATTCTTGGGAGAAAAAACACCCGGGCAAGGTTCTTTAGTTGCCTTTGCTCAAGCTTTAGATCAATTGACTCAGTTCCCTTTACCAGATTGGGTTTTACTCCTAGCTTGTGATTTACCCTATTTACAGCCAGATATTATTCAAGATTGGATTAAACAGTTAGGCAATCTCGACCGTAATATTTTAGCTTTTGTCCCTAAATCAGAGGATTACTGGCAGCCTTTATGTGGATTGTATCGCCCCACAATCGCCCCTCATTTACAGCAGTATTTAAGGCAAAATAAACGTTCTTTTCAAGGCTTATTAAACCAGATTTCTGTGGAGTCTGTTGGGATGAATTCAAGGGTTGACAAAATGCTCTTTAATTGCAATACTCCCGAAGATTTAGAAAGTTTAGGGAGCTAGCTAGACGAGAAACCGGGTTGTGTTAGTTGGCTGCTTTTCCCGCTACTCCCTAACAAAAACCCGGTTTCCAATCTTCACCTAATTTGGGGCAAAATAAGCGTTCTTTTCAAGGGTTATTAGAACCGATAAAGCTTTTATGGCTCAACTTGGGAATGGAGGCAGAGCCTCCGAGGGGCGTTACTTGGCTGGAGCCAAGTAACGAGAGGGAGGTAGGGGTTTTAAACCCGTTCTACCCAAATTTCCTCCGCCGTTTCTCGGTCTAAGGCGGCACGAGTTCGCCCCATACTAATAATATAGGAGGGAAATTGTTGTTCAACTTTGACCTGACAACCGGGCATAATGCCCAAAGCCATTAGTTTAATTAAAGTTCGCTCAGTTTTTGGTTTCAGCGCAACGACTGTGTGCATTTGACCTTTTTTGACGGTGGATAAAGCATTCATGATCAGAAACTAACTCCTAAGATGGTTAAGCTGAGATGGACAAGGTAGCCAATGAAAAAGGCAAAGGGAATAATAAATAAAACCATCCAGATGGTATTTTTTAGCCCCTGTTCTTTCACTAACATTTGTAACTGGGCAACACAGGGTAAAAAGAGGGTCAGGACTATGGCGGAGACGACTAACTGATTGCCTGTCAGTGCGCCCTGTTGTTGAATGTCAAATAGTCCGGCCGCGCCATAATCTCGACGGAAGAAACCATAGAGGAAAATGGGGGCGGTTTCTTGGGGGAGTCCTAATGCTCGTGAAATGGGTTCAATGAGGCGGATAATGGCATCAAATAGACCCGTTAAACGACCGAACCAAATCAGGACGGAAGCCCAAATAAATAGGGGTAAGACTTCCCAGAAATACCATTTCATCCTTACCCATGTTTTGGTTAAAACGTTGCGCCATTTGGGTAGACGTAGGGGGGGAATTTCCATATAAAAGCCCCCAGAGGTGCCGGGGAGGAGTCGGGCGGTGAGGTAGCCCATGCCTAAGAAGATGGCGAAAATGACCCCACCCCAGAGGACTAGGGCGGCGGGTTTCTGGGCGAGTAGTCCTAAAATAACGCCCCACTGGGCGGCGCAGGGGATGGCGAGGGAAAGGAGAAAGGCGGCGATGAGTCGTTCTCGTTGGGTGGTGAGGGTGCGGGTGACCATGGTTGCCATGGTGTCGCATCCTAAGCCTAAAACCATGGGAATCACGGCACGACCGGATAGACCCATGATCTTGAAGAGGCGGTCTAACATGAGGGAGAGTCGGGGGAGGTAGCCGCTATCTTCGAGGAGGGAGAACATGAGGAAGTAGGTGGCGACGATGGGGAGGACAATGGCGACGGCATAACGCACGCCTAGGGTGATGATGCCGTAGTCGTGGGCGATGAGGTCTTGTAGGATGGGCCAGGGGATAAGCTGGTTGGTGATTTGGTCAACGATGGGGTTAATCTGTTCTTCAAAGAATCCTTCGATGCCATCGACGAGGACTCCGGCCCCAATTTCTCCGACGAATTTATATATTCCGTAGTAGAGGATGAGGAGGAGGATGGGAAATCCGGTGAGGGGATTGACGGTGAGACGGTGGAGGTGTTCGACGAAGGAAAGGCGGGGGGTGTCGATGGTGAGGAGTGCCTGATTTTCGAGGTGTTGGGCTTGGTTTTGGCGGGTTTGTGCGATCGCCAAAGACAAGGGCTGATTCAGTTTTTCTTGGGTTTCGAGGATCAGGTGTTCAATGTCTAAACGCTGGGGAAAGTCCGGGGGGCAAGTATCCCAGAGTTGGGGGTCTTTTTGCAGGAGTAAGAGGGCTAAACTGCGCGGGGTGAGGCGGTAGTTTTGCCAAGGGTGGGGTTGTTGTAACCACTGTTCGAGTTGTGCGATCGCCTGTTCGATTGCTTCGGGGTAAAGAACCAGAGAATTCAAAGAGCCACCTCCTAATGAAGGGAGAGAGTTGTGAGCCAGAGAAAAGAATCAAGAGGTTGAAGGCAAGGATAATCCCCTAGGAAGGGTTTAAGGGGTTTGTCGTCAGATCTCCTCAAACCAATAAGGGCAGGGGTGGGGCGGGGATTTGTTGCTTAAGGGTTTGTTTTAACTCCTGAATCCCTTGATTCAGTCCGGCCGCCATCAAAATCACGGGAATCTGTAATTGTTGGGACAGGATTTCTGGGTGCAAGGCTAGTCCTAAGCGCCGCGCTTCATCCATCATGTTAATGGCGAGGATTAGGGGCAGGTCTAATTCTAATAACTGAAAGGTTAAGGGCAACATTCGCCCTAGGTTTTTCCCGTCTACTACATGAATCACACTGGCGAACGTCTGAGTTAACAGCAGGGTTTTAGAAACAGCTTCCTCTTCACTCATCGGTAGGAGGGAATACATTCCGGGGGTGTCTACCACTGTCACCGTCTGTTCACCTAAACGCATCACCCCCCGACTCACTTCTACTGTGGTGCCTGGATAGTTAGACACGGTGGCGTAAATCCCGGTAAGGGCATGAAATAAGACACTTTTTCCCACATTGGGCATTCCGACTAAGGCAATTTGAGCATCAGAAATCCTGGATTCCCCGTCAGTCCAAGCTTGGCGCTCTTTGCCTGGCCAGAGTGACCATTTTGTAGCGGTGGCTTTGCTTGACCCACAGTGGGAGTGACAGCGATGACAATCCATTGATTAACCCCCGAGATTTATTGCTAATAATTTTCAATTAATATTGTACAGGTGAGGTGATGTCCACAGGCAACAATTTCCAGATTTTTTAAGGATGGGGACTGGTACGAGAAAGCTGGGGCGAGAAAATTAGGGGGTGTTGTGTTCTGAACCGTTAAAAGGCTGTTATCCCGGTAAAATGCAGGGTTTTGTGGAGTTTTAGGAGCGGAGTTCTGGGGTCAGACCGGCCAAGGAAGCCGGGAGAAGGACAGCCGGGGAGAAGCAGAAGCCGGGGGCGGGTATTCTTGCAAATCATCATCAATTGCTGCGGTCAAATTTTAGCCATTGGTGCCGTGAGAAAAACGTGGCTTTAAACACTGGCAAAACGGATCAAGTCGGGTGGGGCGCACCCAATCTCAAGCTTCAGGAGATTTGCCCTCTAGTTTGGTTGGAGAAATCCTGCTAAATTATGGCAAGTCTATGAATGAAGAATCCCTGTCTTTTTAGAGCGGGGAGCGTCAATGATCATGTACAACGACAGGGCTAACCTTGACTGAACCAACCCCACCAAGCCAAACTGTAAGCCGTGATGAACTTCGCCAACTGGTGCGGACCCAGTTGGAAATGTTGCTGGAAAAAGGGAATCTCCAAGGGGCTAAAGCTTTGTTGATTCCGGTGCAGCCTGTGGATATAGCCGAAGCCATTGAACTGTTGCCGGAGTCCATGCAGGCGATCGCCTTTCGCTTACTCTCCAAAGATGAAGCCATCACAGTTTATGAATATCTCGACTCCACTGTACAACAGTCCCTACTCCAAGAATTTAAGCGGCAGGAAGTCCTGGATATTGTAGATCAAATGTCCCCCGATGATCGCGCCCGCTTATTTGATGAACTTCCGGCCAAAGTCGTCCGCCAATTAGTCGCCCAGATGAGTCCCAAGGAGCGTCAAGCTACAGCGCTCTTATTGGGCTATGAGGAGGACACGGCAGGGCGAATCATGACTCCGGAATACATTTCCCTCAAAGAGACGTTAACCGTTGCTCA
Source organism: Spirulina subsalsa PCC 9445 (assembly GCF_000314005.1). NCBI lineage: Bacteria > Bacillati > Cyanobacteriota > Cyanophyceae > Spirulinales > Spirulinaceae > Spirulina > Spirulina subsalsa. The sequence goes on from NZ_JH980292.1 coordinate 3,052,533, forward strand.
AGCCCTCGAACGTATCCGCACCCTGTCTAATGCGTCAGAACTAATTTACTATCTCTATGTGACCGATACCTCCCGCCATCTCAAAGGGATTGTTTCTCTGCGGGATTTGGTGATTTCGTCCCCAGACCAAGTGCTAGGGGGGATCATGACCTCAGATGTGGTCAGCATTACCACCGAGATGGATCAGGAGGAAGTCGCCCGTTTAATCCAACGGTATGATCTGGTCGCCCTGCCCGTGGTGGATAAAGAACAGCGTTTGGTGGGGGTGGTGACGGTGGATGATGTGCTGGATATTTTAGAACAGGAGGCCACAGAAGATATTTATGCGCTCGGTGGTCTACAAAGTGATGGCACGAATTATTTTCAAACTAATTTATTTACAGTCGCTCGTAAACGGGTGTTTTGGTTGTTGGTGTTATTAGTAACCAATACCTTCACCAGTTCGATTATTCAAACCCAAGGTAGTAATTTAGCTTGGACTGGTCAGGCGATCGCCATTACCGCCTTTATCCCGCTACTCACTGGTACAGGGGGGAATATTGGGGCGCAATCTTCTACGGTAGTAATTCGCGGATTGAATACCAATGAATTAAAGGATCTCGGTCCACTGCAAGTGATTGGACGGGAAGCCTTAGCGGGATTTCTTCTCGGGGCTATGTTGGGGGGTATGGCTACCCTGTGGGGCTACTATATCCTCAAGGAAACATTAGTTGTTGCGATCGCCGTTGGTAGTAGCCTCGTCGTGATTTCTCTGTTAGCCTCGGTTTCGGGATCCGGTTTACCCTTTCTATTTCGTTCACTGGGTTTGGACCCCGCCCTAATGTCTGCACCCTTTATCACTACGGCCGTCGATGTAGTTGGCGTGTTAATTTATTTCCATATTGCCCGGTTGATCTTCTTCCATCTTTAACCCATGTCTTCTATTGCTAGTCATTATCACGAACGCACCAAATACGCCCCGGACACCATTGCCACGAAAAGTCAGGGTCTAGACTGGTCTAAACAACCCAGTCCCTTTAAAGAGTATAAACTAGGCAAAACCCTTGACCTCAAACCCTATCTAGGCAAAGATACCCTAGAGAATTTGACCTCAGAGGCGATCGCCTGGCGTAGACTCTCTCAGATGCTCTACTGTACCTATGGCATCACCGCCAAAATGGCCACCCTCATGGGGCCTCCGGTCTATTTACGCGCCGCCCCCTCAGCTGGGGGACTCTACCCGGCGGAACTCTACCTGATCTCTCGTGGGACGGATCTTCTGCCTCCCGGACTCTATAACTACCAACCCCAAAACCACGCCCTCCTGCAATTTTGGGATGAGGCCGTTTGGGCGAATTTAGAACAAGCTTGTTTTGAACCTGAAATCTTAAAACAAGTGGATCTTGCCCTCGTCTCTTCCGCCATCTTTTATCGTTCTGCTTGGCGTTATGAAGATCGGGCTTACCGTCGCATTTTTCTGGATACCGGGCATCTCCTGGGCAATTTAGAACTCGCTGGGGCAATTAATCACTTTCGCCCCTGTTTATTAGGCGGTTTTAATGATCAAGCCATGAACGAACTCCTTTATCTGGATTCGGAACAGGAAGGCGTAATGACCGTGATTCCCCTCGGCGACTCTACCCCCCCTCCAGAATCCTATCTCACGGCTCTCCCCTCCCCCATCTATTCTGATTACGCCCTCGTACAGGATGGCGACCTTTTAAACTATTTTCATCAATCTACTCAAATCACTGCATTTCAAGCCCCCACCTCGGAGGTCAGTGAGACAACGGATAAATACAACTTTCCCTTTTGTTTAAAAATCTCGACCCAAACGGCCCCCATCCACTGGGGAATTCACTTAGAAGAGTTAGAGCAAACCATCTTAAAACGGCGCTCTACCCGTACTTATACGGGGGCTGACCTAACCTTAGATGAGTTAAACCTGCTCCTGCACTTTACCTATCACCCCGAAGACTACGCCAACCAAGGTTTAGACCCTCAGCCCGACTATTTTGATTTAAGTCTCCTACAAACCTTTGTTGTGGTGTCTGGGGTGACAGGTCTAGAAGAAGGTTGTTATTACTATGCCCCCCAAGCCCAAGAATTGCGGCAAATTCGCTTTAAAAACTTCCGCCGAGATGTTCATTTTCTCTGTTTGGGGCAAGAATTGGGGCGGGATGCCGGGGCGGTAATCTTCCACACGGCCGACTTAAAGCTAGCTATCCAGAAATATGGCGATCGCGTTTATCGGTATCTCCACATGGACGCTGGGCATTTAGGACAGCGTTTAAACCTCGCGGCCATCCATCTAGGACTGGGAGTGAGTGGTATTGGGGGCTTTTTTGATGACCAAGTGAATGAAGTCCTCGGGATTCCTGAAGATGAAGCCGTAATCTACATCACGACCTTAGGCCGTCCCAGATTGCGCTAATTCATTCAATCGTTAAAAGCGTGACAGATTATCGAAAAGCATCAACTATGTAGTTTATATATGAACTGACTTCCTCCGCACTTTCTCCAGATAAACCATGATTCTTTCTGAGAAACTCAAGTGCTTCGATATACCAAGAAGCAGAAATTTCTGAAGATTCACGAATGGCGCAGGATATTTGATTGAAAATTGTTTCTAAGGATGTTGATTCTAAAGGATTGTCATGACCGATCACAAGACAGTAGGTTAGTAGGCGGAGCAGTACATCAACATCTTCCTTCAAAGAATGAGATTCTATTTCAGGGGGGGAGTTGAACAAAAATTGTGATGTTTTAGCAGCATCCGGGAACTTTCTCACCACAAAATTGACAGCATTGGCAGAAAGTTCCTCAGCATTTAGCGCGAATACTTCAGCCGCATTTAGCCGTACCTGTGCCTTCTTTAAGGAATTGGAAACGGCCTCAAGTTCTGATTTAGAAGGAAATCGAGCAGCAACGTCTGTGGCCGCGATGTCAGATGTCATAGAGATTGGACGAACCATAGGAACTAACCTTCTCAACAAAAGCTTAACGCCATCAACGAAAATTCAATGATGCTATATCATTATAGCTTGACCATTACAACACAAGTCACGGGTGTGTGGCTCAGAGGTGTTTGCTATGAACAGTTTCAGAGATTTTTTGAATAAAGACTCTGAAAGGCAAATATACATGGATCAATATGAGAACATGAAAAGCCTAATAGAGAAGAGAGAAAATATTTTATCCAAAACTAGCTATGAAGACTTCTGGGGATACACACATAAGATTCTTGGTTTAACAGCTACGATTTCTGCTGCCCTTGGTGCAGTCTTTACGCTATCTACAAATCAACATATTGTTCTTGGTTTATCTATTATCTCATCTACTTCTGCCGCCTGTTTGACTTTTCTTAATCCTTCTAGTCGTGAATTCCGATGGAGGAATATTAAGGGTCACTGTTCAATTCTTAAGCTTGAGATTATAGAAGCACGGGCAGTGATTTATAGCTCCAAATCGTCTCGGGTGGAAAAGATACAGAAACTTAAGGAACTTAATCAAAAGTTGATATCTTTTGAGCAAAAGTTTCAAGAAGTTTTGAGTTCTGGTAATATATCAATCACTTAAGTGACATAAAGATGGAATTTTAACCCCTGAAACCTCGGACACCCAAGCATCCCGACCCAGTGCGAGATTCAGTAAGGCTCAAAAAATAAATCACTTCATAAAACCCCCCCCATGAGACGGCAACGTTATAGCGAAGGAATTCATATTTCGTTACGTTTATATTTCTTAAAGGTGATAAGTTTATCTTCACTCATCAGATCCATCCTGTGACCATTTTCTAGAGTTTACAGTCCCTTTTGTGGTTTTTCACTCATAATAAATACTTATTTTGCGTCCAAAAATTCAACCAACTTTATAAAGATTCCGTAAAGATACGGAGAAAACCTCGACATTGACTTTTTCCTTTGCCATAATTTTGTGGAGGAGAAAAATTAGGATCGGTTCACTATAGCGAGAATAAACCCATTGGGAATCCCTATAGTCCAGAACCATAGTCCAAAACCGTTCATGATCGCTTCTTGCCTGACTTCAGATTAGGCAAATACATATCTGATCTTTTTAGAGCAATACCTAAACCAGTCATTCCAACCGGATTATCCTTTGAACCGGATAGATTTGAAGAGAATCTCATGAGCAGAATCACGGGGGGTCTTTCTTAAGTTCCTTTTGTGGATTTGTTCCATCGTTTTTTTGTGCAGTTTGTTCTGTGACTGAGCGCACATTTGCTATGCAATCAGCATAGATTTTCAGGATAAATTTTTAGGACAAGTGGGTTATGTTGCAACATGAAATCCTCACTAACCAACTGGGAAACGACCCGTCAGAGAATTTAGCTTCTTTGTCAATGGCTAACTATAATGAAGCCAAAGAGGGAACGGCAAATTTAGGGAATTTGTCAAACGTTAGCTCAGATTTAAGACCTCTTGTTTCTTTAATTGTTCCCGCCTATAATGAAGAGGCGATTATAGAAGAAAACCTTGACATTTTATATGAATATACGGAATCTTTAGGTGAATTGTATCGCTGGGAAATTTTGGTTATTAATGATGGGAGTCGAGATAATACAGGGTTTTTAGCTGAACAATTTGCTTGTGAGAAAGACAATGTTTTTGTCTACCATCATGGGGTCAATTTTGGTTTAGGTCAGGCTTTGCAGTTTGGCTTTCATAACTGTCAAGGCGATTATGTCATTGTATTTGACTTAGACTTAAGTTATGCGCCCTATCATATTGGGAAGCTACTGGATAAGATTACTCAAACTAATGCCCGGGTTGTAGTAGCTTCTCCCTATATGAAAGGAGGGGAGATTTCTAATGTGCCTTGGCTAAGGCAGACGCTTAGTATTTGGGCGAATCGTTTCCTAAAAGTGGCGGCTAAAGATACCTTAGCCACCTTAACGGGAATGGTGCGGGTTTATGATGGGCCGTTTTTGCGATCGCTCAATTTGCGGTCAATGGGCATGGAGATCAACCCGGAAATCATCCATAAAGCCATGTTGCTCAATGCGAGAATTATTGAAATTCCTGCCCATCTGCACTGGCACTCTCCCCGTCTCCCGGAGGGACAAACGACTCCCCAACCCACTCCGAAAAAGAATCGGCGGAAGTCGAGTATGAAAATCCTAAAACACACCATGTCGATTGTGGTTTCAGGGTTTTTATTCCGACCTGTGATGTTTTTTATTATCCCCGGTTTGTTCTTTCTGTTTCTATCGTTGATTGCTGATACTTGGGTGTTAATTCACTGTTTTAATGAGTTCCAAAATCCCGAATTAACCCAGTATTGGTTTGGTTATCGCTTATCAGAAGCCGTGGCAAACGCCTTTAAGCTTTCTCCCCATTCGTTTATTTTGGGGGGAATGACCTTAATGATTGCCATTCAACTGATTAGTTTAGGAATTTCTTCCTTGCAAAGTAAAAGTTATTTCGAGGAAGTGTTCTATTTGGGAACCGCTATCTATAAATCTACTCAAGCGAAAGGAAAGTAAGTCATGACTACATTTGCAGTCCCCCCGCGTATGGTGTCCTTGCCTTCAGATCAAGATGCTTCCGGTCGGACCCTGGGAGAAGCGGAAATTCGATTAGTCGCTGAGGCGATTAATAGCGGCACTTTAACCGGAACAAAAGGTACATTTGTTAAGCAATTAGAACAGGAATTTGCTCAATTATTAGGGGTGAAATATGCCTATAGTTGCGCTTCCGGTTCGGCGGCGGTTCATGTGGCGATCGCAGCCATTGATCCCGAACCCGGTGATGAGATTGTCACCACCTCCATTACAGACATGGGTGCATTAACCCCTATTGTCTATCAGGGCGCGATCCCCGTCTTTGCAGATGTGGATCCCCGCACGTGGAATGTGACGGCGGCGAGTATTGAGCAAGTTCTGAGCGATCGCACTAAAGCCATTATTGTGACCCACCTATTCGGCAATCCCTGCGAAATGACCGAAATTATGGCACTGGCTCAATCTCGCAATATTCCCGTCATTGAAGATTGCGCCCAGTCCTTCCTTGCCACCCATAATAATCAATATGTTGGGGCGATTGGTGACATTGGCTGTTTTAGCTTACAGCAAGGAAAGCACATCACCACAGGTGAAGGCGGAATCGTCACCACCAATGATGATGCACTCGCTCGTCGTATGTTCTTATTTATCAATAAAGCATGGGGTTACGGGGATCCCAAGCCGGATCATTATTTCTTAGCCTTGAATTACCGGATGTGTGAATTACAAGGCGCTGTTGCTGTGGCACAGTTGCAAAAACTGCCCGAAATCGTCCAAGCGCGACGCACCACGGCCGCTCAACTCACAGCGCAAATCCAAGACCTCCCCGGCATTACCCCCCCTTGGATTGATCCCCGCAACACCCACAGTTACTGGAAATATTGCCTGAGTGTGGATAGTACCATCATCCCCGATGGAGCCGTGGGATTAGCCAAACCGCTAAAAGAAAAAGGCATTTTCTCCGCCCCCCGTTATATCCAAAAACCCGCCTTTCAGTGTGAAGTATTCCGGGAACAGCGCACCTTTGGGAACTCTCGTTTCCCCTTCACCTTAGCCCGTCCTGAAGCGGTAGACTACAGCCCGGAAAAATTCCCCGGTAGCTTTGCCGGACTCGAAGCAGTCCTAGTGTTGCCTTGGAATGAATGCTACACAACGGATCATGTGAACTATATTGCTGAATCTTTGCGTGAAGTGTTGGCTTAGGTCGAAATCCAGAGGGGGGAAGCCTTACAGGCATCCCCTCTCCCTAAAATTATTCACCCTTCTTTGGTTAATCTAATCATGACTAAAAAATTAAGTTTCGGTTTAGTGGGTGCCGGTGCGATCGCCCAAGCCTATGGCCAAGCCTTCCCCCAAGCAGAATACGCCGAATTAGTCGCCGTTGCAGATGTGCGTCCCGAAGCGGCCAAAAACCTCGCCCAAGTGGTCGGCGCTCGCAGTTATGCTTCCTACCAAAAGATGGCCGAAACGGAAAAACTGGACGGGGTGATTATTTGCACCCCTCCCAGTACCCACCCCGACATCTGCCTCTACTTCATCGAAAAAGGGATTAACGTCCTCTGTGAAAAACCCTTTAGCATTGACAGTCGGAGCGCCTACGCCATGCGAGACGCGGCTAAAAAGGCCGGGGTTTTGATTACAATGGCCTCGAAATTCCGTTATGTGCAGGATGTGATCCGAGCGAAAAGTATTGTTGAATCGGGGATTTTGGGCGAAATTGTCTTATTTGAAAACGCTTTCACCGCCCGGGTGGATATGTCCGAACGGTGGAACGCCAATCCGGCCATCAGTGGGGGCGGGGTGTTGATGGACAATGGCACCCATTCGGTGGATATTATGCGTTATCTTCTCGGCCCCATTGCTCAGTTGCAAGTGGTGGAGGGCAAACGGATTCAAGGTTTAGCGGTGGAAGATACCGCCCAGATGTTTGTGATGAGTGAATCGGGCGTGCGGGGTAGTATTGACTTGTCTTGGAGTTTGAATAAAGAACTAGATTACTTTATCCGCATTTACGGTTCTCAGGGGACGATTTCGGTAGGCTGGAAAGAGTCGAAATATCGGCAGGCCAGTAGCCCGGATTGGATTGTGTTTGGAACGGGGTACAACAAAGTTCAGGCTTTTTGCCGTCAGTTGGACAACTTCTCCCAAGCCATTCAAGCCGAGGCCCCCTTATTGATTACGGTGGAGGATGCGATCGCCTCCGTAGAAGTCCTCGAAACCGCCTACGCCGCCCTACCCCAAAGTCATTGGGTATCCGTTGCCCCCCTGAAAATGCCCGTCGCCGTTGGTTAATTTTCTAGGGAACAGGGAAGTCGGGAGTCGGGAATAGGGAATGGGGAATGGGGAGTGGGGAGTGGGGAATAGGTAATAGGTAATAGGGAATAGGTAATAAGTCTGAATTCCTCGTCTTTCCCTCTCCCCTGCTCCCCTGCTCCCCTGCTCCCCCTTCCCAGCAAGCCCTAGATAGACCTTTATTCCCGAAAACCTGTGAACTCAATTCGTATTCATCCCACCGCCATCATTGAAGAAAACGTCCAAATCGGGGCGGAAACCTCCATTTGGGACAACGTGCATATTCGGCACTCCAGCCAAATTGGGGAACAGTGCATCATCGGGGAAAAGACCTATATTGCCTATGGGGTGAAAATCGGCGATCGCGTCAAAATCAACGCCTTCGTTTATATTTGTAACGCCGTCACCCTAGAAGACGGCGTAATGATTAGCGCCGGAACCGTCTTCACCAACGACCGATTCCCCCGTGCCGCCACCCCCGACCTACAACAACTCTGGACATCAGACCCCGACGAACACACCCTCCCCACTCTAGTTAAAGCCGGGGCCACCATTGGCGCTCATTGCACCATCGGCAATGATTTAACCATCGGTCGTTTCGCCATGGTAGGAATGGCCGCCCTCGTCACCAAATCCATCCCCGACTTTCATCTAGCCATCGGACACCCCGCCAAGTCCGTGGGCTGCGTCTGTCGTTGCGGGAATCCCCTAATGCGCTTCCCTGATGATAATACAGCCGTCAACGTGAAAAAAGTCGTCTGTTCCGCTTGTGGTCGTGCCTACGAGATTCAAGATCGGCAAGTGTTGGAAATCAACTAATCATTAACCCATGAAACCCACCCCCCCACAAACCCCGCAAAACCCCGATTCCGTCCCCCCCTTCCCAAGTGAGGATAATGTCCCCCCCTTCCAAAGGGGGGCTAGGGGGGATAAAGGGGATAAAGTCCCCCCCTTACAAAGTGGAGATAAAGTCCCCCCCTTCCCAAGTGGGGATAAAGTCCCCCCCTTCCAAAGGGGGGCTAGGGGGGATAAACCCCCATCCTGGGGCATTATCGGCGGGGGCATCCTAGGCATGACCCTAGCCCAGCGTCTCATCCAAAGCGGACAGCGCGTGACCTTAATTGAAAGCGCCCCCCAACTGGGTGGATTAGCCAGTGCGTGGCAACTGGATGATTTAATCTGGGATCGTCACTATCACGTTACCCTGCTATCGGATAGCCACCTGCGGGGATTATTGCGAGAGTTGGGACTAGAAGACCAAATGCGCTGGGTCCAGACAAAAACCGGGGTTTATGCCAACAGTCAACTCTATTCCGTCTCCAATGCCCTAGAATTCCTGCTATTCCCCCCCTTAAACCTGATTGATAAAATCCGCCTAGCCGTCACCATTCTCTATGCTTCGAGACTCCAAAACTGGCGTAAACTAGAGCAGATTTCCGTTGTAGACTGGTTAAGGCGTTGGTCAGGCGATCGCACCTTCAAAAAATTCTGGTTGCCCCTCCTGCGTTCCAAACTCGGCGACAACTACCCCAAAGCCTCCGCCGCCTTCATTTGGGCGATTATTGCCCGTCTCTATGCCGCCCGTCGCACCGGACTAAAAAAAGAAATGTTCGGCTACCTCCCCGGAGGCTATGCCCGCCTCCTAGAGCGATTTAGCACCGCCTTAACCGCCCAAGGGGTCAAAATTAACCTCGGGCAGCCCGTTCAACGGGTACAAGCCACCCCAAGCGGTACAGAGATAACCTTTCGGGACGGGTCTAGCCAAATCTTTGATCACGTCATCATCACCGCCGCCGCCCCCCTAGCTGCCCAACTCTGCCCCCAACTCAGTGAAACGGAAAGCCACCGTTTACACAGCATCCAATATCAGGGCATTATTTGCGCCTCCCTCCTCCTCCGTCGCCCCCTAGCCACCTACTACGTCACCAACATCACCGACGACGGCATCCCCTTCACTGGAGTGATTGAAATGACTACCCTCGTCAAACCTGAAGAATTTGGCGGGCGTACCCTAGTATATCTGCCCAAATACGTCCCCGTTGAAGACACCGCCTTTCAGTTAACCGATGAGGAATTAAAAGCCCAATTCATGGCCGCCTTATTGAAAATGTACCCTCATTTGCACCCCGACGACTTATTAAGTTTCCAAGTCTCCCGCGTCAAATATGTTCTCCCCATCTCCACCTTAAACTACTCCCGCAATTTGCCCCCCATGACTACATCTGTACCGGGAATTCATATTATCAACTCCGCCCATATTCTCAACGGTACTCTAAACATTAATGAAACCATCCAACTCGCAAAACGCGCTATTTCAGAAATTTTATCACCCCAACCTACCCAGCCATGAAATTAAAACTTTTACCCCCCCACAGCTTAATTAAAACCGGAACCGTTGACCATGCAGACTGGAACTTTAGACCCATTTTAGGCTGGATTCAACGCCTGCGCTTTCGTTTAGTTCTCTCACTTTTGCCTAAAGAACCCATTGGCAAACTCTTAGAAGTAGGTTATGGCAGTGGGATATTTTTACCCGAACTTAACCAACACTGCTATCAGTTATATGGCACTGACATTCACCATCATCATCAATCTATCACCCAATTATTAGAACAACTCAACATTCAAGCTCATCTCTATGCCAGTAGTGTCGAATCTTTACCCTTTACTGACCAGATTTTTGATACTATTGTAGCCGTAAGTACCCTAGAATTTGTGCAAGATATAGAAGCCGCTTGTTTAGAATTAAAGCGAGTCCTAAAACCGGGACAATCTTTAATTATTATCACCCCGGGACAGTCTCCCTTAGTGGATTGGGGCTTAAAGTTGTTAACCGGAGAAAGTGCCAAAACAGATTATGAAGATCGTCGTCAAACCTTAATTCCGACTTTATTAAAGCACTTTACCCTACAAGAAAAGAAAACCTTTTCCCGTTGGGGTAGTTCTATCTTGTGCTTATATAAAGCCCTAAAACTTTCTTACTAAAAGTTACTATTCCTCAGCTAAAACCTCCCTATATTTTCGATGTAAACAAAAATAAATTAACATGATTTAAGATTAAGATTTTCGCTCCCTATCTAGATTATGGCATATAATATTAGCTATGTTGCTTGTCTTTTAAACAAGGGGCTATACCCATGATTGAATCCACTGACCAAACCCAACAACCAACCGAAAAACTTATTGACCTGATTCTCCAAAGTATTGAAGAAATTGGAGAAGAACAACAGATTGAAGTTCCCACTAACTTAAGCCCAGACACAGCACTATTCGGCAAAAATGGACTGTTCGACTCATTAGGATTAGTGTCCTTAGTCGTGGCACTAGAACAAGGCATTGAAGACGAATTTAAGTTAAGCCTCAGCTTGGCGGATGAACGGGCAATGTCCCAGAAAAACAGTCCTTATCGAACCATTGAATCTTTAGCGAATTATGCTCATAGCCTCATTTCCGAAAAGCAAAACTAGGGGGCAATTATGGAAGCACCTATTACCTTAATTACAGGCACTCGTAAAGGCATTGGCTATTTTTTAGCCCAATATTATAGTCATGCTGGCCATATTGTAATTGGTTGTAGTCGTCATCCCATTGATTGGGAACTCCCCCATTATGAACATTATACCCTAGATGTGGGCGACGAGGAGCAAGTTAAATTGCTGTTTTCGAGTGTCCGCAAAAAGTATAAAAAATTAGATAATTTAATTAATAATGCCGGAATTGCTTCCATGAATCATGCTTTAGTTACTCCCATTTCGACGCTGGAAAAGGTACTCAATACTAATGTTGTTGGTACATTTTTATTCTGTCGAGAAGGGGCTAAACTCATGAAAAAGAATAATTACGGGCGCATTGTTAATTTTACGACTATTGCTGTGCCGTTAAAGTTAGCAGGGGAGGCGGCTTATGTGGCATCAAAAGCGGCCGTTTTAGCCCTGACAGAAGTATTAGCGAGAGAGTTCGCAGATTTCGGAATTACGGTGAATGCGGTGGGTCCAGTACCGATTGAAACGGATTTAATTCGTGCTGTTCCCCCGGATAAAATCCAAGCTTTATTAAACCAGCAAGCTATTAAACGCTTCGGGCAGTTTGAAGATGTTGCGAATGTGATTGATTTTTTTCTGCGTCGTCAGAGTGATTTTATTACCGGACAACATCTTTATTTAGGGGGAGTATAGGTTAGTCGTCGATGATTTTTACTGCCAATACGGGATAAATTAATTATGACTTATTTCTCTGTTTCGTCTATCTTAAAAACCAGTTACCGGAATGATTTAGAACGCTTGATGTTTTTTAATCCTCATCAAGGGAAAGTTCGGGAACAGGTAATGGCTTCTATTGAAGTTTATGGACAGCCTAAAATTATAGAAGAGGAGGGATTTTTAAGGATTACACTGGATTCGGATCTCTGTTCACAATGTTTGTTTGCTTTGGATACTCGACAGCAGTTAATTGGGGTGATTCTCTATGGGCGTGCTAGTCCAGAGAATCTAGTGATTACTCATGTTGCAGTGCAAGAAGATTATGCTAGTGGGGGGATGTATCAGGATCGGTTTTTGGTGTTTCGACTGGTGGCGAAAGTGCGAGACATTGGTCAGAAAATTAAGGGGATTCGGTGGGTGAGTTTAATTTATGGTCTGGGAAAAGAGCAAAAAATTCCGGTTTTTCATGGGGGAGGGAGTCGCCCAACTTCCCAATTTCGGGTTAAGGAAATTATACAAACTTAAGGTGGAGATGAGTAACGATGTATATTGATTTTTTGCAAAGGGTTTTTCGCGAACATGAAGCAGAGGCGGCCATTGTCTGGAAAGATGAGATATGTTCCTATGGCTGGCTGTTAGAAGCGTTTAACTATTGGTTAAACTATCTGGAACAGCAGGGGATTAAAGCGGGAACTGTTGTTAGTTTAGAGGCTGATTTTTCCCCAAATGCGATCGCCCTTTTTTTAGCACTCCTCGAAAAAGGCTGTATTCTCGTGCCTTTGACGGATTCTGTTGCCGCAAAAAAGATTGAGTTTCGCCAAATTGCCCAAGTGGAGGCTATCCTAACCATTGATGAGGGGGATAATATCTGCTTACTCAGAACCAATCATACCGTAGATCACGAGATTTTACTGAGTCTAAAAGTCAAACAAGAACCCGGTTTAGTTCTGTTTTCCTCCGGTTCTACAGGCAAGAGTAAGGCCGCCGTGCATAATTTTGTCCCGTTGTTAGAAAAATTTAAAGTTCCCCGGCATAGTTTCCGCACCCTGACCTTTTTATTATTTGATCATATTGGGGGAATTAATACCCTACTCTACAGTTTAGCCAACGGCGGATTTATCGTCACCTTACAGGATAGATCTCCCGATGCCATTTGTAGGGCGATCGCAAACTATAAGTTACAACTCCTACCTGCCTCTCCCACCCTACTCAACTTAATCCTCCTGAGTGAAGCTTATCAACGCCATGACTTATCCAGTTTAGAAGTCATTACCTACGGCACAGAAGTAATGCCAGAAAGCACCCTCACACGCTTACATCAGCTTTTCCCCCAGGTTAAACTTTTACAAACCTATGGCCTTTCTGAGGTGGGAATTTTACGCTCAAAATCCCGAGATTCTAACTCGTTGTGGTTTAAAATTGGGGGAGAAGGATTTGAAACCCGAATTATTGAAGGTAAGCTGGAAATCCGAGCGCAATCGGCGATGTTAGGCTATTTAAACGCCCCCAATCCCTTCACTGAGGATGGCTGGTTTAAAACTGGGGATGCGGTAGAAGTGGATGGGGAATATATCCGCATTTTGGGCCGAACTTCTGAGTTAATTAATGTGGGGGGAGAGAAAGTTTATCCCATTGAAGTAGAAAGTACCTTAATGTTAATGGATGGCATTGAAGATGTAGCCGTGAATGGCATTTCACACCCGATTACTGGGCAAATTGTTCAAGCGAGAATTAAACTCAAAACCTCAGAAACCTTGCCAGAATTCCGGAAACGAATGTGGCAATTTTGTCAAGATAAACTAGCAAAATATAAAATTCCTCAGAAAGTCGTTTTAGTCGAGGAATGGCTGCATAGTGATCGGTTTAAAAAAATGCGTCGGGAAGTCCCTGCCAATGAGTATAGTCAGTAATCCGTAGGTTGGGTGAAAATGTAACCCGTAATCCGTAGGTTGGGTGGAGCGACAGCGAAACCCAACAATGTAACCCGTAAGTTGATATTGCTCAATCCGATCGACAATGAAAAAACAGGAACGGATCGAAAGCGATCGCTATACCACCGTAGAATACCAACAATTCACCGCCTCGCCCCAGATACGGCAGACGATGAAACTGGCCGGGATGTTGTGCTTGCCCTTCATTTGGCCCCTTGCGATCGCCTCCCGTTCTTCCGACTTCATTTTCCGCACCATTTCCGAACTCCTCTCCCTCCTCCCCTACCTTTTCGGCACCATCATCCGTTACCAATTCTATCGGCACACCCTCACCCACTGCGGGGAAAACGTCGTGATTAGTTTCGGCACCATCTTCCTCTACCGAGATATCACCCTAGGAGATCACGTCCTCATTGGGATGTACAACACCATTCACTACTGCGACTTTGGTTCATTTGTCCTGACCGCCGACGGTTGCCGCTTCCTCAGTGGGGCAAAATACCACAACTTCGAGCGCACCGATTGCCCAATGGCCTTACAGGGGGGGCAACTGCGGCGCGTTGTGATTAGTGATGACTGTTGGATAGGAGCCAATGCCATCATCCTGAACGATCTCGGTACCGGGAGCATAGTGGGCGCCGGGGCCGTAGTCACCAAACCCGTAGAACCTTACACCATCGTTGCGGGAAACCCTGCCACCGTGATTAGGAGACGCTTATGAAACTCATCCGTTGGATTTTAGGCTTATTTGTCCTAGGGTATGGTTTAGGCTGTCAGGCCGCCTCTCCTCCCCCTCCCACCAATGTAGCGGAAAACCCCAACTATACCCCCATCCTGTTCGTCCATGGTCTAGGGTTAAACGCTAGCACATGGAACAATGCGATCGCCCACTTCCAAGCCCAAGGCTACCCCTCCAGCTACCTCCTCGCCCTAGACATCAAACCCAACGACGAAATCAATATTACAGCCGCCGAAAAATTTATAGCCCCCGCCATAGAATCCCTCCTCCAACAAGCCGCCGAAACCGCCCGTCAAGCAGGCATTGATCCCCCCCAAAAAGTAGACATCATCGCCCACAGCATGGGCGCAGTCAGCACACGCTGGTACATCGCCCAAATGCGCCCAGAACGAGTCAGAACCTGGATCGCCGTCGCCGGGGCAAACTACGGCACAAACGCCCTCTGTCCCTACCCCGGCCCCGCCAACCAAGAAATGTGTCCCGCCTTCGCCACCTCCCAAAGAGACAGTTTCGTACAAATCGCCCTCAACGGCACCCCCAGCGCCCCCACAGACCCCAGTCCTTACAGCATCGGCACAAACCCCCCCAACCTACCCACCATTCCCCCCGACCGAGAACGCTGTATTGCCTACTTCACCGTGCGCATTGATCCCGATCGTTGGATTAAACCCGAAGACAGCGCCCAACTCCCCGGCTCCGGAATGCCCAACCTCCAACTCCCCCGTCATTTCCCCGCCCAAGAAACCTCCCCCGGTAACTACCTATTCCAGAAACCTGTTGATCATGATCCCCTCCCCCAAGACCGGGACTTTCTCCAACTGGCGAGTTATCTCATTGAACAAGTAGACCAAAATCTAGACACCCTCTGTCCCTAAGCCTAATTAGAACTAATGGACTATCAAACCATCCCCTTAAGCCCTTCCGCCCGTCCGCCAACACCCGATCTCATCCAACTCCATCAAACCCTCTTACCCACCAGTCCCATCGTCCTCCTCGGCGAAGAATTTATGGGTCAATTTTACTATCGCCATTTGATTCGAGATGGATTAATTACCGGAGCCATTGCCTATGTAGACAACCACCCCGCCGGATTTATTATCGTCACCGCCAATCCTAGCAGATTCATGAGTCAAGCCCTGCGTCGCCATTGGTTCTCCCTAGTTTGTACCTTGTTACTCCCCCTGTTAACCAAACCCCAACGCATCCGGGCCTTATGGGAAGCATGGCAGATTATGCGCCATCGTAACCCCGGAAAACAAGAACCCGGCGCAGGAGAAATCCTCTCCTTGGGTGTTTTACCCCAATATTGTTCTCCCCAATTTGTCCGCCAATCCAAACTAAAAATTGCTCAGGACTTGATGGGAATTGGGCTAGAACAACTGGAAAAACAAGGAATATCTGTCGTGAGAGCCATTGTCGATCAAGATAACACCCCAGCCAAGTTTTTTTATCACGGCCTAGGCTGGCATCTCCACCCAGAACTTATTCCGGGCTGGCGCGTCCCTACCGTTGAATTTCGCCTACATTTTTCCGCAAAACCATAATTTTTTTAATCGTTACTTTAACCAAAAACCGCTTATGTTTTCTTCCCTAAACCCTTACAATACCAATAATTCACCGGAACAGTCTTCCCTTTGTAATAAGATTAATTACAAACTCTTGACTATTATTGGGTTATATTTAATTATTACTGTTCCTCTCGCCGTTCATTTAAACATTTGGATTGATGAAAGTTTTTCCTTACACGCCACTGACAACGATTTAGCCACCGCTATTGACGAAGCCATTAGTTTTGGTGCAAGGCCTCCAGTTTATTTTATTTTATTATTTCTCTGGAGACAACTTCACTCATCCATTTTTTTCGCCCGCTTATTATCCATTCTTTTGGGCGTAATTTTTATTCTCTTAATCCCCACACTATCCAAACAATATTTACCCCAACTCAATCCCTATTGGCTCACCCTATTAGCCGCCTTTAACCCTTACTTTATTTGGGCAGTTTTAGAGATTCGAGAATATCCCTTAATCCTCCTTTGGTCTGCCTTACTTCTAATCACATTTTTTAACGGCTACTTAGCCAACCATCAGCCAAGACTGAATCAAATCGCCTATGGATTTGTCGCCATACTGTCCCTTTATACCTACTATTACCTTGCCTTTATTCTAGTCAGTCATGGTCTAATCTTATTAATTCAAAGGAAGTGGCACAAAGTCCGAGCATTCGCCCTATGTATGTTCATAGATGCTCTTTTATTTATCCCCTATCTTGCCATCCTTAAAAATCAACTGTCCGTCGCAGAATCTCGCAACAGTTCCTTAAAAATTAGCTTATCTTCACTGCTAAGTTCTATCAAATACTTAACCCGGATGGGGGTGAGTTTAGTTTTCCGAAAAGAAATCATGAGCCAAGATTACGCTAATCATTGGTTCAGCTATCTAATTATCGCCATTGTATTAATGGCTATTTTAACCTTAAAACACCACCTTTTAACTAAAATTAGCTGGAGCATTCTATTACTTAATCTCGGATTATTCGGAATTTTGATAGCTGTCATTAACCTATTAGGACAACATACCGTTCTCCCCCGTCATCTCATTTTATTATTCCTCCCTATCCTGTTAGTGACTGGTTTAGTAATTTATCTCATCTCCCACGGCATACAGTCTCACTCGCCCAAATATATAACCTTGACATTGGTTAGCCTTATTTTATTTTTAAACCTGACCTCAACCTACATTATTTATCAACCAATAGCCAAAGAAGGAGATCAAAAACGAGTCAGCACTTATTTAAAGCAAAACGTCCAAGCTTCCGAAAATGTCTTTGTTTTTTCCAATTGCTACCACCTCGCACTAAGTTACTATGATTATGGCTCCGGTAAACTCCATCCTCTACCCCGTGAACTAGAATTTTCTCGCCCTTCCCTAGAGCAACAAACCTTATCCCCCGAAGAAACCCATCAGTTATTAAATAATATCAGTCAATATCACAGCATCTGGTGGGTCAAAGCTGATTTTTGTGATCTCAACGCAACTTGCGCTCAAATTAATGAGTTTCTAACCCAAAATTATACATTGAAGCAAGAAAAACAGTTCTATAAAGCCGATGTGAGTTTGTTGGAAAAAACTTAAGCCATCCTGAATGACTATGCTATCCCTTAACGTTAAAAAACTAACTCAATATTTCTGGTGGTGTCTGGGTCTATTAGTTACAATAGCCTTGTTATCTTGGGCATTACGAGATATTAATTTAATCCAAGTTGGGCAAGCCTTCCAAACGGCTAAACCGACTTGGGTTATTATCGCCCTGATTACCTTTTTAACTTCCTTTTCTTTGAGGGCTAAACGTTGGGGAACTCTCTTAGGAGCAACACGAGATCCCGGCTCGTTTCAGATTCGTCAAACGGCGGTTTTTATTGGTTTTGCGGGGAATTGTGTTTTGCCTGCTCATGGGGGAGAAGTGTTAAGGGGATTAGTCTTAAAACGGTTTGGGGGGATTCCGTTTCCGGTGGCAGTGGGGAGTATTTTCACCGAACGTTTATTAGATGTTGTGGTGGCGTTTATCCTGTTATTACTCGCATTATGGAGTATTTCTCAACAAGGGGTAGAGGGGGTAGAAAATATCCCTGTAGGATGGATTGCTTTACCTTTAATTGGACTCGGTACGGGCTTTTTTTTAGCCGCTTGGTGTCCCCATTGGATGCTAAAAATACTCCAACACGTGCTAAGGGTTTTACCCGGTGCGAGGTGGAAAAATACCCTATTAACGATTGTTCAATCCATTTTAGAAGGGTTAGAAGCTCTCCGTTATCCTCGACGAACGTTTCTGGCGCTATTAGAAACCTTTGGGGTGTGGGGATTGACGGGAATCACCTACTGGGGATTAATGCAGGCCTTTGAGATTCATCAACCTTTGGCTGGGGCGTTTTTTGTGCAAGGATTGGTGGCATTGGCGATCGCACTTCCTTCCTCCCCCGGCTATCTTGGCCCATTTGAAGCCGCCATCCGCTTTGGTTTAGAACGCTATGCCGTCCCCCCCGATACTATCATTGCTTTCGCCCTCCTCCTACGCGCCTTAATGTATCTCAGCTTAATGACCGTCGCCCTCATTTTAGCCCTCCGTCTCGGCCTAAACTGGCGGGATTTTTCCCCTGTTTTTATGAACAGGGAACGGGGAAGGGGGCAGGGGGGCAGGGGGGCAGGGGAATAGTGAATAGCTAAAACTCTTGACTATTGCCTTTTCTCGACTCCCGACTCCCGACTCCCTATTCCCTGTTCCCTGTTCCCCGACTCCCAACTACCCATTACCCATTACCTTAAATCCCATGAACACCAAAAAACCCCTAGCCAGTTTATCCCTTGATCTTGATAACAAATGGTCCTATATGAAAACCCACGGAGACGCAGGATGGGAGGCCTTCCCCTCCTACCTTGATGTTGTCGTGCCTCGATTTTTAGACTTTCTGGAAACCCGCCATTTAACCATTACCGTGTTTATTGTGGGTCAAGATGCCGCCCTCGAAAAGAATCACACCGCCCTCAAACAGATTGCCCAAGCTGGCCATGAAGTGGGGAATCACTCCTTTAACCATGAACCTTGGCTGCACCTGTATTCCGAGGCAGAGATTGAAACCGAGATAGAAAAAGCAGAAAAGGCGATCGCACAGGCCACCGGAAAAACCCCCATCGGCTTTCGCGGCCCCGGTTTTAGCTGTTCCCCCACCGTCCTCAAAATCCTCCAACGTCGGGGCTACCTCTACGATGCCTCCACCTTCCCCACCTTCCTCGGCCCCCTCGCCCGCGCCTACTACTTTATGACCAGTAACCTAAGTAAAGAAGACCTCGACCAACGAAAAGCCCTCTTCGGCAAATTTGAGGAAGGATTCCGCCCCCTCAACCCCTACCAGTGGCGCTTAGATGAAACCCGACTGATAGAAATTCCCGTCACCACCATGCCCCTCTTTAAAATCCCCATCCACTTCAGTTATTTACTCTATCTCAGCGTCTTCTCCCCCCCCTTAGCCAAACTCTACTTTAACCTCGCCCTCACCCTCTGCCGTCTCACCAAAACCCAGCCCTCCCTCCTACTCCACCCCCTCGACTTCCTCGGCACCGAAGATGCCCCAGAACTCGCCTTTTTCCCCGCCATGAACCTCCCCAGTTACAAGAAACTCGCCTACTTGAGCTATTTTGTCGGGGCATTAGGCGATCGCTTTACCCTCGTTCCCCTCCACCAACAAGCCCAAACCCTCGCCCAATCCAGCCTCAAAACCTTTAAACCCCGCTTTGCCCTCAGCTAGTCCCAGAGTTGGGGGGCAGGGGGGCAGGGGAGCAGGGGAGAGGCAATCTCCCGACTCCCGACTCCCGACTCCCGACTCCCTGTTCCCTATTCCCCATTTTTGCTTCATAAAAAGCAAAGAACTTTCCTTGACATTTACTTCTCTTTGTGCAGGCTTTCCTTTATGACCAAAAGATCCCCCATCCTTGGCAAAAAATGAGGAAAACATTACAAAATATTACGAACTCACAACGAAGGTGAACACAATGCCGCAAAATAATTCGGGAAGGTTGCTGACTCTAACCCAATGTGTAGCAGCATCTGCAACCCTGTTAAGAAAAACCAGTTAAATCTCAATCTGGTCTAATTTTTTTAAATTGGAGGAATCCATAGAATGAGTATTGTCACGAAATCCATCGTGAATGCCGATGCAGAGGCTCGTTACCTCAGCCCTGGTGAGTTAGATCGAATCAAAGCATTTGTAACCAGTGGCGCAAGCCGCCTGCGCATTGCTCAAACTCTAACCGAGTCTCGCGAGCGCATCGTAAAAGAAGCTGGCGACAAATTATTCCAACAACGTCCCGACGTGGTTTCTCCTGGTGGAAACGCTTACGGCGAAGAAATGACCGCCACCTGTCTCCGTGATATGGACTACTACCTGCGTCTGATCACCTACGGTGTGGTTGCTGGTGATGTCACCCCCATTGAGGAAATCGGTTTAGTGGGTGTGCGCGAAATGTACAAGTCCTTGGGAACTCCTATTGAGGCTGTTGCTCTGAGCGTCACCAAAATGAAAGAAGTAGCGACTAGCTTAATGTCTGCTGACGATGCAGCCGAAGCTGGCACCTACTTTGACTATGTTGTTGGTGCAATGCAGTAAGGGAATCTCCCCACTGTTGAACATAACCCAACCCAATGATCTGATCGCAAGGGCAGCGCCACCATAAGAACGCCTCCCTGTGAACAATTCTAAGAAATAGGTGAGATAAGGAAATAAACAATGCAAGACGCAATTACCGCCGTTATCAACTCTGCTGACGTTCAAGGAAAGTACCTTGACGCTGCTGCTATGGAGAAGCTGAAAGGCTACTTCGCCACCGGACAACTCCGTGTTCGTGCTGCTAGCGTAATCAGTGCCAACTCTGCTGGTATCGTGAAAGAAGCCGTAGCAAAATCCCTGCTGTACTCTGACATCACCCGCCCCGGTGGGAATATGTACACCACTCGTCGCTATGCTGCTTGTATCCGCGACTTAGACTACTACCTGCGCTATGCCACCTACGCGATGTTAGCTGGCGATCCTTCTATCTTAGATGAGCGCGTTCTCAACGGTTTGAAAGAAACCTACAATTCCTTGGGCGTTCCCATCGGTGCTACCGTTCAAGCCATCCAAGCGATGAAAGAAGTCACCGCTAGCTTAGTCGGTCCCGACGCTGGTAAAGAAATGGGCGTGTACTTCGACTACATTTCCTCTGGTTTAAGCTAAGGTCTTGGACTGATCAGCACCAGACTCCGAATCAAGAAAGCAGTTCGGGTAGTCGGCGAGCGAGTGCTAGTAAGTTAAAGGCTTGTCTATCTGGCTCAAGATAAGTTTTGACCGTCTAGTATTGGTTCGTTAACTCCCGAACTTTGCCATAGGTAGGGAAATGTTGAATCCTTTTCCTTTAGGGTCGTCGATTGAAACAAGAGGATAAATCTAACCATGAGAATGTTTAAAGTCACGGCTTGCGTACCGAGTCAAACTCGTATTCGCACGCAGCGTGAATTACAAAATACTTATTTCACCAAGCTGGTTCCCTACGATAACTGGTTCCGCGAACAACAGCGCATCATGAAAATGGGGGGCAAAATCGTTAAGGTACAACTAGCCACAGGGAAACCCGGAACGAATGCCGGATTATCCTAGGTTAGAGGGCTTGACTTGAGCTTTTTGGGGGAGGTCTTTTCTGGCCTCTCTTTTTGCGTGAAGGTTTGATGCTATGATCCTGACGAGAGAAGTTGTGAGCCATGCCCTTGTTAGCTACACTGCGCTATTTATTTCCCTTTTTTGACCCCGAAGTAATCGACTGGGCGATTGAAGCCCGTTTGTTGCGCTGGTTGACCTTTGTCTGGTTATTCATTGGGCTAGTGATTTTATTCTCGGCTTCCTACCCTGTCGCCGATGCAGAGATGGGGGATGGACTGTATTATTTTAAACGCCAAATCCTTTGGGTGGTGATTGGTTTGATTGGCTTTAATGGCTTGGTGCGATCGCCGTTGCGAGACATCCTCAAATATTCCCACTGGCTGTTCTTCCTCTTCCTCGGTTTAATTTTTGTCACCCTCATTCCAGGAGTCGGCATGACCGTTAATGGAGCCAGTCGCTGGGTCGTCGTTGCCTCCATCCCCCTACAACCGTCAGAACTCATTAAACCCTTCCTCGTCCTCGAAAGTGCCAAAGTTTTCGGCAACTGGGCAAAACTCCCCTGGGCGACTCGTTTGGGGTGGTTGTCCATTTTTGCTGTTCTCATCGGTGCTATTCTCCTCCAACCCAACCTTAGCACCGCCGCCCTGTGTGGGATGAGTCTATGGCTGATTGCCCTAGCGGCCGGCTTGCCCCTCTTGCAACTGGGGGGAACCGCCCTCACAGGGATTATTCTAGGAACCATTAGCATTTCCACCCAATCCTACCAAAAACGCCGGGTCATGTCCTTCCTTGACCCTTGGCAAGACCCGATGGGGGATGGCTACCAACTTATTCAAAGTTTACTAGCTGTTGGCTCTGGGGGAACTTGGGGGGCCGGATTTGGCTTATCCCAACAAAAGTTATTTTATTTACCCATTCAGTACACCGACTTTATTTTCTCCGTTTATGCCGAAGAATTTGGCTTTGTCGGCAGTGCGACGTTATTGGGATTATTGGCGATTTATGGCACCTTGGCGCTGATTGTCTCAATGAAATGCCGTCAACCTGTCCAGCAATTAGTGGCAATGGGAGTCATGATCTTTTTAGTCGGTCAGTCTTTGATTAATATTGGCGTAGCTACAGGGGTTTTACCCACAACAGGTTTACCTCTACCCATGTTTAGTTATGGGGGGAGTTCTGTGATTACCAGTTTAGTCTTAGCGGGGTTATTGGTGCGAGTAGCCCGGGAAAGCAACGAGGCGGAAGTGGTATCCTTGCAAGAACGCCGCCAACAACGCCGAGGGGTTGCTCCCACTGTGATTCAGGAGTGACATCCTCCTCGTGTTACTGAGGGAGTGGCGGGAGTCCTGGCAATGTTGTTAAATTTTGCTGAGTTACTGACAATTCACCCTAAAATCAGGAAGATGGGTGAATTTCATCGAAATCAGCAAGTCCTGTAGGCGTTATGTCACAATTAACACCAGACCAACGAAACTATTACTACCTGTTAGAAGCAGAACGAACGGGGGTGCATAAACCGATTTTAGCTGCTCTGCACTATGCGCATCGGAAACCCTCCTTGAAGGATGGAGAAACCGGATTAGGAGTCGTCGCCGCCGGATCGGTCATGGAGTCTCATCTGGATACCTTTCCTGAACAGGTTCAATATGCGGGGAATTTAGTGCGCAGTTTTACCGATCATCTGACCGATCAGGGATGGAAAGGCACCGATTTATGGAATGCAGAACTGGGGCGTTATAGTAATAGTTTCGTCGAGTTGCTGGCCGATGGCTTCGGGGGATCTCCGGGGAAACCTGTCCAAGGTCGCTTAGAAAAATGCGATCGCGCCGAATTACTCCAAGCCTACAAAAGCGATACCGAACGGGATTATGAAGGCACCCAAGCGGCTCATAATCTGGTAGAACTGGATCGGGAACTCCTCAGCTTAGTGGAGCGTTTAAGTCAGTTTTTTATCGGTTTACCCCATCAACGGGATGCTCTACTCGAAGCGGTGCGCATTTGGCGGAAACTGGACTCCGTAGATGCCACCGTGCAATCCCTCGTCAATAACCCCAGCGCCACCCTGGCCTCTGTCCCTCCCGCCGAGTTGGACTTGTTGCTGAAACAATTTATGCAGCGTGTATCCCCCCATTATGAAGGCTATCCCCACCAACGGGAAGCCCTGCTGCGTTTAACCCAATATTGGCGGCAGTTGCGATCGCGAGAAGAAGCCATCGCCTCCCTCGAAAAGGACACCTCCCCCGACACCGGACTAAAACACCTTGATCCCGCCCTCATTGCCTTTGTCGAGCGCATCCCCGAGTTTTATCAAGGTCAAGGCCAACAGCGTAACGCCCTCACCGAAGGCTTCCGACTCTGGCGCAATCTCGACTCCCGACAGACCGCCGTCGCCACCCTAGGCATTAACCCCACCCTCCTGGCCTCCACAGGCAACGATCCCCAAACCCTGCGACAAGTAGCCATGCAACTGGATCACGAACTGCTCAACTTTGTGCGACGAGTTCCCAGCGCCTACCAAGAACAAACCCAACAAAGGGAAGCCCTGATCCGAATGGTGCAACTGTGGCGGGGTTTAAGCACCTACAACCAAGCCATTGAGTCCCTCACTCAAGACCTGCAACGGATTCAACAACAGCGCAAAGAAGCCGCCCCCCCACCCAAACCTGTAACGATTGTGGTGCCGAGTCGTCCCGCCCGGTGGACAACCAGCAATATTCAACTTTCCGCCTCCATTATCCCCAACGGCAACTTTACCTGGACTGAAGCCACCCGAGGAGGAACCCGGATGCCCCCCAATCAGGCCACCGTGGACGCCATTGTAAGGATTGCCACCCTCGCCCAACAAGCCCGCGATCGCCTTGGTCGCCCCCTCATCATTACCAGTTGGTACCGTCCCCCCCATATTAACCGCGCCGTCGGAGGAGCCAGCCAAAGCCGTCACATCGTCGGGGATGCCATTGATTTTGTCTGTGAGGGACTATCCGGCAATCAACTATATTGGTCTTTAGATCCTTGGTGGCCCGGCGGATTAGGGCGTTATGGTCACTATCCCAACCTTTGTCATATTGATGCCCGAGGCCATCGCGCCCGTTGGGGGTAAATCTTAGACCAGTTAAGGGAACAGGGTAATAGGGAATCGGGAGTCGGGAATCGGGAGTCGGGAGTCGGGAATCGGGAGTCGGGAATCGGGAGTCGGGAGTCGGGAATAGTTAATAATTATCAACTCCCCCTCTCCCCTGCTCCCCTGCTCCCCTGCCATGACTTGAGACAGAGAATTGCTACAATGAAAGCAAAGACCCCATTGAGCCAAGGCATCTCACAGGGTGCAAAGAGGGCTGTTCTAGTCAAAACAAGGCAATTCGGTTGAATGGTCGGAGTACAGCAGAAAACTGAGTTTTTCCTAATCCAGAACGATTCCTCTCAGATTTGTGCCGCCTACAATTTGGGTTATTGCGGGGAATGGTCTAACCCTGGGTGACAGCAGGTAAGGTTCTAGCCCAGGTCAATGATGGTTTTAACCAACCGCAGATCATCGATTGTGGGTCTTGTTTGCCATCCCCTTGTCCGTTTCATTGGTGAAAATACTATGTTTTTTCAATATCCCTCCGTTCAACCCATAATTGCTCAAGCACCCCCAGAACCAGCCG
Source organism: Spirulina subsalsa PCC 9445 (assembly GCF_000314005.1). NCBI lineage: Bacteria > Bacillati > Cyanobacteriota > Cyanophyceae > Spirulinales > Spirulinaceae > Spirulina > Spirulina subsalsa. Next base: position 3,078,028 of record NZ_JH980292.1, read on the forward strand.
CTAATGGGGAGGAATCATTTGATTTGATGACCACCGCCTTTATGGCCACCAGTGGTTTATTACTGATTGCTGTGATTGGTCTAGTGGTCTACGGCAAGTTACAAATTGATAAACTGAACAAGGCCATTAAGTTTGAGGAATATCGCACCAAAGACCTCCAAAAACGGCTGAAATTAGCCCTTAAAACCATCCAAAAAATGGAAACTAACCCCGACTTAGTTCACTCGCGGGAATTTAACTTAGATTATTTGCGCTTGCGGATGGATGAGGAAGTGTTCCACTATGCCATTGTGAATCAGGTTAAAATTCGGGTCAAAGACTTGATTTCTGTGGCACTGCGTCCCAATACCGCGAATCATCAAGTCGGGATTGCGGCAACAGGGCGACAAGTGGACGAAACCTTTGATGTCACCTATGAAACCGAAGCCCACGGGAAACGAGTACAAGGGGTACTCTTTAGGATTCAGATTAAATTAACTAAATTACCCACTCAGTCCACCTCAACAACCATTAGCCAAATTATTGATTGTATTGAAAAGTTCCTGAGTCCTAATGAGGATCATGATAATTGGCAACCGACCATTCAAGGAAGGGTAGCACGGATGGATTGGGATCAAAAAGCGAAACCCACGCCCCTGTTAGTTTTAGAACAGTCTGGGGAAGGGGTGAATGTGAGTTTCCGCACCAATCCCAATCGTCGGGCAGGGGGGGCTGAGGACGAGTTAGCACCTGCACCTCCCCCACCACCGACCCGAGGCAGAAGTCAGGGAAAACCTCAAAATCCCCCAGCCGGGGCTAAACGTCCGTCTTCCCAACGACCCGCCCGTCCTTCTTCTGGTAGCACCGGAGGGGCTTCCAAAGGAACTCCCCGTCGTCCTAATCCCACGGCTAAACGCAATCCACCAACCAAACGGTGATTTAGACCGGGTTTTTAGGTAACAGAGTGTTACAGATTCTTAAGGGTTGACCCACCTTTCCACTATGAGGATTCAGAGCTAAGGTAAACTAACCGTTAAATCACTAACCCGATTTTAGGAGAACACTCACACTAGGAGTTACTCGATGTCTCATAGCGTCAAAATTTACGATACTTGTATTGGTTGCACTCAATGTGTGCGGGCTTGTCCTTTGGATGTATTAGAAATGGTACCCTGGGACGGTTGTAAGGCTGGACAGATTGCTTCTTCCCCTCGGACGGAAGACTGCGTAGGGTGCAAGCGTTGCGAAACCGCTTGTCCCACCGACTTCCTAAGCATTCGTGTTTACTTAGGGGCAGAAACCACCCGCAGCATGGGTCTGGCTTACTAAAACAAAAACAAACTTTAAATGGTGTGCGAATTAGAGGGCAGGGGTTTAACTTGCCCCTTCTTTTTTTTGTTGATTCTGCCCTATCAAACTGTAAAGAGGGCTTGCTGAATAACTGGGAAACAGGGAACGGGGAACAGGGGAAATTCAGGTTTTTGCCCTCAAGTCTATTTAATTTGGTATAAACGGCTAAAAGTCCTAGTAACACTGCTTAGAGAGATATTCAGCAGACCCTAAAGAGGACTATTCATGGTTTACTGTTCCGGATGGGGGATCTCAAGGGGAGGGAACAGGGAATGAAGACCTTGCGTCTGAAGGTCTTGGTGCGATCGCCTACTGTACTCTTTCGTTCCCCAACTCTTTCGCAGCATGAAGACTCAACCTTTACTCTCTCGTCTCATTCTCTCGGGTTTTTTGGTCATTCTGCCCGCTTTAGGAGTCCAAGCTCAAGACATAGCCCCGGTGATGGCTCAAAGCACAGCTTGTCAGGACTACACCCCCGAAGCGGCCGCCCAAGAAGCCTTACTTATGCAAATGCTCAACCAAGCACGACAACAGGAACAACGCCAAGGATTAGGCAACTTGCAACAGTTTTTAACCCTAGCCGAGCGTTTCTTACCTGGTGCGTTGGGCGATCGCGTAAACCTCGGACAAGTGACCAGCATCCTCAATCAAATCATGAGTTGGGTCGGTGCAGATACTAGCCTGAATCAAGGCGCACCAGACCCGGAAGTTACCCGAGTCATGGAAGTGGTCACGCGTCGTTTAGAACCCCTTTTAAGGCAATCTGGGGGCAATCTAGACCCCAAACAGGTGGTTAATATCTTAATGGATACCGCCTCAGAAGTTAGAGAAGTGAAAGCCCGATTCCCTCAAAATAGCACCCTAGACTATCTCAACGGAGAATTAGAAGCCCTGCGCCGTGAATGTCGTTCTGGCGTGAGTCCTCGTCGTTCTACCCCCCCTCCTGCTCCTGCCCCCATCCCCTCTTCCGGCTCAGGTTTACCTAGTTTACCCCCTCAAGCCGCCAGTCGTTCTGTTCAACTTTATACCCAAACTTGTCAAGACCGAGGGGGTACTATTAGTTCCTATTTTGAAGGGGAAGATACAGGAGAAGGTCGTTTAGACTATCGGCAAATGTTGCAATGTATCCCCGGAGCTCGTGCGTTAGATTGGGCGGATCTCGAAAATGATTGTCTGGCGGCCGGAGGAGAATGGCTAGGGGAGCGTTCTGGCCCCATCTGTCGGTTCTAGGATGGGCTAAGTTGTTTAAGGGAACAGGGGAGCAGGGGAGAGGTTGATTATTTTTCCCGACTCCCGACTCCTGACTCCCGACACCCGATTCCCGATTCCCCTTCGACTTGGCTCACTAAATCCCACCGAGACGAGAGAAGGGCCAAAAGCGGAAAATAGCGCGACCAATGACTTGATTTTGGGGTAAGAAGCCCCAAATATGGGAATCATTGCTGTTATTGCGGTTATCCCCCATCACAAAGAGGGCATTGGCTGGGACTTGGAAGGGGGCGAGTTGATACTGAGGGGAAGCGGCAATATAGGGTTCTGTGAGGGGGATATGATTCACATACACCCGGTTATCGTGGATTTCAATATCTTGACCCGGAATGCCGATGACTCGCTTAATAAACGCCTGATCCGCTTGGTAGCCTTGGGCTTGGAGTTGGGGCGGGGGGCTAAATACAATAATATCGCCCGGTTGGGGGGGATGGAAACGATAGGAGACTTTTTCCACCACGACGCGATCGCCTGTTGCCAAAGTCGGTACCATAGAATCTGAGGGGATAAACCGGGGTTCTGCGATATAAGTCCGAATGACAAAGACTAGCACAAGTGCGATCGCCACCACTTGCACATTTTCCCAGACCCACCTGCGCCAATTCTGGGGGGTTTCAGCAGGAGATTGAGCCGTTTCCGAAGCTTGAGCCGAAAGATCCTTATCCTGAGAGGTCATGAAACTTGCGCTAAACCGAATAGAGTACCACTCTGCACTATACCCCGTTTCCGTCCGCCAAGCGATCACGGCTCCAGGAGCAAGCCCCACCCTAAAATAACGACAACGCCCGCAACAACACAGAACTCAACCCCCCCAACATATTCAATAAATCAATCCCCACACCACTCCCCCCCCTCCCCGGATTATTCATCGCCTCCATCTGGGCTAAAAAATGCTCGGCCGCCTGCTTCCCTTGCTCATTCTCTTGTTCTTCAAATAACCCTAGAGCAATTTTGGCATCCTGCATCGCCCCCACTTCATCCAACAAGCGGAGGCGGGCAACACTCCGGGCTAAATACACCTCCCCATAGCGGGGATTTCGTTCCAGCGCCTGATTATAATACTCAATCGCCCGGATAAAATTCCGTCGATTACTTTCTAACACCCCTCGGGCATAAAAATGATCCGCCGAGAAAAACTGCCCCGGTATACCAATCGCCCCATCTACCACCGCTTGATTGAGATTCGTGGCTTCCAGATTAGCCTGCATAAAATAGGCATTGCGCAAATCCGCCCCCGCCACATTAGCCCCGGTTAAATCCGCCCCCGTCAAGTTGGCCCCATTGAGGGAAGCCCCCCCCAAGTTAGCAAAGCGTAAATCCGCCCCCGCTAAATTCGCCCGACTCAGATTAGCAAAGCGTAAATCTGCCCCCGCTAAATTCGCCCCACTTAAATCAGCCATCACTAAACCCGCCCGAGTTAAGTCACATTGGGGACATTCAAGCTGGGAAAGGAGTTGATTGAGATGCTGGAGGTTTTCTGCACGTACCGATAAACTCAAGGGCATCAAGAGCAAGACAGTTGTTGCAGCTAAGGTCTTTTTCATGGTTTTGCTGGGCGGAGTTTTTCCCATCTTAGCTTAACTTAAGGTTTGATCTCCGGGTTGGGTAAGTTGAGAACCTTAAACTCGTTCAATTCCCAAGGACTAAAATCTCACCTTTTGGGGCGTTCCTGATCAAGGTTTTTGTGAGATAATAGGGAAATACTGTAGGGTGATTAACACTAAATTTGACCAAGTTAAGAGATTTCCTAAGCGACAAAAAGTAAGCTACACCAGATAGAAACAGAAGGCAGTCAATCTCAATGGGCAGTCTACAGCAATCCTAAATAGTTTAGGGTAGAGGGAATTGATAAATCCCCCTACCGTATGGATTGAATTCCCCAACACATTACAACTCAAATAAACTGGGAGGGGAAGGGAGCAATGCGTTTCGGATAATTCGTTCTTAACTGAGTCTTCTACTTTACAACTCTTAAAAATCACTGAGATTATGTTTGGAAAACTGCGACTCCGCCAAAGAATTTTACTTGGCTATTTTTTACCCATTGTTGCATTTTTGTTAACCACATTATGGGTAGCTTCCAGCACTCAAACCATTATGTTGAACTTTAACCGCGTCAGTTTCATTGCAGATGTTATTGATAAAGTTCATCACCTCGAACTGGCTCACTTAAGAATGTCTAATGGAACAAGGGGCTATCTTTTAGAACCCGAATCGTCTTTTTTGGATAGAAAAATTCAAGGTCGTAACTTTTTTCAAGAAACGGTTGATTTACTCAACGAAAGTCAATATAGCGTTGATTTTGCGCAACAATATTTTTCCGGTCGTGATTTTGATGAATTGGTGGACTTAAGGCAACAATATGAAAAGGTGATGAGTTTAATCACCCAACAGGAGCAAAAGCGAAATGAAATGATTGCCTTCCGGCAGCAGGGAAATATTGAGTTGGCGAATCAAACCTTTATTGAACATACTGGGGAAGAGATTAACCAAGAGTTTCAACGTATTAATAATCGCCTCCATGAGATGTATCAACGGATGGTGCTAGAAGAGCAACAGGTGGTTCAACAAGCTTTAGGCACCTTATTCACAGGATTTGTGTTCTTAGCTATTATCATTGGTGGAGGGGCTGGTATCGCTTTATGGTGGATTGCCACCCAATTAACGCGCACGATTTACCGGGCGGCGCGACAAATTCTCGCCTCTACAGGGGAAATTGCCACGACACTGGAGCAACAAGCCTCTACAGCCAGCACTCAGGCGGCCTCGGTGAATGAGACAACAACAACCATGGACGAGTTAACCAACTCTGCTCAAACCTCGGCCGCCCAAGCGAAAGCGGCGACTCATGCCGCCCAAGAAGCTTTAGCGTTAACGGAACAGGGAAATCAGGCTGTAATCGCTACTCTGGCTAATATGCAGCATTTACAGGGTAAAGTGCAGGCGATCGCACAGCAAATTAAGCGCCTGAGTGAACAAAATCAACAAATTGGTACTATTGCCCAACTGGTCAGCAATTTATCTTATCAAACCAATATGTTGGCCTTAAATGCTTCAGTGGAGGCCGTGAGGGCAGGAGAATATGGCAAAGGCTTTTCAGTAGTGGCCACAGAAATCCGCAAGTTAGCTGATAGTAGCAAACAGTCAGCAGAACAAATTCATCGTTTAGTGGGAGATATTCAGGGGGCAATTCATTCCACCGTGACGGCAACGGAAGAGGGAACCAATACGGCGGAAAGTGGCATTGAACGGGTGGAAGAAACGGCGAAAGTGTTTGTTGGGGTTCAAAAAGCGGTGAGTCATGTGGTGGAAAGCAATCAACAAATTGCTTTAAATATTCAACAGCAAGTCCGAGCCGTTCAGCAGGTTTTTGAAGCCATGAGTTTGTTAAATCGCAGTTCTCAAGATACGGCGAAAGGGATTGAACAAACTCATGGAGAAATGTCTCAGTTAAATGAGGCTGCCACGGCTTTAGAGGCCCTGTTGTAAATGCTCAAATACTGACTTATCGCCAATATCTGGGGGGATGGGTTGCACCAGTTTACGCAGGACAAAAATCACAAATAAAGCCGCCCAACTCCCCAGTAAGGTGCGTTCCATGCCCAAGGGTAACACCCCCACTAGATGCCCTAATAGTAAGAGGGGAACAAGGGGGGTGAGGATTTTGGTTTCTAAACGATTAAAACAAAAGGCTTCTTTGAAATAAATCCCTGTGAGGGCGGCAAAGGTAAAACCAACGCCCAACACACTGGCCGGGGTGTAGTAGAGAGTTAAGGCAAAGGGGGCAGAATCGGCGTAGGCGAAAATGAGAGAAGCAACGGTGCCGATAATCCAGAAGAGTTTGAGGAGACGGTGAAGGGGGGCGAGGTAGATGTGAATTTTAAGCAGACTCAGGCCTAAACCCAGGGAAAAGAGGGTATAGAAGACACTGAGGAAGGGCAAGAGATCCGGGGTTGCCCCTAGGAATAATAATAAGGTGGTGGCGAGAAAAAAGCTGAGTCCGGCAAGGGCTAAACCAGCGCGATAGAGTTTCACGTCTCGCCGATCTTCGCTATTAATGGTAAACGGACCAAACTTGCCGTCATAAACTGGGAGGTTAGAGGTTGAAGTTGTAGTAGTCATAAAGCAGAAATCTAAATCGTGAGGTTTGGGAATCCCCACCGTTTTAAGGTGAGGAAGATGTCAAAGCAAGATGAATATTGAGAGTGGAACACTAGATTAATTATTGCCTAATCCCCAATAATCTAAACGTTCTTGTAGCCAACCGGAACGATGCCAGCGCGTGAGGGCATTGTTTACGGCAATATAGAGATCACTGTGTTGTAGACCTTTGGGAAGGGCTACGGCTAAGGGTTCACCGGAGAGACGCACCCCTAGAATATGGTACTGGGGATGTTCTTGTACCCAACCCGTAAGGATAGTGCGATCGCCCCCAAAGGCATCCACTTCCCCCAACTCCAGCAGCTGCAAGGCTTCCACATAAGACGACACCCCCACTAATTCCACCGGATGGAGAACATGACGCACCACGGCGATGGTACTCGACTGTTCTAATACGGCGATTTTTGCCCCCACTAAGTCTCCCAAGCGTTGAATCCGGGGGTTGCGGGTGATAAAAGTTGTACCATCGAGATAGTAATGACGGCTAAAATTAACCAAGCGGGAACGGGAGGGAGTCGCCGTGAGTCGGGCAATGGTGAGATCCACCTCTCCTGCTAATAACAGGGGTAGGCGATCGCGATTATTCACCGCCTTAAACACCACCGCCTCCCGACTCCCTAATAATTCTTGGGCTAACTGACGAGCCAGATCAATCTCTAAGCCCTGTAATTCCCCATTTTCATCACGAAACGCCAAAGGGCGGACATTTTCATTCACCCCCACCACCAGCCGCCCCCGTTGGCGAATTTCCCCCAATCCCGCCGCCCCGACAGGATAGGGAATCAGTACCGGAGACGTGAGCAGGGCAATCACCCCCCCCCAAGCCATAAAATGCTGTTGCCACTGTTTACCCATAAACCCTTCATGAAGAAAAGCGCCATTCGGGAGATGCTCACCCCAACCACTTATGAACGCCATCTGTATTGGATGCGTCGCGCTCTGATCTTAGCGCAGGAAGCGGGATCTGCCGGGGAGATTCCCGTCGGAGCCGTGATTGTCAACACTCAAGGAGACTGTCTAGCCCAAGCGGGGAATCGCAAAGAACGGAATCAAGATCCCACCGCCCACGCAGAAATTTTAGCCCTCCGCCAAGCCAGCGCCACCTTGCAGGATTGGCGTTTATCCGACTGTACCCTCTATGTCACCCTAGAACCCTGCATCATGTGTACTGGGGCAATTATTCTCGCCCGACTGGGGTTATTAGTCTATGGAGTAGACGATCCGAAAACTGGCACAGTGCGCACGGTGCTTAACTTACCCGACAGTCTGGCCTCTAATCATCGGTTACAAGTTCTAGGAGGCATTCTAGCCCAAGACTGTCGCCAACTGTTACAGGATTGGTTTCAGGAACGGAGGGAACGGGGGAGGGGAGAGGGGGAGAGGGGGAGAGGGGGAGAGGGGGGGAATTAAGACCTATTACCTATTCCCGATTCCCTAGGGCGCAAGCATTGCGCCCCTACACCGACTCCCGACTCCCGACTCCCGATTCCCGACTCCCGACTCCCGACTCCCGACTCCCGACTCCCGACTCCCGACTCCCGACTCCCGACTCCCGATTCCCGACTCCCGACTCCCGACTCCCGACTCCCGACTCCGTGCCACTGTAAGAACTGGCCTCCTGTGGGAGGTGAAACCCTTCAAGGCTTTTTATGCTGAAAGTGTAGTGAACAAAACCCCCAAGCAGGTTGATATGATGCACGTTCTCACTCCCTTCGCCGTTCCCTTCCCCTACCCATTCAGCAAAACCGAAAAGCCCCACTCTCGGGTTTCCCCTTGGTTATCTCGTCTAGCCTATGCTCTCGGTCAATCCCTCGTTTTACCCACCCACTTTGACCAAATCACCGTCACCGGACAAGAAAACCTACCCCGCACTGGTCCGGTTTTATTAGCCCCCACCCATCGTTCTCGCTGGGATGCCATCATGGTGGCCTATGCCACAGGTCGCCCTGTCACCGGGCGGAATATGCGCTTTATGGTGTCCATTAACGAGATGAAAGGACTCCAAGGCTGGGTAGTGGGTCGTTTAGGGGGCTTTCCCGTCAATCCCCTCCAGTTGCGCATTGAAACCATCCAGCACAGTGTAGAGTTGCTCTGTGAACAAGAAATGCTGGTGATTTTCCCAGAAGGCAATATTTACCGTCAACGCCATGTACAACCCATTAAACGAGGGGTGGCGACCATTGCCTTACAAGCTCAATCTAAAATGACCGAACAAACCCAAGGGGTGCAAGTGATCCCGATAGATATTGCCTATTCTGACTTATCGGCTCAATGGGGCTGTCAGGTGAAGGTAAAAATTGGTCAACCGTTGAATACTCTCGATTATCAAAACTACAGCCCGAAACAGGCCTCTCGTGAACTGACGGCCGATTTACAAGCGGCCTTAGAAGCTTTAGCAGATACACCCAAGGGGGTCAAGGGCGATCGCATTTCTAGCCCAGAACAAGAACCTGTCCTCGTTTAAAGTAGAATAGGGGCAGGAATTAGCAATCCTCGTGATTAATAATTCCGTACTTCCAGAAAAAACCCCTAAAAACACCCTAATTACCCAGAGTTGAGATGCGCATACTAGCCCTTGTCCCTGGCGGAATTGGCGATCAGATTCTCTTTTTCCCAACCCTAGCGACACTGAAGCAAACCTACCCCCAAGCCCAGATCGATGTATTGGTAGAACCCCGGTCTAAAGGGGCTTACCGAGTCTGTCCGTCTGTGAGTGAAGTCTTAGTCTTTGACTACAAAGATCGCAACGGCTTGGCCGATTATCTCAATTTATTGGGGATGATCCGCGATCGCGAATATGATATAGCCCTCACCCTTGGACAGCGTTGGGCCGTTGGTCTACTCCTATGGTTAAACGGCATTACTACCCGAGTAGGCTATGAGTCGCAAAAGTCCTGTTTACTCACGGATACAGTTCCCCTCAAAACCGAACAGTATGCCGCCGAAATGTACCATGATTTGGTGTTAGGTCTAGGGATTCAAACCCCTTGCCCAACTCCCACGATTGCCGTTCCCAAGTCGGATATTGACTGGGCTGAAGCCACTCAAGACCGCATGGGAATCCGGGAGACAGGCTACATTCTCCTTCACGGAGGCTCTAGCCAACTGGCCGTCACGAAGGGGATTGATAAAATCTATCCGCCCCAACATTGGTCAGCCATTATTGCCGATCTCCAAGCCAAACAGCCCGATGTTCCCATTGTGGTCGTCAAAGGCCCGGAAGATAGCGCCCTAGTGAGTGAACTGCTCGAAAAAGCACCCAGCTTAAAAGTTGTCTCTCCCCCCGATATTGGTAAACTGGCCGCCTTGATTGCCGGGGCGAACTTAATGCTCTGTACAGACAGCGCTCCCATGCACTTGGCGATCGCCGTTGGCACCTATACCATCGCCCTTTTTGGCCCCACCGATGCCAAAAAGCTAGTTCCCCCCAACAGCGAAACCTGTATTCCCATCCAATCCCCCTCTAAGGCGATTGGTGATATTCCTCCTGTCACCGTACTTGAACAAATTTGGCGTGGCTAAAACCGCAGTATTTCTAGATCGTGACGGCGTTCTCAACGTCGAAAAAGGCTATATCCATCACGTCGAGGACTTAGTGCTTATCCCCGGCATCGCCCAATCGGTGCGCCGTCTCAATGACCGGGGGTTCTTTTGTTGTATGGTATCCAATCAAGCCGGCCCCGCCCGGGGATACTACCCCCTCTCCCACGTCGAAGCCCTGCACCAGCGTCTCATTGACCTCCTCGCCCAAGAAGCCGGAGCCCAACTCGACGCTTTATATTATTGCCCCTACCTCAGTCCGCCAGCCGGAGGGAAAACCCCAGACTTCACCCGTTGGAGTACCTGGCGCAAGCCCAACACCGGAATGTTAGTCGCGGCGGCGTGGGAACATGATCTTGACATTAAGCATAGTTTTATGGTAGGGGATAAAGCCACCGATGTAGATCTAGCCCGCAATTGTGGAGCTAAGGGGATTTTAGTCCAAACAGGCTATGGCCAAGAAGTATTAGAGGGCAGCTATCAACACCACGCCAAACCGGATTACATTGCCAAAGACTTAAATCAAGCCGTTGATTGGATTTTAGAACATTGAGCGACTCATTCCTTCTGTGTTAAATTGACCCCAAACTCTAATAAAGTTAACCCCGGTCTAAGATTTTCAGCATGAGTATCAGGATGTGAATCATCATCAGAAAAAAAGGAATAGCTTTGGTATTAGAAACCGGGTTTTTTCTAGGGTTTAGAACACCCAAGAAAAGATGAACGCAACCCGGTTTCTGAGTTAGTGGGGGGAAAGAAACCGGGTTTCAGGGAGGTGATAGCGGGAAAGGAGTTGGTGCAAGAAACCCGGTTTCAGCGATGAGTTCAGAAACCGGGTTTTTGCTAGGATGATTGCAATGATCGCCTTTTGCTCTGAGGTAAAATTGGGGTGGTACCCCTATCCCGTGCATGGTCTGGTGTGGGGGTGGGAATATCTCAGTTTTGGTGTAAACTCTCTATTATTACCTCGGAAAATAACCATGAATATCAGGCAATTAATTGATGAGGAAATTAGCAAACTAGACGAGGATGAGTTAGCACAACTCTATGAAATTGTCAAGAATTTTTCGCGTCCCAAAACCAACAACAGTTTATTTTCCAAGTTAAAGCAGGTCAAAATTGAGGGTCCCGTTGATTTTGCCGCCAATATCGATCTCTATCTTAACGGAGAGAAAAAGATTGATGGGGATTAAAATCTTTGTGGATACATCATTTATCATTGCCTTGGTCAACATCCGAGATCAGGATCATCAACAGGTTATATCTATTGCCAGTGAATATGAGAACCATTTTTGGGTCATCACGGATGCAGTAATTCTTGAGGTTTCCAATGCTTTATCTCGCCGCTATAAATTGGCAGCAATCTAAATTATCGAAAACTTTTTTGAGTCGGACAATGTAGAAGTCGTGCGTTTAACGCCAGAACTGTTTGAGCGGGGATTTTATCTCTATAAAAACCGACGAGATCAAAAATGGGGTTTAGTCGATTGCATCTCATTTATAGCAATGCAGGACAGAAAGATTGATACTGCGTTGACATTTGATCGTCATTTTACTCAAGCTGGATTTAAAACTCTTCCCAATATAAATAATGATCTGACATAATGTTTGATTCTGACTGGATCTAGTATTACCGATTTCAGACCAATTGACGAGTCCCCCGACGGGATATTGTCTGTCGTCGATTCTAGCCCCATGGGGTAAAATTGGGGTGGTATCCCTATCCGGTGCGTGGCCATGGATGAACAACAACTGCAAGCCTATCTCTCCCTGATTCAAGAACTGCTCACCTGTCGCAGTGGGGAGGAACTGGTGGCGAAATTGAGCAACCACCGGGAACTGGTGGATGAGGGATTAGTGCAGGTGATGCGTGCCGTTGCAGAGATGATGGCGCAACAGGGGCGGGGGAATGCAGGCTGGTTGCGGAATTTTGCCGATACAATCGAAGCGGTTAACTATGAGTTGCCTCGGCTAGAAACTAAACTGACAGCAGATGCTCTGTTGCGGCAAGGATTTCAACAGTATCAACAGAGTCAATATTCCCAAGCCTGGGAATCTTTGCAACAGTCTCTCGCCTTGTATGAAGACATCGGGGATAAGGCTAACATCGCTTTATGTTGGGGACAGTTAGGTTGTATTGAGCGCGACCGGGGCAACTGGGAGGAGGCGGAGCGTCTGTATCAGCAATCTTTGGCTTTGAGAACCGAATTGGGCGATCGCTCCGGGATGGCTGATGTTTACAATGTTCTCGCCTTTGTCCATCAACACTTAAACCGAATTCCCGAAGCCCTTGCCGCCTGGAAAGAAGGGTTAACCATTTGTCCCCCCGACCGATTCCCCCTAGAAGCCTTGAAACTCGGTCGCAATTTAGGCGATGCTGCCTTTGAGATTCAAGACTGGGCCACCGCCATCTATGGCTATGAGGCGGCCATTGAAGCCGTCGAAACCCGTTGCACTTTCACCGACTCCTACAGCGAGAAACAACAACGCCGGGAAGCCGCCCTAGACCTCTATCCCCAACTCGTGCAAGCCTGCATCAATGGCGGCGATATCGGGAAAGCCTTAGCCAGCGTCGAACGCAGCAAATCCCGCAACCTGATTGAACTCCTCAGCAACCGCGACCTTTACCCCAAAGGCGACATTCCCCCAGAACTCCTGAAACAACTCGACCGCCTCCGTCGGGAAGTCACCGCCAAACAGCGACTTATCGAAACCCTCGAAACCCCCACCAACCCCGATAATCAGGACATCGGCGGACTGGGACAACGGGGCAGCAGTGCCGCCAGCTTCACCCCGGAAGTCATGAACAGCCTGCGTCAAGAGTACGAACAGGCGCAAAAGGACTTAAGCCAACTCCTGGAAACCATCAACACCTACGACCCCAACTTCAGCCTCACCCAACGAGTCCCACACATCCAATTCTCGAAAATTCAGGAGTTATTGGATAAAGATACCCTGTTGATGGAATGGTATCTCAGCCCCCAAGGAATTTATACCTTTATCGTCAGGGGCGAAACCGGGGAAATTTCCGTGCATCTTTCCCCCCCAGAACACCTGAAGCAATTACAGGAGTTGCGCGAAACCTATCTCCAAACCTATTCCCACTCCTTAGACGACTGGGAAACCCATCTCAACCACTTCCTGCACCGTCTGCGGGATATCCTGGAATTACCCCAACTCCTCCCCCAAATTCCCCCCACCTACCGCCGCCTAATTGTCGTCCCCTATCGGGAGTTGCATTTATTCCCCCTCCACGCCTTACCCCTGGGGGATGACGATGAACCCGAATATCTCGCCGATAGATTCCCCCTGGGAGTCACCTATAGCCCCAGTTGTCAATTCCTGGAAGTCTCCCAACGCCAGCGCAAAACCACCAACCGCCAGCGCTTCTTTGCCATCCAAAATCCCACGGAAGACCTAGACTATGCCGACTTAGAGGTTGAAGCCATTTTAGCCAACTTCTCCCAAAACGCCCGCTATCTCGCCCGCCAGCAAGCCAGCAAAACCAGCCTGAAGGAAGACCCCCACCGCCAAGCCTTCCAAGAGGCGGATTATGTGCATTTTGCCGGACATGGAGCCTTCAATTTCAACAGTCCCCTCCTCTCTCCCCTCGTCTTAGCCGGGGCGAAAGTCTCCGTCAGTGACTCAGAAGGGCGAACCCTCTGCGAGGAAACCACCCCCTCTGAACCCGCCGAGACTCGTTTTCTCCCTTGGCGCAAAGGCACCCAGATTGACTTGAGCAAATGTTACACCCTGGGAGAATTGTTTGAACTGGATTTACCCGCCTGTCGCCTAGTGATTCTCTCCGCTTGTGAAACCGGGTTAACAGACTTTTCCCCAGAATTGGAAGAATATATCAGTTTGGCGGTGGGGTTTCTCTATGCGGGGGCGGCCAATGTGATTTGTAGCCTGTGGGCGGTGAATGATCTTTCGACAGCGATTTTGATGGTCAAACTTTACGAAGAAATGCAGACCCAGCCCTCCGTTGCCTTAGCCTTGAAACAGGCGCAAGAGTGGATGAGACGAGTCACGAAGCAAGAGTTAACCGCGTGGCTGAATCAGTCCGGTTTAGCGGCCTCCCCTCATCCGAAAGCGAAACTGCGAGAGAAATTAAACTTAGGCTTTGAAGATGCCGATTACCGACCCTATAAACATCCTATGCACTGGGGGGCATTTTGTGCCATCGGCGTTTAACCGTAGGTTCGGCATAGGAAAAGCGCAACCCAACACCCCCCCAATCCAACCCCCTGCAATCCCAACACCTCCCCAATCCCAACACCTCCCAATCCAACACCCTCCAATCCCCTGTAGGTTCGGCATAGGAAAAGCGCAACCCAACCTACGAATCATCTATGGTTGGATGTTGGGTTGCACTGTCGCTTCACCCAACCTACGAATCATCTATAGTTAGGGTCTGCTGAATAACACCAGATGCTAGGCTCAACAAGGGAACAGGGAACTCTTAACAGGGAACAGATCATCTAAAACTGGCACGATTGCCTATTCCCGACTCCCGACTCCCGACTCCCGACTCCCGATTCCCCAACTCTCGGACTTATTCAGCAAGCCCTAGTTAGGTGTTGGGTTGCACTTTTCCTATGCCTAACCTACGGATAATCTATAGAAAAATAGTAAGGAAAAAACCATGAAAGATTCTACAGAAACCCTGCTGATGTTTGCCCAACTGCTGGAAACAGAACCCCCCATCCTACAACCAGATATCCTCCCACAAGCCCAACAGTTAGCCGCAAACTTAGAGCAACTCTCAGAAAATGATCAAGAACAAGCCTCTGCTTTAATTGTTGACTGGATGAAACAATTTCCCCAAGCCCGAACAACCTTTAAAAAAGCACTCGCCCAACGAAACCGGAAAGAATTTGACGAACCCTTACCCCCTAAACCCGATGAGATACAATGGACAATTCCCAACTTTCAAATCGTCGAAGAACCTGACCAAGTGATTCTCTCCCTTCCCGCCCCAACCCCCCAAACTATCTCCTTGTTCTCCTACGTTCGTCAAACTTTAACCCGATGGATTCACAACCACCGATAAACCCCCTCCTTTATGCTCCCAATTTACATTTATTTGCCTTTCATCTCTGGCGAGGATTGACAGGAGAAACCGATTCTCTAGTCTCCAATCCTCACCAACTATGGCAAAAGGGAGATGAAATCTTAAAGCGCTTAGGATTCCACGAACGTCTGCACCTCTACGGCTATCCTGAAGCCTCCCCAGAACCCCCCGGCGCTTACGTTAACCTCCACCCCCAAACCTGCCTGAAACTGGCGGGAAGACTGCCCTATTCTGACCTCAAAATTACCGGACGAGTGTTAACCTATCGCCTCTATGATAGCTATAGTTTAACCATTAATTTACGCCGTCCCGAACAAGAATATCAGCAAAAAACCCCAGAAGTCCCCCTAACTTTTTGGCGAAACTTAAACACAGAAGAACAAATTTTTCTCCCGGATTTTGTCCAAAGCTCATTAGGACAAACCCTGCTGTTAACGGCATTTTTACCCGCAACAGAAACGAATCAAAAGGCGCAAGATTTACAAGAATTTGCCCGCCGTTGTTTAGAACAGTTGATGCCCTCCCGCAAAATCAAACGCCCTCCTTTATACCACTGGGGAGAGGTATTCGGTAGCCCGATTTTTCAGTTTGGCGGTCAAGTTTTAGATGCCAATTTAGTCGAAGAAGCGGAGATACAACCTCATATTTTGGTTCTTCTCTGGCGTGATGAGTTAGCAAGTGCTAAGTTTGTGGATGCCTATGAGCGGTTCATCAATTTATTCTATTATCGCAATAAGGTTCTTGCAGCTTATAGCGAAACTCGGACACTGTACCGTAAAACCTACCAAGCCTATACAGATTTAGAGAAAAAAGTCAAGAATTTTAAAGGTTTATTAAGCCAAAAAAGTAGCGGGCAACAGTTGAGCGAGGGGGAATTAAGGGAACTCAAAAGCGTTTTAAAGGAGTTGGCTGTATTAGATTTAGAATATGCGCGATTGTTGCGCAATTACAAGCACTGTCGCAATACGATTAGCATTAATACCAAAAATTATCTGGTGACATTGGGGGAGATTGTGAATACACTGCAAGAGCAGGGTTATGATTTACAGGGGGGAGAACTGGATTTTTTCCAAGAATTTGGCACTCGCACTTCTCCCTATTTCCAAACCCGCATAGGGGACGAACTGAACTACTTTGTGGAAGGGTCAAGTTTAGCGGATAAAGCGATCGCCTCCCTTCGGGGTATAGTGGAAATCGAACAGACTCAGCGCGATCGCACCCTACAAGAACAAAACGAGAAACTTCAGGACAAAATCCAAGCCCTTGGGGTTGGCATTGCCACAGGTGCTATTATCGCCTCCACCTCCGCTTTAATCTGGCAAGACCCGGTTTCCTGTCCTTGGTCAAAAACCCCAGTTCAATCCTGCCATCCCTTCATCCTAGCCGTAGGGGTGAGTTTGGTCTTTGCCGTTGCGGCCTGGTGGGGGGCGAAATGCCTCATCGGGTACAATCGCCAGCGAGGACAGGGGGGATAGGGAGTCGGGAGTCGGGAGTCCGGGAACTCTCCCCCCCTGTTCCCTGTTCCCTGAAGAGAGGGAATCGGTGTAGGGGCGCAATGCTTGCGCCCTAGGGAGTCGGGAAAAGGTAAAAGGCAAGAGACAAAAGTTATCAACTCCCCCTCGCCCCCTCCCCCTCTCCCCCTATTCCCCGTTCCCTAGCTTGAGGTCAGACTGTAGATTCTGGCGACTCAGAAGCTAGGGGGGGCTGGGTTTTGGGGGTAGGAGAGGGAGCGGGAGGATTCCCATTTCCCTCGGGACTACTTAAAACCTGTTTGACTTGCCCTAAGAGATTCCCTAATTTCCCCTCATCTAATAGGGTGTTGACGAGGGATAAGCCACTGGTAGACAGGAGGAGTTTACTAATATCTCCCATGTTCCCGTTACCGTTGCCGTTGCTGTTGGGGAAGGCGAAAATCCTCGCATCCCCCAAGACTCCGGGCTGCGGGGCGAGGGCTTTGGCGAGTTCGGGCAGATGATCGGCCACGTCGGGGAAGAGGGTTTTAATTAATTCTGCGGTGCGGTTCGCGTCGCTGAGGGCGTTTTCTGCGTCGATGAGGGCGCGTTTCCCTTCGGCTTCTGCGATCGCCTTATATCGATTCGCCTCCGCTAACGTCCGAATAGACTCGGCTTCAAGTTCCGCCGCTTGCCGCGCAATTTCCGCTTGACGACGACGGCGGAACACATCAATTTCCACCACATTCTGATCGGCGATTTGTTTTTTCTGGGCTTCTTTTTCGGCTTCAATCATAGAGAGGCGACGTTCCCGTTCCGCCTGTTCTACCGCTTGGGCAGTGCGCACCGCCGATTCTGCCTCGGCGCGTTCGGCATCGGCGAGGAATCGTTCTTTTTCTTTGTTGGCAATGGCGATCCCCGCTTCCTGTTGTGCCACGCTCGATTCCTGTTCCGCTAGGGCTACCTCAATTTTCGCCCGCAAGCGAGAAGCGTCTACAGCCTGTTGTCGGGTAATTTCTGCCACTTCGGCCTCTTGTTTCTGAATGGCTTGGGCAACTTTTAGCTTTTTGTTCTGTTCCTCTAGGGCAATATTAGCCGAGATTTGGCTCTGTTGAATGGCCAGTTTTTTCTGAATTTCTTCCTCTTCCACTGCTTGATTTTGCAGGATTTTATTCCGTTCAATTTTCGCCGCTTCTTGGTCTTTCGCTTCTTGAATTTCCCGCTCCCGTTGGGCTTTTAAGGCCTCTAGTTTTTGGTTTTGGGTTAAGCGCAACGACTCGATTTCTTCATGTTGGTTAATCTTGGCGGCTTCTTTGTTTTTGGCAATGGTCAACGATTTCCGCTCGGCATCCAGTTCTTGCTCTTCAATGGTGACACGAGTTGTTAATTCGACTTCCCGTTTTTGTTGAATTGAACGCTGGATTGTTTCGGTTCTCAGCCGCACCCCTTGGGCATCAAAAAAGTTGTTTTCGTCATAAGTATCGCTTTCCTCAATCTCAGAAATGGCGATATTGTTCAACGTTAGACCAACTTTCTTTAAGTCCTGTTGAATTAAGTTCAAAACTTCATCCGCAAACCCTAACTTATCGGAGTCAATTTCGGCTAAACTCTTCCGTTTAGCGGCCGCACGAATGGCATCATCTGCCCGTTTTTCAAGGGCATCTTTAATATCTGTCTCGGAAATCATCCCTTTTTTCGACAAACGAGCGGCCGAAATGCTCACATCTTCTTCATCGGCATTGATACAGACATAAAAGGTGACGCGCATATTCGCCCGCAAATAGTCCTGAGTCCGCACAGCGAGGGGGCCAGTGCGTTCTACATCAATGCTAATCTCCCGTAAGGGTACCCGGGTGAGTTCATGGAAACCGGGCAGCACGACACAACCGCCATTAATAATCACCTTTTTCTGTTTGGTAAATAATCCCCCAGTGCGAACAAAGGCCTCGTTATTGGGGGTGATGTTATACACCAGTTTGTAAGACCACAGGGCGACGACTAACAGGACAAAAATAAATAGAACGGTGCCGGCCGGGACAAATAAACCCGTATTTAAGCCGCCGGGAGTTTGGGCTTGGACGGGGGAGGCTGGTTGGGTTTGAGCCATAATAATTGGCTCGCTTTCTTGAATAGCAACCTGCTCGAAAATTTGATTGTGTTCATCTTCGAGGGTGGGTAAAGATTGGAGTAAATTGAGCCAAAGTTTCATAGAACGTTTCGGTAAATTGGGTTAAGAATCTTGAATTTCTGAGTGATTGGCAAGCCACCGATCTTCATCGGAGCTATCTTTCGCAATCACTTGATAACTATGGGGACGACGATCCACGACAATCACTTTTTGTCCCCGTTGCGGTGCAAAGGTTGCCCAGTCGGGGAGGGTGGCAGCAACAGTCACGAGGTTATGGTTGGGATCTGAAACATCGACTTGACCAATTTTTCCCTCTGTAATGGGGGGAATGGTTTTAGAGGTGACGGTGCCAATACAACCAATTAGGCGATCGCCACTGGCATCTTCTCCAAAGGGGGCAAACAGTAAACCAATGGGACGGGCAATCCAACTCCCTAGATAAAAACTGAAGATCAGGGTGGTGCCAAAAATCACCCCTCCCCAGCCCCAAAAGGTGACGGGAATCTCCCCGGTGATTGACCCCACGACGGTATTCACGACCCATCCTGTCACCCCCCAAAGACTTAAATTTGTAGCCAGCAGCAAGATTAAGGGGGCTTTTCCTACACCTAACCAACCTAAAACTTGAGCGGCACTAAATTCCCCATTACTTTCTAAATCGGGGTCTGCATCGGCTTCTAGGATGCCATTGCCAACCTCAAGCTCCCCGTCTAAATCTAGCTCATCATCCCCGCCACCGGATGCAATGACAAACAGGAATAAGGCAATCCCAACGCCGAGGATAATCCAGTAAGGCAGATGACTGAGACTATATAGCATTAACTTAAGGGGGTGAAAACAACGGTCTACCCGAATCAAGGGGCAAACCTTCCCTCAGATTAACGATTGTTCTTCAGAACGTCAGGAAAGTGAAAACATTTTTAACTTTCCTCTTGTTTTTTCCCATTGGAGAATGTAGCAATTCTCCTACTGGTGAGGTGCAGAGTCTCTGGTTTGAGGGAATAGGGAACAGATCCTCTACAAAAGTGAATCATCACAGACGGGGAAATGCTATAAGACAAAAAGAAGCGGGAAAGGATTATCCAAGAACCTCTCCCACCACAGTAACTCTGACCAATCGAAGCAATACTATTTCATTATGACTACGGCCTGTATATGTTCGGGGGGGTAAATGTATATTCTCGTGACCACAATAAATTTCCCCTATCTCGCCTAGGAAGATGGGGGAATTGATCGCTCATTAGGTTTAATTTTCTACTATGTCCACACCAAACACATGGGCAAAAGCGCTAATAATTTTGGGTCGGACTGCTTCGACGGTGAGGGTGGGAATAAATTGGCTGAGACGGCCGACGGGGCGATCGCTAATCCCACAGGGAGTAATCCGCTCAAAGCCTTGGAGATCGGGACAGACATTGAGGGCGAAACCGTGCATGGTGATCCAACGTTTGACTTTAATCCCAATGGCGGCGACTTTGTAGCCTTCGACCCACACCCCCGTTAAGCCCGGAATGCGATCGCCTTTCAGACCATAGTCCGCCAAAACGTGCAGAATCACGGCTTCGAGTTGCCGTAAATACCAGTGTAAATCCGTCTGATAGTAACGTAAGTTCAAGATAGGATAGCCCACTAATTGACCCGGACAATGATAGGTGACTTCGCCCCCCCGTTCCGTGCGGTGCAGTTCGTAGGGGTCTTGTTGGGGGTCAAATTTCACAAAAGCCAGATCGGAGCCGGTGCCTAGGGTGTAAACGGGGGGATGTTCTAACAACAATAACAGATCCTCTAGGCGGGGATCTTGGAGGCGTTGGGTGAGGAGGGAGCGTTGTTCGGCTAGGGCGATCGCATAGGGAACGCAGCCATACTGTTTCACTACACAGCGTCGCGGCTTAGGATCGGGAACAGAGGGTCGATCTATCATGGCTAAAAGGGGACTAATATCAGTAACCGCAAGGATCACAACGGAATCGAGACTTTTGACGATTCGCCTTCTCTGATTCCATCGCGTTATCCCGCATCGTCTGCACTCGGGCAGAAGGCACATCAACCCCAAATTCCTTGGGCTGTTTAGATTACCACATTCTCGGGCAATCTCATAAATGTCAAGAGATGCAACGGAACATGAAGAGAAGTCAAGGGAATAGGTTCTCTGGAATACAAGGTGCTAGGGTGAAGGTAGAACAATGAGGCGTTATTCTAACGCACAAGGTCAAAACAGGGTTAAAACAGGGTCAAAATAAGGTCAAAAGAAGATCAAAAAAAAGAAGGTCAGAAAAAGGAGGCCATCCGCCCAATCTCATCATACTTTTTCCCAAGCTCAAACTCATTCTTGGAGCTATGTTCATGCTATAATAAAAGCAGGAGGATTGCATACATAAAAAAATGCAAAAACTGTCAGTCCTATATTATGGGAATGAGAGTCACAATAAAAGCAGTAAATCTCTGTCGATCCATGTTCAAAAGAAAGATACTTTTCGGAAAAACCCCCAAAAACATCCTGACTCGGAAAATACAGTCTAATCACGGCTTTTGGCTTCGTTGCTACTCCCGACTTGCTTGAGGGAATTCTGCTAGAATTGCTGATCTACAATTTCTGATACAATTGTAATTCGCGGAATTGTGATTTGCAGATGTATAGATTTTTTTCAGGCTGAAGCAGTTCAATTCTCACAGAGTTCGCTTAATGCAAAGAAACGAGTAGTTTCCTGAATCACTCCACATTAAACAGCATGAAAGCCTTGCTGTTCGGGAGTCATTCAACTGTTCGACTTAATAGACTTAAATGGAGTAATCGATATGAAGCTATTAATCCAGGGCAATAATATTGCAGTCACTGAAGCCATCCACAACTATGTTAAGGAAAAGCTGGAAAAAGCAGTTCGGCATTTCCAAAATATCACCACAAAAGTTGATGTTCATTTGTCGGTGGCTCGCAATCCCCGGATCAGTAATAGTCATAAAGCAGAAGTGACCGTTTACGCTAATGGAACGGTCATCAGGGCGCAAGAAAGCAGTGAAGATTTGTATGCCAGCATTGACTTAGTGGCGGATAAAATTGCCCGTCAACTGCGGAAATACAAAGAGAAACATCTGTTTAAGAAAGTTCATGCTCAGGTCAAAACAGGTGAGGTGATTGAGGAAAAACCTGTTGATGAAAATTTAATCGGCGATCGCCAACCTGAACTTCCTCCTGAAGTAGTACGCATGAAGTACTTTGCCATGCCCCCCATGTCTGTAGAGGACGCGCTGGATCAATTACAGATTATTGATCACGACTTCTACGTTTTCCGCAATAGTGACAGCGATGAAATCAACGTGATTTATATTCGCAATCATGGCGGATATGGTCTGATTGTGCCGCGTAATGGCAACGGAAACGGGAACAGCAGCAATGGTAGCACTCATGTCATTCTCGAAGAAGAAGAGGATTCGTTTGCGGAATTCCCTCCTGCCCAAGTGTAGAATCCCCGTGAGTGCAATCTAGAGTCACTTAATCCCTCCCCCTCCTTTCGGGGGAGGGGTTTTAATTAGGTCAGTGACATCCTCCCGACACCGACCCTAGGGGTACGGTGCGGGCTTCCCCATATCACTATGAGGCCTTCCTGCTTCTACGGGAGGCTCTAGATGTCTTTTTAGGGACATCCCCGATAACCTCTTCCTCCACAGGCAGCTTGACCCCCAGTCCGTTCGCGAAGCGTGACCCAGGAAGGGCTGCAAGTCCACGCTGCTCGACTATCATCGCCGCAGCAACGCCCCTATCCGTTACAAACCCACATAGTTGAGGTTTAACACGAATAGTAGCTTATTGACATGAACCTATTGTACAATATGTAGGGATAAATCGTCACTCCCTAGTAAATGATTGTTGGTTAATTTTCGGGGCATCGAACCCCTCAATTAACCGTCTTTCATCCCGACACTGACATTCGTACAGTGCGGGGCTTCCCGACGATGAGCTAACGCTATAATTTCTGGACTGAGTGTTAGAGGTTCAAAATGACTGTTCATGTAATCGGAGGTGGATTGGCGGGTACAGAGGCCGCTTGGCAAATTGCCGAGGCGGGGGTTTCGGTGGTTCTCCATGAGATGCGTCCGGTGTGTAGTAGTCCAGCCCATCACTCTGAGGCTTTGGCCGAGTTGGTCTGTAGTAATTCCTTTGGGGCAATGGCAAGCGATCGCGCTGCCGGACTACTCCATACTGAACTCCGTCAGTTAAACTCGATTATTATTCAAAAAGCGGATCAACACGCTGTTCCGGCTGGGGGGGCTTTAGCCGTCGATCGGGGGGTATTCAGTGACGACCTCACCCACACCCTCAGCCAGCACCCCCGCATCACCCTACAACGGGAGGAAGTGTCCGCTATCCCCCCGGAGGGAGTCGTTGTCCTGACCACTGGCCCCCTGACCAGTCCCGCCCTAGCAGAAGACCTACAACGCTTTACGGGCTTGGACTATATGAGCTTTTTCGACGCGGCCAGCCCCATTGTGGTGGGGGACTCGATTAATCATGACCTTGCCTTCCTGGCCTCCCGCTACGATAAGGGGGAGGCAGCCTATCTCAACTGTCCCATGAGTCGTGAGCAGTATTTGCATTTCTGGCAAGAACTTTGTGGCGCAGAACAAGCCCCGGTGAAGGATTTTGAGCGAGAGACGGCGAAATTTTTTGAGGGCTGTTTACCCATTGAAGAGTTAGCCCAACGGGGAGAAGATACCATGCGCTATGGCCCCCTGAAACCTGTGGGCTTGTTTGATGCCCGTTTGGGGGACTTTAAGGCTCCCGAAAACCAAGGGAAACGCCCCTACGCGGTGGTGCAGTTGCGCCAAGAAGATAAGGCCGGCCAACTGTGGAATATGGTAGGCTTTCAAACGAATTTGCGCTGGGGGGAACAAAAACGGGTGTTTCGCCTGATTCCGGGCTTGGAACAGGCGGAGTTTGTGCGGATGGGAGTCATGCACCGCAATACGTTTATTAATTCCCCGGAACTCCTAAAACCGACTTTACAGTTTAAGCAACGATCCTCTCTCTTGGCGGCTGGGCAGTTAGTGGGGACGGAAGGCTACACGGCGGCGGCGGCTGGGGGGTGGCTGGCGGGAACGAATGGGGCGCGTTTGGTTCTGGGTTTAGATCCAGTGATTCTCCCCCCGACCACTATGATGGGGGCGTTGTTGGAGTTTATCACGTCGGCCTCCCCGAAACATTTCCAACCTATGCCCCCGAATTTTGGGATTTTGCCTCCTTTAGGGCATAAAATACGCGGTAAACGAGAAAGATATGGCGTTTACCGCGATCGCGCCTTGGCAGACTTAGAACAGTGGAAACAAGGCCTTCAGAAGGATGGGGTTGCCCTCGTCTAGACCAAGAGTTCCGGGGTTAAGTGGCCACGGGTTCGGTTGTATTTGTCAAAGTGTTATTTGTCAAAGTCTTGTGCAAAGACTCACCCTGCAACCGTTGATGATATTTAGTCATCAACACGCTCAAAAGGTCGGGCATTTCCTGCCTGCAATGGGGACAATACCAATAGGCTCGTCCCTTTTGAGCATACATCAGCATCTGTTGAGAACAACAAGGACAGGGAATCATAATGGGTTCTATCAAATAAACAGTTTTAAAAGTAGGGTCGCACCCCTATTCCCCAGTTTAGGCAAAGAATTCTCAAATGTTTGTAAAGATAAATCACATTTATGGGAGATAAGGCAACATTTGATCATTAAGGAGAAATAAGTCAATCTACGGTTGTAGTGAAAATAACAATTGATTAAATTACCCCTATTGTTAATTTTAATCTTTTGTATATTCCAAGCGTCAGTTTATTTATGAATCATCACAAGCCAGCCCATTTTACCATTTTTTTGTATCAATGGCTACTCTGCCTGATCCTATTCGTTGCGGTCTGGTTGGGCTGTAGCTCGATGGCCTGGGCGAACTCTCCAGCGAATAATTTATTACAACACTGGCAGGAGAAAATCCACGAACAACAGACTGAACTCACAGAAGAACAAACCCATCTCACAGAAATTGAGCAATCCGCCCAGCGTTATTTGGATAATTTACAGCGTAATATCCAGATTATGGACTTACAGTTGAATTATTACCAAACGGAGCTAGATGAGAATAATCGCCAATTACAAGAATTATCGAGCCAATTAAACCAAGAGCGACAAGTCTATGCTCCCCAATTAGAGGCAACGGTGGCAAGGCTGCGTTTTTTGCAACGTCAATCCCTGAGTAGTCAAGGTTGGCGTTTTTTGCTCCATAGTGAGGATTTAAATGATTTTTTTGACCGTCGCGCCCGGTTAAAGTTGGTCTATGAAGCGGATCGGGAAAAGCTGGCCAAATTACAACAAAAATCCGACAAAATTAAGGCACAAAAGGACAGCGTACAACAGCAAAGTGAAAAAATTGCCCAATTAACCCAACAAATCGCAACGCAAAAATCCGATATTGAAGCCCAATTTGCTATTCAACAACAATTATTGAACCAGTTGGGGGGGGATTTAGCCGCCCTGAAAGCGGTTCAGGAAAAACTGGCGGAGGATTCGGAGGGGATTAGCCGTTTAATCCAAAAACGGGCTAGGGGCAGCAATCCAATTATTTTAGGGGGAACGGGTCGCTTTGCGGTACCCCATCAGGGGCCTGTGACCAGTGGGTTTGGCTGGCGACAACATCCGGTGTTAGGGGGGAGACGCTTACACGGGGGGATTGATTTTGGGGGAGAGGTGGGCAGTCCAATTTATGCGTCGGATAGTGGGACGGTGATTTTTGCGGGCTGGTATGGGGGCTATGGGCGAACGGTGGTGATTGATCATGGGGATAGTTTAACGACGCTGTACGGACACGCTAGCAAGCTGTATGTGAGCGAAGGACAGCCTGTTAAACAGGGAGAGGCGATCGCAGAAGTGGGATCCACCGGCCTCTCTACTGGCCCCCATCTACATTTCGAGATTCGCCGCAACAGCCAACCCATTGACCCATTAACATTGGTGCAAGTCCCTACGGAACAATTGGGTCAACTCCCTTGAACCTCCCCCTTTTGTACACCACTCAAATCAAAGTGTTTTTCGATAAGATGAGAGCAAGATGTTATCAGGAAGCGCTGTTAGAGGAATGAGCAAAAGATTAGTCTGGTTATTGGGTAGTTTGGCCAGTGTGGGCTTGGTCGTTCCTGTGCAAGCTTTGCAGGAGTCTACAGGCGATCGCGGCATTGTAGCCCAACGACTCCATCAAGCCCCCTACAACCTGATTGGGCGCAAAATTGGCTTAGGTCAAGTGGAAGTCGGACGACCGGGGAAATTTGGCTTAGATAAGACCTCCTCGGCCGCTTTACGTTCCGTTGTCGTGACGGGAGTTTTTTTACAAGATAGTCCCGCTAAAGCCAATAGTAATTTAGATACCCATGCCTCTATGGTTGCAATGGTCATGGTGAGTCAAGATAAAGCCCTAACAGGTGTGGCCCCCGGAGCGCGTTTATACTCTTCTGCCATTGGTTCCCTGCGACATGGAGGACAACCGGAAGAATGTCTGTCTGCCCAGCACGTCGCCCTCCAAAATGGGGGAGATGTGCGGGCGATTAACTTTAGTTTTGGCGAACCTTTGCGCCGAGATCCCCGACCTGACCCGATTTTAGACGGAAATGCTCTCCTCACGCGCTGTGTGGATTGGTCTTCTCGGGTTCATAATACCCTCTATGTAGTCGCCGGGAATCAAGGGAGTGGGGGGATTCCCATTCCGACGGATAATTTTAATGGAATTAATGTCGCCTCCTCCACACCCCGGGAGGATGGTTTTACAAAACTCGATTTTTCTAATTTAAGTGATGCACCCGAAGGCATTGGGCGGAGTTTAATCCTCCGGGAAATTAATGTCGGGCCCCGTCGTTCCATTGGTTTAGTGGCACCCGGGAGCCAAATTACAGTTTATAACCTACAGGGACAAGCGGTTCCGGTGATGGGAACCAGCTTCGCCGCGCCCCATGTGGTGGGGACTGTAGCGTTATTACAGGAATTCGGCGATCGCCAACTCGCCGCCAAAGTCCCTCAATGGACCACCGATGCCCGACGGAGTGAAGTCATGAAGGCGGTTCTTCTCAACTCAGCCGATAAACTCAAAGATCCCGGAGATGGTCGCTATTTAGGCATGAGTCGCACCCTCCACACCAAAGAAAATGAAACTTGGCTTCAAGGGGATGCCGCCCAAGATCCCAAAATTCCCCTTCATATTCAAATCGGCACCGGCCATTTAAACGCCTATCGTGCCTATCAACAGTTTAGTCCCGGTCAGTGGTCAGCCTCTGCCCCAGTTCCCCCCATCGGTTGGGATTATGGCACTGTGGCCGTTAATAGTGTGCAGGATTATGTCTTAGAAAAGCCCTTAAAAGGGGGAACCTATGCCGCGTTTACCCTCGCTTGGCATCGTTTAGTGGAGTTAAATGATCAGAGCAATACAGGTTTATTTACCGTGGGAGATAGTTTCCATGATCGGGGATTAAATGACTTAAATCTCTATCTCCTCCCCTTGGATGCCCAGACAACGGAAGAAAGTATCTGTTCTTCTGTCAGTGAGGTGGATAGTGTAGAACATATTTTTTGTCGAATTCCCGAAACGGGACGCTACAAAATCCGCGTTAAGTACCACACCCAAGCTAACGAACCCACTCAAGCTTATGCTCTAGCTTGGTGGACGGCAACAGGGGAATAGGCAATAAGATTGACTAGGGCTTGCTCAATCTTGACAAGTTAAGACCCCACGTTAGAAGTCAAGGGAACAGGGAACGGGAAGGAACAGGGGAAATTCAGGTTTTTGCCCTCAAGTCTATTTAATTTGGTATAAACGGCTAAAAGTCCTAGTAACAGTTCTTAGAGGGATATTCAGCAGACCTTACCTAAAAGCCTTGAACTAAATCATAATAAGTCGCCGCCATTTCCTCTGGCTTTCCACTTAAAGGAAACAGTAAAATACTCTCCACTCTGGGATTTTTAACCAAGTTTTCCAGTTGATTAAATTGCCGTTCTGTGATAGCAATTCCATTACTGGCTTCCACATATTTCATCTCATCTTGAAAATTTTCCTCCGCATAAACTTGAATAAAAGCCCGGTCAATATCCCAATTTTCCCAGTCCGCCGCAAAATATTGTTTCGCCCAATAAGGATTATGATGAGCCAGATCAAAACTGACATTCGGATTCGCTTCTCTCATCGCCTCAATCATATTCTGCACAAAATTAGTCAGCTTTTCTGTGCGGTCTACTTGTCCGGGTAATTCGGCATGATAGCCTAAATAATCATCCCACTGCACCGCATCAATTTGGGGATATTTCTGCACAAATTCTACTAAAATATCCGTCATATATTGAGCCACTTCCGGCACACTCACATCTAACACATAATGATCTACCCCCGGATGGGTTCTATCTACCCCGGCGACAATCCATCGGCGCTGAACCGCTAAATCAAACAGAGGACTATCCTCGTCAATTTTAATTCCTTTCTCAAAATAAGCATGAACTTCCATCCCCTGTTTATGAGCTTCATCAATTAACCAATCTAGCCATTGATCTTGGAATTGATTGGGACAACTGCGGGAATTAAATGTTTTCGCCATCACTTCACTGGGGTACATGGTGCAAGCATTTCCCCAAACTCCATGAATGATGGTATTAATCCCTTTAGAACGGTAATAACGCACTCGTTCCCGGATCATTTGTTCACTCGCATTATTGGTAATTTGGTAACGACTGATATAAATTCCCCGTAAATTTTGCTCCTGTTGTCGAGGAGAGGTGGGAGAGGTTGTAACTGCCGGAATCGGAGAAAGAATCGTCGAAGGCGCGGTGGCTTGAGGACTCGGGGATGCGTTAACAATAGGGGGATCTGTGGGGGAGGCTAAAGGAATAAAATCAGGGAGAAAATCCTCCAAGGGGATCTGTTGAACGGCATAGCTTAACACCGCTTGGGGGACTCCCAAATCATGGAGTTTTGTCCAGCCCCAAATCCCTAAACCTAGACCGAGAATGAGAACAGAGATGGGTATGCTACAACAACCACAACCCCCTTTTTTTTGCTTTGATTTTGTCATGTTAATAAAAAATGCCTGTTATTAGCTTACCGAGATCCTGAAGGTTGACTGCCATCTATTCTAGAAATTCAGCCAAATCTAGGAAGATTTCTGAGAGAGTGGGCGCAGGTTTCACAAAACTTAAAATTCATGTCAAAATGACAGAGTAGTGATTGAGTGGGTTTTCTAATTGAGGCAATGCTGATGACCCCAAATGTAAATCAACCCAATTCTAATGATGCTGTGTTGGGAGGAATGGCGATTCCTCTAGAGGGCTTAGTGTTGGGGGGGCTAGAGGGTGTAAAACAGAGAATTGTCAATGGCGATCGCACGACCCAAGCTATAGCCCTGCAAGAAACGCTAAACTACGGAGAAGAGGGTCGCCGCGTTCTCTATCAAGTCCTCAATCATAGTCAAGGGACACTACAAGAGTCCGCTTGGCGTATTCTGTGGGACAATGCCCAAAATGAGCAGGAACAGGAAGAATTACGGGCTTATCTTCCCCTGAGTTCCGTGTTAGGTGTAGATCATCAAAAAAAACTCCTCACCTATGCCCACGTTTTACCCAAAGTCAAACTCAGTCGCGCCAACTTACGGGGGGCGAATTTACAGGGCAAAAATTTACTAGAGGCCAACTTAATTGAAGCCATTTTAATTGGGGCGAATTTAGAAGGGGCGGAATTGAGTTGTGCAGACTTACGCGGGGCGAATTTGAGTAACGCCAATCTACGACGAGCGAATCTAAGCGGGGCGAATTTATGTCAAGCCACACTCGAACGCAGTAATTTAGAGCAAACCTACCTCATTGAGTCCATTCTCAAAGGGTGTGATTTAGTCGGGGCAAATTTAACCGGGG
Source organism: Spirulina subsalsa PCC 9445 (assembly GCF_000314005.1). Lineage (NCBI taxonomy): Bacteria > Bacillati > Cyanobacteriota > Cyanophyceae > Spirulinales > Spirulinaceae > Spirulina > Spirulina subsalsa. Next base: position 3,107,888 of record NZ_JH980292.1, read on the forward strand.
CGAATCTCACTGACGCGAATTTACACAGTGCTAACTTGCGAGAGGTGAATTTTAGTCAGTCGTTTCTCAGTCGGGCGAATTTCCGGGAGGCCTTTCTCTGTCAAGCGGACTTATCCGATGCGGATCTTCGACGGGCGGTTTTAAGTAATGCCGACTTGCGGGAGGCGAATTTAAAAAATGCCAATCTCCGGGGGGCTAATTTGCGCGGCGTGAATTTACAGGGCGCTTGTGTAGAAAATACCCGCTTTGGGGAGAATCGTTGGTTTTCTACAATGGTTTGGTTAGATTTGGAAGCGAGAGGGGCGATTTTTGAGAATTGATGAGCATTAAACCAAACCACTCTTTTTCATCAACCCATCCCTGAATCGGGTTTAAACCCTGTTGAGTTAAATATTCGGGTAATGTTTGCCAGTTAAACTTACGAGAAATTTCTGTATGGATGGTTTCTCCTGCTTTAAAATCCAAGTTTAAGTTAAGACTATTTAAACTCACTTGATGGTCTTTTTGCGCGTCTAAATACATCTCAATTTGATGCTCTTTTTTGTTATAAATCGCCCGATGTTTAAACAAACTTGGGTCAAAATTGCCATCAAAGCGCCAGTTCAGATGTTCGAGCATATTTAAATTAAAAGCGGCTGTGATTCCTTGACTGTCATTGTAGGCCGCCTCTAGCACATCAGGAGATTTTTGTAAATCAATCCCAAGTAGGAAGTAGTCTCCCGGTTGTAATCCTTGGGCAACTTCTTGTAAAAAGCGATCGCAAGCTTGGGGAGTAAAGTTCCCAATACTACTCCCTAAAAAGATCACCAAGCGCCCCGGAGGAGTCGTTTCTATCAATTGTTCTAAGGCTTCATCATAAGTGCCAACTAATCCAGTCACTTTTAATGTTGGGTACTCTGTAACCAATTGTTTGGCACTTTCTACTAAAATCTCTGCACTCACATCAATGGGAACATAATGCACGGCTTCCCCCAATTGTTGATAGGCATTCAACAACAAACGGGTTTTTGTAGAACTGCCACTGCCTAACTCCACAATTTCACAAATTCCAGTAATGGCAGCAATTTCATCAGCACAGTTTTGTAAAATACTCGCTTCGGTACGAGTAGGATAATATTCGGGAAGTTGACAAATTTGCTCAAACAGTTGAGAACCTTTAGCATCATAAAAATAACGAGCAGGCAAGGTTTTAGGAGTTTTCTGCAACCCGTCAATGATTTCTGGGTCAAAGTTGGGATTATAAATAGGTTGATTGTGATGCAGATATTGAATCTCAATATCACCAACAAGCGACGGGCTGGTTTGAGCAGATAAAATCATATTTAACGTTGAATCGGTATGAGTAAGAACCTATTCGCAAAGTACCTTATTTGGGATTTTTGAGCAAGAACTGAGGGCGAATAATGCTCCCTAGGATAGAGGGGGCGAGGGAATGACAAGGAGTTTCGAGGGCTAGGGGCTGATTTTCTCTGTGAGTTCTAGATTTTAGCCTTGACGTTTCAGCCATACCAACCTACTAAACTCTGCAAATAATTATGGCAAAAATTTAAGAATTATTGCACTTAAACAATTGTAATGTTGTTAAAACCATCCCCTAAAAGCTCGCCAAACTAGGGATTGTAGCCACTTGTAGCCCTTCTGATGGCCCATTGCAGGATGAAACATAAAATTCCCCTATCTGAGAAAATGCTTTAGCAATGCAGGCCAAAAAATCGAGCCGCATTCAACCCACTGGAGGCAGAGATTCTATGAAATTGGCTTATTGGATGTATGCAGGCCCCGCCCATATCGGCACCCTGCGGATTGCAAGTTCTTTTAAAAATGTTCATGCGATTATGCACGCCCCTTTAGGGGATGATTATTTTAATGTGATGCGTTCGATGTTGGAACGAGAGCGCGATTTTACTCCAGTAACGGCTAGTGTGGTAGATCGGAATGTTTTAGCGCGGGGATCTCAAGAAAAGGTGGTGGATAATATCACCCGCAAAGATCGGGAAGAGTCGCCGGATTTGATTGTTCTCACCCCCACTTGTACCTCTAGCATTCTCCAAGAGGATTTACAAAACTTTGTAGACCGCGCTCAGTTGGACGCACGGGGGGATGTGTTGTTAGCGGATGTGAACCATTACCGGGTGAACGAATTACAAGCAGGCGATCGCACTCTCCAACAAATCGTTCAGTTTTACCTCGAAAAAGCCCGCAAAAAAGGGGACTTAGGCATTGAGAAAACCGCAAAACCTAGCGTTAATATCATCGGGATTTCCACCCTCGGATTCCACAATCAACACGACTGCACGGAATTAAAACGCCTCATGTCTGACTTAGGCATTGAAGTTAATGCCGTCATCCCCGAGGGGGCCAGCGTTCACACCCTCAAAAACCTCCCCCAAGCGTGGTTTAACTTAATCCCCTATCGGGAATTAGGCTTAATGACCGCCCAATACTTAGAACAAGAATTCGGGATGCCTTCTGTTGATATTACCCCGATGGGAGTAGTAGAAACAGCCCGGTGTATCCGCAAAATTCAACAGCTACTCAATGCACAAGGCGCTGGGGTAGATTATGAGGGGTATATTGACCATCAAACGCGCCATGTTTCCCAAGCGGCCTGGTTTTCTCGTTCCATCGACTGCCAAAACCTCACCGGGAAAAAGGCCGTCGTCTTTGGGGATAACACCCACGCGGCCGCGATGACCAAGATTTTAGCCCGGGAGATGGGGATTCATGTTGTTTTAGCGGGGACTTATTGCAAATATGACGCTGACTGGTTTAAGGCGCAAGTGAGCGAATATTGTGACGAGGTGCTGATTAGTGATGATAACGGAGCAATTGGGGATGCGATCGCCCGTTTGGAGCCCGCCGCCATCTTCGGCACCCAAATGGAACGTCATATCGGCAAGCGCTTAAACATCCCCTGCGGAGTCATTGCCGCCCCCATTCACATCCAAAACTTCCCCATTGGCTACCGTCCTTTCCTCGGCTATGAAGGCACTAATCAAGTCGCCGATTTAGTCTACAATTCCTTTACCTTGGGCATGGAAGATCATCTCTTAGAAATCTTTGGCGGTCATGATACCAAGGAAGTGATCACCAAAGGAATGTCCGCCGATTCTGATTTGAATTGGACTAAAGAAGCCCAAGCCACCTTAAATCAAGTCCCCGGTTTTGTACGGGGTAAAGTCAAACGCAATACAGAAAAGTTTGCCCGGGAGCGAGGTTTAAGTGAGATTAGCTTAGAAGTATTCTATGCGGCAAAAGAAGCCGTAGGCGCTTAATTTTTGCGAGCTAATCTTGTTTAAGAATCATTGAACCAGAAACCCGATTTTTTCACCCTTATTAGTCATTCGCTCCCCTGACTGATGACTCATAACGGTTGAGAAATCGGGTTTTTCTCCCAGGAGATAAAGCAACATCTCTAAATGGTGTAAGCCCTTGTTTTTCGGTAAAATTACGCAAAAATAGCCATAATATTACACAAATATTACAAAAAATAAAATTTGACTTGACAAGCCAACGCAATCTTAGGGATAAGTAGAAAAATTCATCCATCCCACTAGACTGTAAGCGTCATGGTCAATCAACTCCGAGAAAATAACAATGATCTGCCCACCGTAGATTATAGCGACTTACTAGCACAAATTATTGAAACACTGCAAACCTCCTCAGAATCCTATTTTAGCATTATTGAAACAACAGTTGAAAATAAATCTAAAAAAACTGGAACATCCGATCAATCTCCAAAAAAATCCTATCAACGTTTTGTTTTAGATATTGATAAAATCGCTACAACCGTCTCTCAAAAACGAATTCCTAATCCATTAAGTCGTATTGGTTATCATAAAATAACAACCCTTAACCTAGTCGCAGAATGCCAAGAAAAATTTCCCAGCCAGATTAGGCAAATCCAGCAACTTCTTGAAAACCTACTACAAAACGCGGTCAACCAACATTTACAAAAACAGAGCAAATCACCCCTTTCTCCTCAACAATTTATCAAGCAGTTAATTGTCGATTTGTCAAGGTTTGATCAAAAAAAAGCTACGGCTAATTTTAACTATCCTTTCAGCACCCCTAACCCACTGTACAAGCAGCGATTAACTCTTGATAATCAATCCACCCGAGACAAATGTTTGCGCTTTCACAAGTTAACCATTCGCGTCAATCATGGGACAGACTTTGACGAGCAAGTTCAAGAGGGGATTTTAAACTATTTAGATCAAAATTTTAACAACTGTTCGGCAGAGGATCAGGAAGAATCAGAGCAGATTGTTGAGGACTTATATAATAAACGGCCAGAACCGAACAATCATTTTGCTAAACTGAAGAGAATCATCAATGAACAGACATTAGGCAAATTAAAACGCCAAAGTCAGATTTTTTATCTCCAATTTTTATTAGACCAATATTATCAGAACAGAAAAAAAGAAGAAACCAAGGAAGAAGGAGCGATTTATTTACAAACTTTAATTCGACGACTCCGGTATATTGATGAATTTATCAATTTAGAACATTACGCTGACGGTGATTATGAAATTACACAATCCAAGGGTAGCATTAATTACCGAGATATCTTAGCCCGTGAAGATGCCTTTAAGGAATTGCCTGTTATCCCTCTGATTGTGGGAAATCTAGGGGAATCTCGTCTAGATGGAGCCATTGAATTTACACTGGGTCTAAAACTCAAGCTGAATGGAGATGTTCAGACATCCCAAGGAGAATCATCTTTTCAGTATCACCTTGATTTGCTCAATCCTGACAGTCAACTGCATCAAGACACCCTTAAACAAACCTTTGGTTTGCAAAAAATCCTCAAAGTTGCTTTGCTTTATTTCTTTGTCTTTGCTTGTGACAATCCTAATGAACCAGATTATCACCCTATTAAGGATCTACATTACAATCCCCTTGAAAAATTCGAGTCAAACGTTTTACCCGCTTTCCGGAGATCCGAGACAGATATGTTCACTATGTTAGGGAACATCCGTAAAGGTTTGATTGGTTATAAAGTCGAAGAAAAAATCAATAAACTGGTTAAATTTCTTCAAAAAATAATTAAATATGAAACTCTATCAAAACCCCAAGAAAAGCCAGCTTATCTAACCTTAAAAAACCGTCTACTTAAAGATAACCTTCGAGAAATTATTGACGAACAAACAGTATTTGATCAATCGGTAACAGGTAATCCTAAGTTAGCGTTGAAATATATAGATGTCACTGAAGCACGATCTCAAGAAAATACCTTTTTAAGTATTCCTGTTACCCTGAATATTAGTGACTTGCACTATTTTTTGACTCAAGACAAGCAATCTTTCACCATGCAATATGATGTCGCACAGGTTAAAGCGTTGCCTATCATCTTTTATGTGAGCAGTCATCGTGCATCTGAGCGATACTATAAATTAAACCAACACAATTGTTTAGTTTTCCCTCATCAACAAGCAACACCCAATCAACAAGAGAACTTTTTCTATAACTTCACCTTTTCCCTCCTGACCTTCACCACCTTAAATATTTTGCTCAAAAAAGAGCGCTTATTTTTACCCATTTTACGTTTAGATATTGAAAAGGGTGATAGTGCGGGATTGCGCGAGAAGTTTATGTATAACTTCTCTAAAGTGTTAGCTCATTTACTCAATGAACAACATCGTTCTAATGCACAGGGGATTGATGTTCGCTCTGTCAATGATTATAAAGTTCTCAATGCCATGAGTTCCTTATATTCTGTACTACCCAAAACCTTTACTCTCCCTCAACCAACGCAATTAGATAAACTAGCCATTATTATTGTCTCTAGTCGTGAACATGATCGGAGTTGGAAACCAGAGATTAAGCAGAAGTATTCTACCCTGATGGGGGAAGTGGTGGGCATCCTACGGGAAACCAATAATACCATCAAGTATCGCCTTATTCAAACCTTTTCTGCTAATTATGATCGGGAGACATTATTCAGACAACCTATTGTCATGTCTGATGTTATCCAAAAGTTATATAAACAAGGATACCGACATATTATTTATATTGCCAAAGCACCCTACACCAGCACCTTACATTTAACCCAAAATCAAGACGATGAGGACTTATTCTTTATGTCTAAGGATATCATGCGGTTACTCAAGGGACAGTATCAGGATTTAAATATTTACCCCATGTTTTTTGACAAATACTATGTAGTCCCTTGGGAAAAACTCGCTCAATCCCTGTATATTGAAGATACAGCAGAACTAACTCGTTTAGCTGAAGATGACAATAAAATGTTTGCTGTTTTCTTCAATCTATTTAATGGTCAAGCTGTAGGGGAAGAAAATCGAAACTATCGGGGAGTGATTTCTTACAGTACCTTGTTGAATTTTTATGAGGGAATCCTAGGAGATCAAAAAATTAGGCAAGGATTGATTGATTCAGGACAACTCAAGCAAGATATCTTACAGTATCTAACACTGTTCCACTTTGCCAGATATGAGAAAGGGGGTAAAAAGCTTCAGCTTCAGTTAAAACTTGACCCCTATCAGAATTTAATCGGAGATAAGTCGGTGGGTAATTTAGCGTTAATTCCCCATGCTAAGGAAAAGGTTGAGTTTAATGTTTTGGCTTTTTTAACTCGCGTTCAAGAAATTTTAAACACCAAACAGTAATCATGATGAACTCAGAAATTTCTGCGGATTTAGGGCGTTTATTTGAAGTTGGCTTTAATTTAGGGTTGTTAACGGGCATCAAGCAGTCTAAGGTTCAACATTCCTATGGCAATTTGTATCAAAAAGACTTGCAAAATATCCGATTTTATGATATGGCGAAAACCTTGTTAAGGCAAGTCATCAGTCCTCAAGAAAAAAGGGTTTTAGAAAAGTGGAGTCAGTTTTTCTTGTTGCGAGGTTTTTTAGCGGGGTTAAATTTTTGGCGAGAGTATCTGGAATTTGTTTTTCCGGGGGACAGTTCAAGGGTGGAAGTAGTCTATTTACAATGTTGTTTTAGGGGAGACAATAGTTTAGGACAAAATTCCAAGGAAAAAGACAGTTGGGAGCGAGATGTTTTGCAACAGTTTCCTAATCTTTCTTCGGTGGATTCTATTATTGCACGCTACACACAAAGAGGAGAGTTTCTTAAGGCAGATACGCTGTTATTATTGCGTTTAAATAGGAGACGGGTTAAGTATAGATTGGTGTGTGTTGATTTGTCTGCTTTTGTTGCTCAGTTTGCTCCGGAAGGGGAGGATTTAGGTTTTATTCGGATTATCAAGAATTTATTGCGGCGAGAGATTAGTCATTTTCGCTCTAAGAGTGCTTTTGCTGAGTTACGACTGGATACCAGTTGTTTAGATTACTCGTTATCACAGTCTTTGCGCAGTTATTTCAATGCGTTTTACTCTTCTGATAAGGAGATGGTGAAGTTAATTCAAGCTGGGGGATATGCTTACAGTTTTTATCAATTTCTCTGCGAAAATAAAATTATTAATCTAGAGGATGGGAAGACCTCAATTCTGTTTAATATTATTGGCTATACCAATCGTGGACTCTCTTCTGTTTGTGTGAATCCCCAACAACAGGAAAGTCAGGAATTTTTAGCCACTTGTCAGAAGATTTATCAAGAATACGAGAGAGATCAGGGGATTGATGAGAGTCGGGAGCGTGTGTTAAATAAGATTAAACGGAGTGTGTCGCGGAGTTTTGAGGGGGGGAGGGATTTTGTTAATCAACTCCTGAATATTGCTCCGAATCAGAGGACTTGTCTAGAGCATCAAGAAATCATTACGGGATTTGCTAATTCTGTGGGGGAGGTGTCTCCTGAGTTGCGGGGGAAACTGGGACTGAGGGAGGGGATCAATCTACAAGATGCTCATCAGGAGTTAGTGATGCGATCGCTTTCTCCCGACAATTCCCGTCTTTTCCTCTTCCTGACGGGGAATCCGGGAATTGGGAAAACTACTGCGATCGCCAAATTCCTAAAAGATCATGCTGACGAGGGGTTTTTATTCCTCTATGCCAGTCCTCGAAAACAGGTCAATCTCGATATCCTAGAGAAGTTCAAAAATCCTCAAACTCAGCAACTCTTTCAGGATGGGGTGTTTACCCTCAACTCCTACGCTAACCTGATTAAAAACAACTCTGGCCACCCTACCATTCAATATCAGTCTAATACACACCAAGAAAATTTTCAACAATCCGGTATTTATTTTAAGGATAGTCGGATTCCAGAGAGTAGTAGAAACCGTCAAATTCCCCTAGAACGTCTTGATCAAAAGACCATTACTCCAGCGAAAAGATCCCCCGCAGGAGTCTTGCAGAGTGTGGCTAAAGCGATAGCTGTATTAATCAATGAAAACATTTCCCATCAAATTGTGGCTACCGTTTCCATCCAATCTCTTAAACAAACTCGTCAAGGGGATACATTAGATCATTTGCAGGAAATCTTTAAAAATGCTTACCGGGAACGTGAGCGAAAAGTTTTACCCGATCAAATGCAGAACATCTCCCGCAAACTGAAACATCTGATTATTATGATTGATGAAATTACGGGAGATGATACAGGAGTTGCTTTTTTAAAACGCATTGAAGACTTTATCCGTAAATATGAATTAACCAATCCTAAGTATGGATTTAACTGTAAAGTGATCATCGCTGATGCGTCTTTAGTCGATGCCTCAGTGATTAATAAACACTTAGAAAAAGTTGACCCAGAACCGGATAAAATTTACTTCAGACATTGCCAAACTCTCCCTGAAGCCATTTCCCTACAACGTTTCCACTTCAAAAATTATCCCGCTACTCTGATCAATACTAATGCTTACCCAGCCAAACGTTTAACCATCACCTATAAAGTTTTTGTTCAATCCTATGGGTTTCAGGTGTCTGACAGCTTGCGTAGACAATATGAAAAGCAACTGGAAAAACAAGAAACTGACCAAATTTTTGCCGATGTGCAAACTTTGTTAGCCAATCCTCAAGTTGAACAGATTATTGTTTATATCCAAAATAAAAGTAAACTGACCATCCTAATTGATCAATTGACCCAAAGCTTACCTAAATTTAACAAAGGAGAAGACTACTTAGAAGTTCATGGCGACATTTCGGAATGGGAAAAACAGCAACTGGAGCAATATAAAAATCAAGTCCGTGTGGTTTTCATGACCTCCTCTGGGAGTCGAGGTCTATCCTTCCCCAAAGCGAGACATATTCTAGTTGAAATCCCTCGCTTTAGCATTGAAAGAAACCTGATGGAAATTATCCAAGTCATTTATCGAGGCCGGGGAAATCGAGAGATTGATCAACAGGATAAGTTTTTAACATTTTACTTGACAGAACGGGCGGTTTATTATACAGAAGATGTACAAAGTTCCTTGCAGAAAAGTGTTTTAAACCTGTTTAATATTCTACTTTTACTCAAGGCGGCGATTTTAACCCGAATTCAGGGAGCGAGTCCCCTTGGCAGTGATCAATTTTTAATCATTCCCATTGGGGGAAAATCCATGAGTGCAGCCGGACAAACCTTTTCTGGTCAATTGGCTAGTTTAGTTCAGAGATTGCAAAAAGAAACTGCTAAAAATCCCAAGGATACTGTTCTTAAAGAGATTTTAGAGCAGTTAGAGCCATTATTGGCGGCAACTGATTTTAGGCTGCATCCGAACAATGAGATCCCTAGCTTGTCTTATGATATTGCTCAAAACTCCTTGTCCTACCTCCAGTTAAATCAAGATTTTACCGAACAGTTTATTAAACCCTTGCAAGGTAAGACTTTAGATCATTTACTCCAGTTTAATCATCTCGAATTAAGCTACTTAACGGGTAGTTTGTTAATTGTTCCTCTAGCAGAAAAAAGGCTGGAAGAGAATTATTTACTGCGTCTCGATAACATTCTAAAATATCAAGATGATCACCTCCTGGAATTAATGAGAAAGGTCAGTTTTAGTCGCCAATATCCAGAGGAGTTAAAGGAGCAGATGGTCAATGCTATCCAGCTAATTGAAGCGGTGATAAACTCGGAACGCTCCCAACAGTTTCAAGAATTCAGTCAACGTTTAGAGCGTTATTATGCCATTCCCCTTTTCGTCTTTATTGTGGGGGACATTTTGCGAGAATTTTTTGAGCAAAAGCAAGAACAAGCCAAAGAAGATTCATTTCGGGATATTTTAGCTCAATATGTCCGGTCAATCTATCCCGTTGATTCTAATATTTTACCCATTGGCTATCAGTATGAAGAATTCCCTTTTGTGGTGTTTCACAGTTATAGTTTGAAGGAAATCCGTCAACAGGCTTTTTCTGAACAATATTTACTCAACTCTCCGACCTTAAATGTTTTGAACTTAATTCTCTCAAAACCTGATGCTATTTCTGAATGATTATGAGGGACTATGCGCTCAATTGAGCAAGATTATATTTTGATTTTTGCGGTGATGAGTTTCCATTCCCGACACCCCCACCCATCAACCGCAACAATCCCTTAAGCCGTTCCCACCTTAGCATCTTGTTGTTGATACAGCGCTTGATAACGGCCTTGGAGAGCCATTAACTCCTCGTGGGTGCCGTATTCCACCACAGATCCCGCGTCCATCATCAGGATAATATCAGAATGGCGCACGGTGCCGAGACGGTGGGTAATGAAAAATACAGTGCGATCGCCAAATTGTTCCGCTAAATTCCGACAAACTTGTTGCTCTGTGGGATAATCGAGGGCGCTGGTGGCTTCATCTAGGACGAGGAGAGAGGGACGTTGTAGAATGGTGCGGGCGATCGCAATTCGTTGTCGTTGTCCCCCAGAAAGCGCAGCACCCCGTTCTCCCACCCGCGTATTATACCCCGCCGGAAGGTTCATAATAAACTCGTGAGCCGCCGCAATTTGAGCCGCTTCGATGATTTCCTCACTACTCGCGTCAGGATTATTCATCGCAATATTTTCCTGCACCGTGCCATCAAATAAAAGAGGATCTTGTGGCACTACCCCAATTTGTCGCCGCAGAGAATATAATTCCACCTTAGCTACATCATACCCATCCAATAAAATCCGCCCCGACTCCACATCATATAAACGCACTAATAACTTAGTCAGCGTACTTTTTCCCGCCCCACTTTTCCCCACAATCCCTACAAAACTTCCGCTCGGAATGTCAATATTAACATTCACCAATTGCAGAGGCGCATTACTCTTAAACCGGAACGAAACATTCTCATATTTCACATGACCCACAATAGGCGGCATCGGAATATTTCCTCGATCTTCTTCCCCCTCTTGGGGCGTGTCTAAAATATCCCCCAAACGTTCCAACGAAAGGGCGACTTCTTGGAAATTCTGCCACAGTTGAGCCAAACGAAGTAAAGGATTAGTCACATAACTGGCAATAATCCGAAAAGCAATCAGTTGCCCTAAACTCAATTGCCGATCTAAGACCAAATACGCCCCAAACCATAACACCAATAAGCCCGAAAACTTATTAAAAAAACTACTAAAGGAACTCGCCAACGTCGAGGTAATCACCGTATCAAAACCTGCCGTTACATAGCGGGCATAGTATTCTTGCCAACGCCAACGGGAGCGCAATTCGATATTTTGAGCTTTCACTGTTTGAATCCCCGAAACCACCTCCACTAAATGGGATTGCGTTTGGGCATTGCGTTCCGCTTTCGTGCGGAATTGTTGGCGAATAACGGGCGAGAGAACCACACTTAAAATAACAAAAAGCGGCACCGTGGCTAAAGCCGCAATGGTTAATTGCCAACTGTAGAAAATCATCACGGCAATATAGACCACCGAAAAGATGGAATCCAGCACTACCGTTAGGGCTGTTCCTGTGAGAAAATTCCGAATATTTTCTAATTCATTCACCCGACTAGATAACTCCCCAACCGGGCGTTTATCAAAGTAACGGAGGGGTAAACGTAACAGGTGATCAATAATTTCTGACCCTAACCCCATATCAATCCGGTTTGTCGTATCCACAAATAAATAAGTGCGAACCGTGGTTAGAATCGCTTCTAAAATGGCAACTCCCACTAAAAATATGCCCAAAACTTGTAAGGTGTCCGGGCTATTCTGCACAATAACTTTATCAATAATTACCTGAATAATCAGGGGATTAGCTAACCCAAAAAGCTGGACAAAAAACGAGGCAATAAACACCTCAATTAACACACTGCGATAACGCCATAGGGCGGGCCAGAACCACTGAAACCCAAAACGCTGAGTCGGGGTTTCTTTAGTGGGTTGCAACAGAAGAACAGAACCCACTTCCTCCCAAGTATCGAGGAAATCGGCGGGTTTGCGGCGTAAAATGCCCAATTCCGGCACAGCAATTACTAACTGGCGATCGCTTATTTCATACAAAATCGCTAAACTCTCCTGCCACACCACCAAAGCCGGCGCTTGTAAACGACTGAGACTCTTCCCCGGAATTGTCACCAGTTGGGCATTGAGGCCAATTAACTCCGAAATCGCCCCCGCCGAATAGAGAGAAATTCCCCCCTGACGCTGCACCTGTTCCGTCACCACCCGACGGATCACATCCCGACGGAACGGCATATTAAAATATTGACTCAGCATCTGAAAACAGGCCACCGTGCCATCCACCATTCCCCCACCCCGGACAAACGGGTAACGAGTGCGCCCCCGTTTCCGTTCCCTCGGGGCTTCTGTGGCCGCTTCCTCCACCTCTGGGGCGTAAGGTATAGTCTCCCCCGTTGCCCCCCCTTCCCGTGGCTCAGAGGCGATATTAGAGGGGTCTGGGGGAACAAATTTAGAGGGCAGGGGGGGGAGATGTTCCTGATAAATCACCCGCAGATTCTGCTCCCGAAAACCGATAAACCGGGCGGGTAAACTGCCCCGGACTTGAATTTGTGCTTCATCAGGGGCCAGTTGAAAGCGCTGGCCAACGGAGTGATTCATCACCTCCCCTCCCCCACTAACAAACCACAGCCAATCGGACTGTAAGAGGGGGCGCACCATGGTATTCCGTACATCGGTTTTGCCCGGAGGCAAGACACAGACTTGACCTTGTTCCGCCAGGTGTTTGGCCAACAATTTGACATCATCAATCCCTCGGAGGGGAATGGGGAGATCCTCCGTCGTGCCGATTTGGTAACTGAGGACAGCAAAAATTTCTGCGATCGCCGCCCGATTTTGGAAATACTCCGCAAAAGGGGGACATTCATTCAACAGTTGGAAAAACCCCCGTTGATCTAACGTCAAACAGAGGGTTTCCGTCGAAGCAATCACCGTTTCGCAGCCCTCACCCCGCAACAATCCCGCCGGCCCCACCGTTTCCCCCTGTTCCAATAACCCCAAGGTTAGGGGCATTTGGGTATTGGGATCATAGCCTAATAACCGCGCTTGACCTTCTGCAATCAAAACCACCTGATTGGGCAGTTTATCCCGTAACAAGATAGTTTGCCCCATACGATAGCGTAGGGGTTGGAATCGCTCCCCCAAGCGGCTTAAAACATTAGCGGGCAGCAGATTATAGGGGGCATATTGAGCAAGAACTGCTTGTATATCCGTCGCGGTTAAAGTCATATTAATTCATGTCAAGATTAAATTACCGACAGCCCAAACTCGCCCGCGTTGCAATGCCCGTTGTGGGATTAATCCCCTCGGCTCGTTCACACATTAAAGAGACTTGATACCGATCCAAGATAGCACCGGAAAAATCGGCTCCGGTGATGGTCGCGTCAAAAAAGTGACTACTGGTGAGCATGGCATCGGTGAAAATAGCATGGGTGAGGTTAGCGCCACTAAAATCCACGCGATCGCCAAAGGTTTCCGTTAAATCCGCCCCCGTTAAATCCGCCTCGAGAAAAATCGCCTTAGTTAAAATCGAAGCCCGTAAATTCGCCCCCGCAAAATTCCCCCGTCGTACATCCGCCCCCGCAAAAACGCCCCGTTCTAAATTCTGTCCTGAAAAATCCCGCTCCGGTAAATCCGTCAGCGCGTAGTTAATCTTACCCACTTGTCCCCAAGCGGGGCGCGCATTGAGAACTAGCCAGCCCCCCGTTAATAGAAGCAGCAGAACTAATCCCACAATGCGCTTTAACCAAACTTTAACTCTCTGTTTCATCCTTACTTTGTCCTAGGAGATCATACCAATCAGCCCCCACGCGGATGGTAATTTCTGAACCTAGATCCCCCGTTGAATTCGCTTCAACCCGACCGAAACCTAAAGCCGTTTGCAGTGCTTGGGCTGCATTGCGATCGCCCTGTTGAACAATAATCTCCGTTGTCCGCAGGGGGCGGGCAAAATCCCGGTTCGAGTAATAGATATTGTGGAAGCCCTGTTGATTTAAATATTCTACGGCCTTTCTCGGAAGCTCAGAATCATTACTAGCGTTCTGGATAGCAATCCGCACCCGTTTGGGATCTCGCTCCCGGGGAACTCCCGATGTCCCCATTTGATCAAAATACTCCGCCACCACGCGATCGCGCCCTTGACGGGACATAATCCAATAACTAATCCCCTCAAACTCGCTCACCTCGCTAAAGCGTCCCGGCAACAACACCATCCGGATATTATCCCGGTCTAAACTCATGCCAAAATTCACCAAAGCCAGAATTTCTTCTAAACTCAAGTTAGTATCAACATACTGCAACATCAACTGTACCGCCTTGGGCAAACGGGGCAACACCGTAGGATGTTCTAAACGTTCCCGTAAAGCCTTTAACAGCACCTGCTGACGTTGGACCCGTCCAATATCCCCATACTCATCCATCCGGAAACGGGCAAACTGTTCCGCCTCATCCCCATTTAACCGTTGCCAACCCGGTTTTAGGTCAATTTTCAAGTTTTGAGTCCGATCTACATAGGACATCGGTTGAGGAACATAGACCTCCACCCCACCGACGAGATCCACTAACTCCTGAAACGCATCATTTGTAACCCTTACATAACGGTCAATGGGAACATCATTTAACGTTCGACTCACCACCTGCATGGCGAGTTGAGGCCCCCCGTAAACATTCGCCGCGTTGATTTTACCTTGGCCAACACGAGGAATAATCACCTGAGTATCCCGAGGAATAGACAGCAAACGTAAACTGCTATCCGTGGGATCAAAACGCAACAGTAACATCGTGTCGGTATTGCCACTAAACGCCTCATCACTGCCCTCTGGTGCATCTAATACCCGATCAATCCCCATCACCAAAATATTCACCGGGCGCTCTACTTTGTATTGGAAGAGGGGGGGAATAGCCTTAGTTTTCGCCTCTTCAATGCTAGTTGTCCCAGCCGTAGCCGCTTCTTCCTTGACACTGAACATAGGCAGAGAAGGCAGGGGGCCAACCATCGCTAAAATCGCCCCCACTGCGGCGGAAAACGTCGCTACAGTGAGAAATGTCACCCCCCAAACCATTTTTAATCCCACAGGGACTTTTCGGGCTTTAGGGGCGTGTTTTTCCGATTTCCTGCCCTTATTTAAGGACAACTCATCAAGGGGTTTACCGGGAGTTGAGACAGATTCCTCTGTCCTACTGTCGGTTTTTCCTTCTGGGAGACTTTTGGGTAGCATATTCATGCTTTGTTTCACCGTCACCTCAACACCATCAAAACTTTAAATTACGAGTTGATCATAGAACACCCATTCTAGGCTGCCTAAACCTAAGCCGAAGGTCTTTAAACTTACTTCTATATTCAATCTCAAGGTGGATTATAACGCCCTCTTGAGATATTCTGTCCAGAAATTACAATTCTCTGGGGAGCAGGGGAGCAGGGGAGCAGGGGAATAGCCAAAACTCTTTTATTTTAGGGAACGGGGAACGGGAAGGGGGAGGTAATAGGTAGGGCTTGCTGAATAAGTCCGAGAGTTGGGGAATCGGGAGTCGGGAGTCGGGAGTCGGGAGTCGGGAATAGGCAATCGTGCCAGTTTTAGATGATCTGTTCCCTGTTAAGAGTTCCCTGTTCCCTTGTTGAGCCTAGCATAGGCGTGTTATTCAGCAGACCCTAGGTAATAGGTAATAAGTCTTAATTCCTTGTCTCCCTCTCTCCCCCTCCCCCCGATTCCCTAGGGCGCAAGCATTGCGCCCCTACACCGATTCCCGATTCCCGACTCCCTGTTCCCTATGTCCATGACATTCTACTCATTCAACATCTCTTTACCACCCTAGATCCCCCAACACAGGATAGGATGAAAAAAAAGAGTTAAGGTTGTTGAGCGCATGAGTCCATCATTAATTCCGGTAATTCTCGCGGGGGGGAAAGGCGAACGGTTTTGGCCCCTGAGTCGGAGACAACGACCGAAGCAATTTCTAAGTTTAGATGGCAGTGGTCGGAGTTTACTACAAGCTACAGCCGACCGATTACTGGAGATAGCCGGAGGATGGGATAAACTTTGGGTGATTACATCGGCATTAATTGCTGAGGGAGTCCGAGAACAATTACCGGAATTACCCGAGGGGAATTTGTTGGTGGAACCTGAAGGGCGAGATACCGCCCCGGCCGTGGCTTGGGCGACCTTGGAGGTAGCGAAACGGGAAGGGGAAGAGGCCGTGATTGGCTTTTTCCCGGCTGACCACTGGATTGGCAATCAGGCGGCCTATGGTGCGACACTGGAAGCGGCGGCAACGCTAGCGGCTCAGGAACAGGCCATTGTAACATTAGGCATTAAGCCCGCTTACGCTTCGACGGGCTACGGGTATATCGAACAGGGGGAGAAACAGGGGGATTATGACGGATTGCCTGTCTATCGGGTGAGTCGCTTTACGGAAAAACCTGATTTAGCCACGGCCGAGCAATTTATTGAGACGGGTAAGTTTAGCTGGAATAGTGGGATGTTCATTTTCCGGGCGAGTGTGGTTTTAGGGGAGTTGGCGCAATATGCCCCCCATATTCTTAAGCCTTTGCAGGAACAGGGGAAAGGGGCTTACGCCACATTAGAAAAGAAAAGCATTGACTACGCCCTGATGGAAAAAACCCAACTGACTTATGTCTTGCCGGGGGATTTTGGCTGGGATGATTTGGGGGATTGGAATGCCATTGAACGGCTGTTAAAGGGGGAGGCGGCTAATGTGGAGTTAGGGGATCATCTGGGGCGAGATACTCAGGGGGCGATTATCTACGCCAGTGATGGGGGGGAGACGATTGTGACCATTGGGGTGGAGGATTTGGTGATTGTGCGCGATCGCAATGTCACCCTCGTAGCCCACAAAAGCCGCACCCAAGAGATTAAGCAAGTCCTCCAGCAACTCCAAAATCATCCCCGAGTCGATGAGTTGCTCTAAGCTCCCCACTACCGCAGGGCTTCTCGGTAGACTAGCTAGGGTTTGCTGAATAAGTCGGGGAGTCAGGAATCGGGAATCGGGAATCGGTGTAGGGGCGCAACGCTTGCGCCCTAGGGAATCGGGAATCGGGAAAAGGCAATAGTCAAGAGTTTTAGCTATTCACTACCCACTATTCCCCCTCTCCCCTGCTCCCCTGCTCCCCTGCTCCCCTGCTCCCCTGCTCCCCTGCCCCCCTGCTCCCCCTCTCCCCCTCTCCCTCTCCCCCTACCAACTAAACCCGATTCCGATCCGTCAGAATCTCATAGCCATCGGGGGTAACTAAAACCGTGTGTTCAAACTGTGCCGAGAGAGATTGATCTACTGTGACCACCGTCCAGCGATCGCGCAAAACCCGAGTCACCTTAGACCCGGCATTAATAATCGGTTCAATCGCCAAAGTCATCCCCGGTTTTAACTTCACATTGGGTAACTGCCGCGTCCGAAAGTGGAAAACAGCCGGTTCTTCATGGAGATTATGCCCCACCCCATGCCCCGTATAATCTTCCACGACACTATAACCCTGTGCCTTAACATGATCCTCAATCGCCCCCGCAATATCCAACAGGGAATTCCCCGCCTTAACCTGTTCAATCCCCTTATACAAAGACTCCTCTGCCACCCGAATCAAGCGCGCCGCCTCCGGACTCACCCTCCCCACAGCCACCGTAATACAAGAGTCCCCATGATAACCGTCCTTAAAAGCCCCTGTATCGATTTTCACGACATCTCCCGACCGGATGACCTTTTTGGGGTTTGGGATGCCATGCACCACTTCCTGATTGATACAGATGCAAATGGAAGCGGGAAAACCATGATATCCCTTAAAACTCGGAACCGCCCCCATGTCCCGAATCCTCTGCTCGGCATAATCATCTAAATCCGCCGTCGTCATCCCCGGTTTAACCCGTTGGGCTAATTCCTTGAGAACCGTTGCCACAATCCGGCTAGATTCCCGCATCCGTTCTATTTCGACCTCGGATTTTATTTGAATCCCCCGACGCTTCTTTTTCAGGGGAGGTAATGCCTGAGTCGGTTCCTTCGCTTGTTTTTTCTGAGACTGTAATAAATTTCCTAAAATATTCATCTTAGTGCCATTCGTTGGGGTGGAAAGCTAGGGCTGAGATAGGGCAAACCTTCGCCCAGTAAGGGATAAGGCAAAGGTTTACAACGTTCCTTATCTTGATCGTCGGAAGAAGACCCTCGATTTTATCGACGGGATGAATTACGACATATTAGAACAGCATACCCCGAACTGTAAAATCCTGCTATAATCTTAGTCACAATGAGCAAGAATTGAATGCTTAACCTTACTTACAACTACAAGATAATTCCAACCAAAGAGCAGACAGAGAAGATCGAATTAAATTTAACTGTCTGCCAATCTGTTTGGAACTATGCTTTGGCCAAAAGAAAGCTTTGGTCTAACAGTCGTAGTTGTCAGGTTAACGCTTGCTCTATTCGTTCTGAATATATTGTTGCTCCCTTTGAATATCCTAACTACCCTACTCAATCTGCCAATTTAACCCAAGCTAAAAAGACTAACGATTTCCTTAAGTCTGGTAATGCCCAAGCGATGCAGCAAACATTGCGGAAATTGGAGCGGGCGTTTAACGACATGAAAAGCAAGGGACTAGGTTTTCCTCGCTTCAAAAGGAACATGAAGTCTTTTAATTTAGTTAGTAGCAGAATTGAAGTCAATGGTAACAAGCTAAAGATGCCTCTATTGGGTAAAGTTAAGCTGGTCAAATCAAGGGATATTCCAGAGGGTTTTAAGATCAAACAAGTTCAAGTAATCAAGAAAGCATCGGGTTACTATGTCAACTTAGCAATTGAGCTTGATGTTAATATCCCAACCCCAATACCTCATGGTCACGCTTTGGGGATTGATGTTGGGATTCAAAGTATGCTGGCAACTTCCGACGGTTTGATTCTTCCTAGACCGAAGTTTTTAGATAAAGCACGGCGTAAGATTAAATTACTACAAAGAAGGCTTAGGAATAAAAACAAAGGTTCTAATAAATGGCAGAAGCTACAGCATCGGATCGCTCTATTACATGAAGCCGTAGCCAACAGAAGAAAGGATTACCATTTCAAGTTAGCCCATCAACTCTGTGATGGAGTCGGTAGTAAAACAGCGTGGATTAACTGCGGTCGGTGCGCCCGTGGTCAAACAGCCCAGTAATGGCGTTCTGTCGGGGACTTCGGTCTAGATAAGAGTCTATATGGGAATCCCTCGCTTTCAGCGATGGGAGGTTCAATACTGTCTCCGTGTCCCACGGACTAGGTAGGTCTAGCCCAAATCCTCGGTAGAGAAGGACAGAATTAGGAGTTCTTAAGCAAATCAAACAAAGTATAACATTTGTTCACACTCCCCACACCCCCCTATTCCCTCAGGGAACCTATGGGCAAAATTGCTTACAGTTGGGTAGAGCGAACCGAGCAATTGCCACCTTTCCTAAGCATTTTGACCCAGTTTTGCCCCGTTTAAATATATAAATTTAGTTATTAAGTCAGCCATCTTACGGAGAACTTTACAAAAAATTTGCACAAAATACTGACTTCTTGATGAAATCTTGTTTGCACTCGGCCGAAAATCGGTTTTTAATAAACATAAGCAAAAGGTTAACCCCTTATCTGCTAGACGTTTTGACCGTTTCTGAACTAGGGCTGAAATAACTCACTCAGGAGAACAACACCATGAAAAAATTTATCTCTACTGTACTCGTCTCTTCCGCCATTGTCGCTACCGGATTAGCCTTCACTGCACCTGAAGCCTTTGCTCAAGGTCGTCCGGGTGGTGGTGGCGGCGGTGGCGGTGGTGGCGGCCAACAAGGTCAAACCTGTGATGTGAACAACTTTGATCCTGCCGCCTCTTTTTGTGAAGGGTCTTTTGATGGCAATGATGTTAATTTTGCGGCTGAAATCAATGATGTGTTTGGGATTGGCGATTTGGGCTTAACTTGGAACTTGGATGCCAAAATTGACATTGAAAGTAGTGGTTTAGTTTTATCGGGTCCCAATACCTTAGATTTCGGCGTTTCCGTCCTTTACAACAGCACCACGGAAGGCAGTCAAGGGACTTGGAATTTTGGGACTGGTTTATTTGATGAAGCATTTGTCATCGTTCTCAAAGCAGCCAACTCCTTCAGCGCTTATTACTTTGAAGCGGGTACATCCATTTCTCAAGGGTGGTGGGATACCATTGGAACCTCTGCTAACCGTAATGGTACTGCCGCCGAATTGTCCCACATTTCCCTCTACTTAGCCAGTTCTCCGGGTGGTGGTGATGATGACACCAGCGTACCTGAACCTGCTACCTTATTAGGTTTAGCCTTAGTGGGTGGTGCTTTTGGTTTAAGCCGTCGTCGGTCTTCCTAGGTTTACAGTTTGGCAAGAGGATAAGGACGATTCAAGACTTGCCCCACTGCCTGATCAATTTCTTCTGAAACGGCTTTTCCCGAATCCGGAGAGAAGAGTTTTAGCCTAAGTCTCAAAACGGTTTAATAAGGAGAGGGTTAGAGTTATGGCTTTAACCCTCTTGTTCTCAGTAGGAATGCTGAATTATTTTCTAAACTGAATACTGTTTAAAATACTTGATTTTACTGAGGAAAATTAAACTTAAAAATCTCTTGACAGAGCCTTTATAAAATTGCTCCATTTCTTTACGTTATCTTGTTTGCAGCGTCCCCAAAATAGGTTTCAATAGAGATATAGGAAAAAGTTAAGTCCTATTCGTCTTAAGTTTTGATACTTTCTAGTCACAACAATTTCTAGTCGCAACAAGCTCTACCAACTCAGGAGAACACCATGAAAAAATTTATCTCTACGTTACTCGTCTCTTCCGCCCTCGTTACTACCGGATTAGCCTTCGCTGCACCTGAAGCCTTCGCGCAACAAGTGGGTCAAACCTGTGACGTGAACAACTTTGATCCCGCCGCCTCCATGTGTGAAGGGTCTTTTGAGGGCAATGATGTTAACTTTGCGGCTGAAATCAATGATGTGTTTGGGATTGGCGATTTAGGCTTAACTTGGAATATGGACGCCAAAATCGATATCACAGAAAATGGGGGTGGTGTATTATCGGGTCCGAATAGCTTAGATTTCGGCGTTTCCGTCCTCTACAACAACAGCACGGAAGGCAGTAAAGGAACTTGGAATTTCGGCACAGGTTTATATGATGAGGCATTCGTCATCGTTCTCAAAGCGGCTACTTCCTATAGTGCTTATTTCTTTGAAGCGGGAACTTCCATTTCTCAAGGTTGGTGGGACACCATTGGAACCTCTGCCAACGCCCGCAATGGTAAGGCTGCTGAATTGTCTCACATCTCCCTCTACTTAGCCAGTTCTCCTGATCCTAATCCTGTGCCTGAACCTGTTACTTTATTAGGTTTAGCCTTAGTGGGTGGTGCGTTTGGTTTAAGCCGTCGTCGTTCTTCCTAAATTGCCATTCTAAGATGGGGGACAGTCTCCTGCATCGGGTTGAAGAAAATTCAATAGGAAAAAAAGGGTTAGATTGTATCTAACCCTTTTGCCATTTCAGCGTGAACTCATGATTTTGCGTAACTCCCCCCCCTCTTTTGTGGTTAATCGCGATCGCCTAATTCGGACTCTGGAACATTTAGGCTCCATTGGCGAAATTCCTAATGGGGGAGTCTGTCGTTTAGCCTACTCCCCAGAAGATATTGCAGCGCGGAAGTTAGTCCAGCAGTGGATGAGAGAAGCAGGGATGAGGGTACAGATTGACAGTGCAGGGAATATTATTGGTCGGTATGACGGAGAAAATCCCCAGGCCTCTGCTTTAGCGACGGGATCTCACTTGGACACCGTTCCCACGGGAGGCCGTTATGATGGGGCCTTGGGTATCCTCGCTGGATTGGAAATGGTGCGCGTATTGCAGGAAAACCAAGTCCGCTTACATCGCCCAGTTGAGGTCATTGTCTTTACCGATGAAGAAGGGACAATGATTGGCAGTAAGGCGATGTCGGGGAGTTTGGTCAATGATTCGGGCTATTATCGCCGCCCCGATGGGACAGACATTCAAACCTGTTTAAGGCGGGTGGGGGGGGATTGGGATACTATTTATCAAGCTAAACGCAGTCCCCAAGCGTTGGCGGCCTTTGTGGAGTTGCACGTTGAACAGGGGCCTATTTTGGAGTCAATGGGGCAGTCTATCGGGGTGGTGGAGGGGATTGTCGGACAACGGCGCTATCAAATTATTATTGAGGGTCAAGCAAATCATGCTGGGACAACGCCCATGTATCTGCGGGTGGATGCTTTAGTGACGGCGGCTAAAATTGTCTTGGCCGTGCAGGATATTGGCAATAGTCCCGGTCAACAGGTGGCAACGGTGGGGCAGTTGAATGTTTTTCCTAATGCGGTGAATGTGATTCCGGGACGGGTGGAAATGAGTCTAGATATTCGGGATTTATCCAATCGACATCTAGAGGCGTTGATGGAACAATTGCGGCTACAGTTGGAAGAAATTGCCAACACTACCCAGAGCAAAATATACCTCAATCCCTGTCTACACAATGAACCCGCCCTCGCAGAACCCTACATTCAACAAATCATTGCCCAAGTCTGTGATGAGTTACAACTAACCTATACCCACCTCCCCAGTCGGGCGAGTCATGATGCCCAAGAATTAGCCCGCATCACCGACATGGGGATGATTTTTGTCCCCTCGGCCGCTGGGGTGAGTCATGCGGTGACAGAATACACTACCCCAGAGGATTGTGTGAACGGCGCTCAAGTGTTGTTAGAAACGTTTTTTAAGTTGGGGTTGGCTGAATAGGTCTGCTTGTGGGGTTAAGGTGTCGGGTGTCGGGTGTCGGGAATCGGTGTAGGGGCGCAATGCTTGCCATTGGTGTCAACTTAACGAGAGAGAGGGGAAAAAGAAAAGAATGGGAAAAACCAGAGGGAAGAAGAAAATGAAATAAGTAAGAGAGAGGAAAGGAAGATGAAAAAGAGAGCAAAGCAACGGCCTAGAAAAGAGGGGAATCCAGATTTACGTCGTCAGCGTCAAACCCCAGCATTAGAAATTCCTCAATTGGTAGAAGAACTGAAAGAATATTTAACCCCTTGCTTATTTACCCCGTTAAAATATGTACAGGGTAATCATGAGAAACTGATGAGAGAGCGACTGTTGACTCTGCCCGTCATGGTAGCGTTAGTGGTGAGTTTGGTCTATCGAAATATCCCCGGATTAAGTGAAGCGGTGAGACTTTTGCAAGAAGAAGGATTGTTGTGGGTAAAACCGTTAAAAGTCAGTAAACAAGCTGTCTCTAAAAGATTGATGAATTTTCCCGCAGAAATTTTTGCTGTTCTCCTCAAAAGACTGTTAGACAAAAGACCAGACGTTGCGAAGAAAAATCCCTTAGAAAAACAAGGGGAAACTGTAAGGGAAAAATTTAGCACTCTGTGGATAGCAGATGGTTCAACCCTAGAACAGCTTCGGAAACGGCTAAAAATCGCCCCGAAAGAATCTGGGGAACTTGCCGGAAAAATCATGGTGATAGTCGAAGCTTTGACCCAAGTGCCTGTAACGATGTGGTATGAAGAAAATGCTCGATGTAATGATAAAATTTGGGGTCAAGAGTTATTAGAAACTCTCCCTGAATCGGGCTTATTGATTTTTGATCTGGGCTTTTTTTCTTTTAGCTGGTTTGACCAATTTACTCAAGAAAATAAGTTTTTTATCACCCGAATGAGAGGCCAGACATCTTATCAGGTTCAACGAGTTCTTTCTGCATCGTTCTAATCCTTGTCATCATCCCGTTCGATTAGTTTCTGTGCTCTGGGGTAAAACTTGGTATTATTATTTAACTAATGTCCTTGACGCTCGGCATCTTTCTCCTCAAGAAGTTTGTGATTTATATCGGAGAAGGTGGAAAATTGAAGAAGCCTTTTCCTTCACTAAACGTCTTTTGGGGTTAGCCTATGTTTGGGTGGGACATATTAATGGTGTACAAATCCAGATTCTCTCCACTTTGATTTTTTACACGGTTTTAAACCAATTAGTCGCCGAAGTAGCGATCGCACTTCATCAACCCAAGGAAAAAATCTCTGTGGAGATGGTTTTCCGTAGCTTATACTATGTGGCTAAAGCTGTGCTGCGAGGCGAAAACCCTGATACAGTGGCATATTTAGCTGAGCGAGCCAAGTTATTTGGTCTGATCAAAGCCGAGAGAAAACGACATCGACAAAAAGACGCTCTTTCTCGGCTAATTTGGGATCCCATTCCCTTAAGTTGACACCAATGAATGCTTGCGCCCTAGGGAGTCGGGTGTCGGGAATAGGTAATAATTATCAATTCTCCCTCTCTCCCTCTCTCCCCCTCCCCGTCAAGATTGCCCCCCAACTAATAGCCCAAATCCACCGCCACCCGATGCGCACAGGCAAAACCGGAAAACGCCACCGCATTTAAACCTTGTCCGGGGAATGTACTATCCCCCACACAATATAAACCCGGAATAGCCGTCCGATTGAAAGGCATCCCCAACAATCCCGCCAACTTGCGGCGGGGAATGGGGCCATACGTCCCATCATCCCGACCTAAAAAGCGGCGATGGGTGCGCGCCGTTCCCACCTCTTGATAGTCAATCGCTTGGGTTAAATTGGGGAAAATCTGCTCTAAACGGTCAATAATCCGGTCTGCGGCCGCTTCTTTTTTCTCCTCATATTCCTTACTTGATAAATTTTGCCAGTCCTTAATCCAACTGGGTGTAAAACTGTGGATGATGTGATGGCCGTCTGGGGCTAAACTGGGGTCGAGTAGGGTAGGAATCGAGACAAAAATAGTCCCCTCGGCTTCTTCCATCTTGTCCCACTCTTCCAGCAGAATATGATGGCATTCAGTTCCCTGCGGTAACACCGAGGCCTCAACCCCTAAATGTAAACTGAGAAAACTAGGGGACTTTTGGTAACGTTCTTTCCAGCGTTTTTCTGAGGGAGGCATGAGTTCCGAAGGGAGGAGTTTCTCAAAGGTATCCCAACGGGTGGCATTAGAAACAATCCGCGTCCCATAGTAATGTTCTCCCGTTGCCAGTTGCACCCCTACAGCCCGACCATTTTCTAGAATGACTTGACTCACCCGGGCTTTATATTGAATCTGTCCCCCAGCTTTTTCTAGCCCTTCCACCAGTTTCTGGGCAATTTGTCCCACTCCTCCTTTGGGGTAATTAATCCCGCCATAATGTCGGTCAGAAAAGACCATCCCAGCGTTAATCATGGGAGTTTTAGCGGCCGGTACCACCGACCAGCAGTAACACTCCATGTCAATGAATTTGAGTAATTCGGGGTCTTTAATATAGCGTCGGGCAATATCCCCCACATTTTGGGGGAGATATTTCACTAAACCTAAACAAGCGAGGGGGTGTTGAAAAAAGACGCGGAATAAATAACCCAATTCTTCGAGGGAGAGTAATTCCATAACATTGAGGCAGTTAAACACCCGCCAACACTCGTCATAGAAGCGACGAATGCCTTGACGTTCTTGGGGAAAGCGATCGCCTAATTCCCCTAGAAACTGCTCATAATCCCGATGCACCTTGAGTTCCAGACCTTGGGGCAAGTGATAATGAATCTGGCAACTATCGGGAATCGTCTCAATTTTCATCCCCACAGCATCTAAAGCACGGGTGAGTAAATTCGTTGTGCCTTCCGTGCCGAAGCCAAAAATCATCGAGGCCCCCACATCAAAACAATAGCCCTCGCGCTCAAAATAGCCCGCACTGCCCCCCGGAATCAAATACCGTTCTAAAACCAGAACCTTAGCCCCCTTCGCGGCGAGTTGGGTGGCCGTCACCAGTCCACCAATCCCCGAACCAATGACAATCACATCATAATCCGGGCGAGTCGATGCAGGATGGGAGGGAGTAGGCGCTGTTTTGGTCATTGGTCTTCAACAAATTGCACAAATGGGAGAGCAATCCTTATTTTACGGTGTTTTGTTGGCTCTATCCTCTGTCTTGTAGTGCAAAAAGTTAGCCCCCACCCACGAGAAACCCGGCGCTGGTCATCCAGAGCGCCGGGTTTGCCCTACCTGCAATCTTAGCGGAAATTATCCGGGTTTAAAGTCCGACCAGACCCCGGATTCCCCGGATTGCGGACGGGGCGGGGTGTATTCCGAATTGGACTACTTTGGCGTAAGTGAGTCCCTGTCCCCCCATCGGAGGGAGCGAGGAAGGGGCGCAAATTAATCCCACCGGGCGAAGACATCGGCGCACCGCCACCTGTGGCACCACTGCCGCCTAAAATGCCCCCTAAGTTAGAGGTATCAATCCCTAACACATTGCCCAGTTCCCCGATAATGCCGCCGACATTACCGCCATTAATAAAAGTGTTTACCCCTTGAGTCGCTTGGCCACTATCGGCCAGTGTGAGATTTTGGAACACTTGATCCCGTGTAGCGATGGGGTCTTGTCCGGGAGGTACTGTTAAGACAATACGACAACTGGGATCTGTTTGGGTCGTCACACAAATAACATTATAGTTATTTTCTATCCCCGTTCGTAGTTCTAACAGGCCATCGGGACGATATTGTTCTAAGCGTTGGCTGATGGTATTACAGCGTTTATCCGCCGTCCAGCCGCCCCCTAAGTCTTGGGGAGATGCCCAAGGATAAGCGTATTCTGGCTGCTCTTTGGGGGTATACATCACGGTGTAAGACCCGTTGTTATATTGGCAGGTAAAACGGGGGTCGTCTTCCGTTTGTATAATGACATCTTCTGCTTCTGTGGTCGCTTGACTCAGCAGGAGAGGGCTATGTTCTGTAGCTTGGGCGCTTCCGGCACTCAGCAGCAGCGCAAGACCGACCAGAGGCAAGGAGAGAGTTGAGTAGCTGGTTCGATATTCCATGATATCTGATGGTATTGAGGACTATATTTAGGTGTACAAAGATGAGAGTTGAAATCCTGTCGATTGCAATGGGTGCAATTAGGTTATGGTAGAGCAGACCTTATTTCTGTCTTCTAGACGTAGGTCAATCAGGATTGTTCCCACTGTTGCGATCGATAGCCCGTTAATCATGAACCAACCAATCACCCAGGAAATTCTTGTTTGTCAAAACCGCACCTGTCGCCGTCAAGGGTCTGAAAAAATTTTGAAGGTGTTGGCTGGGTGTGATCTTCCGGGGGTGCGTGTTGTGGGGTGTGGGTGTTTAGGACATTGTGGGAGTGGTCCAATGGTGTTGATCTTGCCGGAGTTGCTTTGGTATGAGGGGGTGACGCTGGGGGGGATTCAGGCGATTATCTTGATCGTCGGAAGAAGACCCTCGATTGTATCGACGGGATGAATTACGACATATTACAACAGCATACCCCAACCTGCTATAATCTTGCTAACAATGAGCAAGAATTGAATGCTTAACCTTACTTACAACTATAAGATAATTCCAACCAAAGAGCAGACAGAGAAGATCGAATTAATTTAACTGTCTGCCAATCTGTTTGGAACTATGCTTTGGTTCAAGAAAGCTTTGGTCTAACAGTCGTAGTTGTCAGGTTAACGCTTGCTCTATTCGTTCTGAATAGATTGTTGCTCCCTTTGAATATCCTAACTACCCTACTCAATCTGCCAATCTAACCCAAGCTAAAAAGACTAACGATTTCCTGAAGTCTGGTAATGCCCAAGCGATGCAGCAAACATTGCGGAAATTGGAGCGGGCGTTTAACGACATGAAAAGCAAGGGACTAGGTTTTCCTCGCTTCAAGAGGAACATGAAGTTTTTAGATAAAGCACGGCGTAAGATGAAATTACTACAAAGAAGGCTTAAAAATAAAGACAAAGGTTCTAATAAATGGCAGAAACTACAGCATCGGATCGCTCTATTACATGAAGCCGTAGCCAACAGAAGAAAGGATTACTATTTCAAGTTAGCCCATCAACTCTGTGATGGAGTCAGTAGT